>JAGXIL010000022.1 GCA_024635655.1 Gillisia sp. | reverse complement strand
AGATGTGTATAAGAGACAGGGGGTAGATGTTGATGACACCATGGGAAAAGGAAAGCTTATCGACGAAATATTTGGAGAGAAATGTGAAGGGAAATTTATACAACCCACTTTTATTACCGACTATCCAAAGGAAATGAGCCCTTTATGCAAAACCCATCGGGACAATCCTGAACTTACTGAGCGTTTTGAACTTATGGTATGTGGGAAAGAAATTGCCAATGCCTACACAGAACTTAACGACCCTATTGATCAAAGGGAAAGATTTGAAGAGCAGTTGAAACTTTCAGAAAAAGGAGACGATGAGGCTATGTTTATTGACCACGATTTTTTAAGAGCCCTGGAGTATGGAATGCCTCCTACTTCCGGACTCGGTATTGGGATGGACAGGCTTATCATGTTCCTTACCAATAAACAGTCTATCCAGGAAGTGCTGTTCTTTCCACAAATGAAGCCGGAAAAGAAAGGCACCATTCCTAAACCCGAAGATTTTATAAAATTAGGTGTTCCACAGGAATGGGTTGATACAGTAATGCACGAGTTCCACAGTGTTTCTAAATTAAAAGAAAATAAACCTACACAGGTACACCAAAAATTAAACGGCATTAGAAAGAAAAACAAATTACCGGTAGCTGCCCTTCAGCTTGAAGAAGTAGTGAAGTGGTATGAAAATTAATTTTATAAAATTATATGAAATAAATAGCCCTCTTGAATCTTCTAAAGAGGGCTATTTTCTTTCGTAAGCTCATCATTTATTTCTTTCCGAACATACCTCCTACTTTATCGGCCATTCCGCCCATACCTCCTGAGGTTTTATCTCCCGAACCTGTAGATCCTTCTTCATCATTTAAATAGTTATCTACCTGCCCGGCAACTCCCGGAGGAAGTTTATCTTTCAAAAAGGAAGCAACGGTATTAACTGCAGTTCTTGCCTGTTCATCTGAAATGTTTGCTTTTTGAGCAACTAAGTTCACGATCTTTTTCATAGTCATTATTTTTATTGGTGAACATTGAAATTACAGATTCTTAGATGATCCTAAAAACAAAACTCTGCGCTTAACACAAAATTATAATCGTTGTTTACCACATAATAAATGCGAATAAATTCCTTTTTATGAAAAACTTCATTAGGAAATACATTTGCAGTAAAAATGAGTGATTTGGGAAGGCAGCAAAAAAGCTTTAGACAAAAGTTAAAAGCAAATTTATTTTAACCTTTCTTTAAACCTTTTATTTATTTTGCCGTCTAAGGAGCGTACGGCAAAGATTTTGCACCGTTGTTTACATTTAATTCATACTTCACACATTTTATAATCATTCTAAAACAAGTTTTCATGACTAAACATTTTTCGAACAAGCTCCTAATTGTAGCCTTGTCTTTTTCTGTTTCAGGTTGTGCCGTTTTTCAATCAAAAGATAAAACACCGGCAACAGCTTCAGAACAACCTGCAGACAAGGAAAAAAACGGGCTTAAACCCTACAATAAAGTAATTACCAAAGATGCCAAATCAAATGAGGGTTTATTTACCGTTCATCAAATTGATGAGAAGTATTTTTACGAAATCCCTGACAGCCTTTTCAACAGAGAAATGCTTACAGTTACCAGGACTTCAAAAACCGCAACCGGAATAGGTTGGGGAGGAGGCCAACAAAATACCCAAATGCACCGTTGGGAAAGAAAAAATAATAAGGTTTTGCTAAGAGTAGTTTCTCATGAAATTTTTGCTGCAGATTCCCTACCCATTCATGAGGCTGTGGTGAACTCAAATTTTGAACCTGTACTTCAGACTTTTCCGGTTAAAGCGGTTAGAAAGGATTCAATAGGAAACAAGTATGTTATTGATGTAACAGATCTTTACAGCAAAGATGTTCTTGCTCTTGGCCTTTCAGACAGAGACAGAAAACAATATAAAGTAACCAGGCTGGATGACAGCAGGTCTTATATCGACACAATTCGAACATATCCTGAAAATGTGGAGGTAAGACATGTAAAAACATATTTAGCGGGTAATCCCCCTTCAAATTCCAGTACAGGATCTATTTCTGTAGAAATGAACAATTCTATGATCCTGCTACCAAAGGAACCCATGGCGAGACGCTATTTTGACCAACGGGTAGGTTGGTTTGCCAGAGGACAAACAGATTATGGTCTTGATGCACAGGAATCTAAAACAGTTAGGTACCTTGACCGTTGGAGACTGGAAGTTAAAGATGAAGATCTGGAGAAATTTGAAAGAGGAGAACTGGTTGAGCCTAAAAAACAAATTGTTTATTACGTTGACAGGGCCACTCCTAAGCAATGGATCCCATACATTAAGCAAGGTATAGAGGACTGGCAGGTTGCATTTGAAGCCGCAGGATTTAAAAATGCCATTATTGCAAAAGATCCTCCCACAAAAGAAGAAGATCCTCACTGGAGTCCGGATGATGTGCGTTACTCGGTGGTAAGGTATCTTGCCTCTCCCATTCCCAACGCCAATGGCCCTCATATTAGTGATCCTCGTTCAGGAGAAATAATTGAATCCAACATTAACTGGTACCATAATGTAATGACCCTTTTGAGAAATTGGTTCTTCGTTCAAACTGCAGCTATCAATGAAGATGCCCGTGGAGTGCAATTTAAAGATGAAGTTATGGGAAGATTGATACGTTTTGTGTCTTCTCACGAAGTAGGTCACACTTTAGGTTTACCTCATAACATGGGGAGTAGTGTTGCTTATCCTGTAGAGAAATTAAGAGATCCTGAATTTACAAAAGAATTTGGAACAGCTCCATCTATAATGGATTATGCCCGCTTTAATTACATAGCACAACCAGGAGACGGAGATGTTGCTTTAATGCCGGAAATAGGTATCTATGATAAATATTCTATTTCATGGGGTTATCGTCCTATAATTGGTAAGTCCGGAAAGGACGAAAAAGAAACGCTTGACAAATGGATCCTTGAACATGCGGGAGATCCAAATTATAGATTCGGAAGACAACAAGGTGGAGTTATTGATCCCAGTTCACAAACTGAAGATCTTGGTGACGATGCTGTTCTTGCAAGCCAATATGGGATTGCAAATCTTAAGCTTATAGTTCCTAATTTAATTGAGTGGACTGCTGAAGATGGCAAAGATTATCGGGATCTTGGAACTATGTACGGTCAGGTTCTTGGACAATACAACAGGTATATGGGTCATGTTACAGCCAACATTGGTGGTGTATACGAAATGTATAAAACTTACGACCAGGAAGGTGCTGTATATACTCACGTAGATACCGAAACCCAGAAAAAAGCCATGAATTTTCTTCATAAAGAACTCTTTGAAACTCCAACATGGTTAATTGACCAGGAGATATTCAATAAGACCGAATTTGACGGAAATATGGAAAGAGTGAGAAACTTTCAGGAAAGATCGCTTTCTAATCTCCTTGACTTCGGAAGAATGGCAAGGCTAATGGAAAACAGCGAAGTCAATGGAAATGGTGCCTACTCTTTAATTAATATGATGACCGATGTACGTACCGGAATTTGGAGTGAATTAAATCGTGGTGGAGCTATAGATGCTTACAGAAGAAATCTGCAACGAGCATATCTATCCAGAATGGAACATTTAATGACCCAGGAACAGCCCGCCGCTGGTGGATGGGGATCTGCAGGTTCAAGAATTGATGTGGCTCAAAGTGACATCAGGCCTGTTGTAAGGGGAGAATTAACAACCTTGCAACGAAGCATTAGAAATGCGGTAAACAGAAGCAATGATCAATTGACCCGTTACCATTTAGAGGATGCACTTAAACGTATAGAATTGATCCTGGATCCTATAGCAAAAAGCTAATAATTTTTTTTTATTTACTCTTTAAAACCTATCGCCCCTATGCGGTAGGTTTTTTTATTTGCTGTACTTATTGTATAAAGAATAGCCAATTAACGCATTTTCACACAAAAGCCTCTCTGCAATCTTTCTGTTTGGACGGTATTAAGAAAGAAGTTAAATATCCAATAAATGTTGCCGCTAACCGTCTTAAAAATTTTTCCGTAGAGGATTTTTTATAGATTTTTGCATTGAATTTATTAACCTAAAACAATAAATATGAGCAGTTTAAGTAAAAATTTTTCAAAGTACCTTATGTATTTTGCATTGATGCTTTTTGCGGTTGGGTTTACCAGCTGTAGCAATGATGATGATGTGGATGACCTGATCGTAGAACCTACAGGTTCAATAGTAGTGCAGGACAATCAAACAGTTAACGATGGCCAAATTACTATTTCCAATGTAACAGTAGGTCAGGACAGCTGGGTAGTAGCCGTAATGGGCGGAGATGAAAGTACCAATAATTTTATTACTGAGCCGGTAATGGTGGATGAGGGATCTAACTCTGATGTGCAATTAACCTTTAATGACGATGTGAATTTCACAGGAGGTGAAGCCGGAGATGAAATTTCTATAAAACTTTACGCCGACAATGCAACACAAGGTACTCAGGGTACCTGGGATACTTTTGATGATCCTATTAGAGGAGCCAACAACACATTGGTGATGGAAACTATTACCGTGTTTGTAGAAGATGATTCAAACGGGCAGGCATTTAGTGATTTTGATACCAATGAAGACGGATTCCTTGATGCGGATGAGATTGGTGACACTTACCAAAATGATTTTACCACCTGGGACGTAGATGCTGATGGTGGTTTAAATGAGGATGAATTCTATGCCACTACTTTTGGAAATACTGATGTTGATAATGATGATTTAATTAGTGAAGATGAGTGGAACCAGGGATACGCAAGTATGTATGGTAATTATTCAGAAGATACTGATTTCGCCACCTTTGATACAGATGCAGATGGTAGCCTGAGTAGTGAGGAATGGAGAACCGGATTTGGAGAGTCTACATGGTTTACCACTTACGACGCAGATGCGGATACCAGCTTAACAGAAGATGAGTGGAATACCGGAATCTTTAACGACTGGGACACGGATGCTGACGGAATGATCAGTGAAGATGAATATAATACTTACAGTCCATATTCCAATAACTGGTAGAAACCAGCAAAACTATAAAAAGATAAGCCCGGAAAGTTTAAAAACTTTTCGGGCTTATTATTTTCCGGCTATTGTTACTATTTGATAATTATAAGCATTACATACCTCGTTTATAAAGGATTTTCAAGTACTGCAAAAAACAAGTCCACTGCAGGGCTGGCCTTTAAAGCGAAAAATTAGTAGGATCATAAAATATGATGTGAGAAGTCCTCAGCTCAACCTGCTGGACTTAGGTGAAATTGTGATCTGTGCACAAACAGATGGAATATCCCTACGAAACTATATTATTGATGTATAAAAATTGTTTAAGTACTTACCAGAAGATGGATATGTTGGAATACCAGGTGAAACCGGCATAATTACCAATTTGTGCTGTTATAAAAATCTATTTTCGTTTAGTCTTGAAAAAGCTTTCTCATTGTTCTTGGACAGGCATATTCCTACCTCAATGAAAGTATAATATTTGTGATAAGTTCATTAAACCTTTTAGCTATTTACAAGTCTTATAAACAGCCACTATAATATTTGTCTTCAACATTATTTATTTCTTTTAATTAAATGAAAAGCAATTCTTAAGAAAGGATAAATCACGAAAGAAGACAAATATTGTACCTCTATTTTTTAGTTTGTTTGATGAAAAACACCTCGTAAAAGAGGTGTTTTTTGATTTTAATTAATTCCTGCTTTAAATCTTGCTCCCTCTTAACCTCAACGCATTTGCTATCACGGAAACTGAACTCAAGCTCATGGCTAAAGCTGCGATCATAGGTGATAGCAGCAATCCGAAAAACGGATACAGCAATCCGGCAGCAATGGGAATACCCAGGGTGTTATAAATCAGAGCGAAAAACAAGTTCTGTTTAATGTTTTTCATAACTTTTTGACTCAGGATCTTTGCCTTGGCTATACCTTTAAGGTCTCCTTTAACCAATGTAATTCCCGCACTTTCTATTGCTACATCTGTTCCCGTACCCATAGCGATACCAATATCGGCTTTTGCCAGGGCAGGGGCATCATTAATCCCATCTCCGGCCATGGCTACTTTTTTGCCTTCCCCTTGTAATCGTTCAATTTCCTTCAACTTATCTTCCGGTAGCATTTGGGCTTTAAACCCATCGAGGTTTAAAGTTTCGCTTACTGCTTTTGCAGTTTCCTTATTATCCCCTGTAAGCATAAAAACCTGCATTCGCAGGTTATGAAGTTCCCGGATCGCTTCTTTACTGGAACTTTTTATTTTATCATAGATCACTACAAAGCCTATGGCGGAATCACCTTCAGCTAAATAAGAAACGGTTTTCCCTTTTCTTTGTTCTGCTCCTACCTCTTCCCTGAGTTGCTCAGAAATTATGATTCCTTCCTGCTCCATGAGCTTTTCATTACCCAGGGCAAGTTTCTTACCCTCAAAAACTCCCGTAACACCTTTTCCTGTCACTGCATGAAAAGCAGATACAGGTTTAATTGCAATTTTCTGATCTTCAGCATAGCGAAGTGTAGCCTGAGCCAAAGGGTGCTCGCTGCTGCTATTGAGAGAGGCAATTCTCCTTAGGACCTCATCTTCAGAATAATTTGAAGAAGCACTTATCACTTTTTCTACAGATGGTTTACCCTCGGTAACAGTTCCGGTTTTGTCAATAATAACCACATCAACTTTATTAAATCTTTCCAGAGACTCTGCATTCTTTATTAAAACTCCAGATTGCGCACCTTTACCTACCCCTACCATAATAGACATAGGAGTTGCAAGTCCAAGGGCACAGGGACAGGCTATGATCAATACAGCAATGGCATTGACCAGCGCAAATACATAGGAAGGTTCAGGGCCAAAGATCGCCCAGACAATAAATGTGAGTACGGAAACTCCTACCACAATAGGCACAAAATAACCTGAGATCCTATCGGCAAGTTTTTGAATTGGTGCCCGGGACCTGCTGGCAGAATTGACCATCTCAATGATCTGTGACAACAAGGTCTCAGACCCTACTTTCTCAGCCACCATGATGAAGGTTGTATTTCCATTAATAGTTCCGGAACTTACTTTATCTCCTATCTCTTTATCCACCGGAATAGGTTCGCCCGAGATCATAGATTCATCAATATTACCTTCCCCTTCTTTTATACTGCCGTCTACCGGGATCTTTTCTCCCGGTTTTACCCGTAAAAGGTCTCCCTTCTGTATACTGTCTATGGCGACTACTTTTTCCTGCCCGTCAACAATTTTTGTTGCTTTACTGGGTGCTAATTTCAATAGCTCCTTAATGGCAGAATTTGTCCTGCCATGGGCTCTGGCTTCCAGAAGCTGGCCTAAAAGAACCAGAGTGAGAATTATAGTTGCCACTTCATAGTAGACAAAGACAGTTCCTTTTTCTGTTTTAAATTGTGCCGGAAGCACATCTGGAAAAAGCATTGCTCCAACGCTGAATAGCCATGCAACCCCTGCTCCAATTCCAATTAAAGTAAACATATTCAGGTTCCAGGTCTTGATCGACCTGTATGCTCTTTCAAAGAACATCCAGGTTGCGTAAAATACCACAGGAATGGAAAGCCCCAACTGAACCCAGTTCCAATATTCCCAGTCCATTATTTGAGTCAGTGGATTATTGGATAACATATCTTCGCTCATGGCAATAATTAATATAGGCAGCGTGAAGAGCGTAGCGATCTTAAATTTCTTGAGTAATTTTTTGTACGGCTTGTCTTCCTCCTCTTCTACCCCACCTTCCATTGGCACCAGGTCCATTCCACAAATAGGGCAGGCACCCATTTCATCTTCGATAATCTCAGGATGCATCGGGCAGGTATATTTCTGGGCAATTTTGATAGCTGAAGGCGCCTCCACCAGGTCCATGCCGCATACAGGACAATCTCCGGATTTATCATAGGTCTTATCACCTTCACAATGCATAGGGCAATAAAAAGTGCCGGAGCCTCCTCCTGCAGCCGGTTTCTTTTCAGCCTTGCCTTTTGGTTTTTCTCCGGGTTCTGAAATAGAATAGGTACCTCCATCTGCTTCCAGTTTTTTCTGAAAGGTTTTTAGCGGTATATGTTTTTCCATCTCTATTAAAGCTTCTCCCTGCTCCAGATCCACCTCCACAAAGGAAACACCTTCTACATCCCATAAAGTTTGCTGTACATGGCTTTGGCAACCGGTACAGGTCATACCGTGAATGGCGTACCTGTGTTGCATTTTATTCCCATCCCCTGTTGTTTTATTTTTGGTAGGAAGGTGGATCTGATAATCCCCCCCGGCTTCCTGTATTGCCTCCTGAAGCTTTTCAACCGTAACAGGTTTCTCCATTTCCACTACAGCTTCTGCCTTCTCCAGGTCTACCGAAGCTTTTGAAACGCCGGCCACATTTTGAATAGCCTTTTCTACATGAGAACGGCAGCCGTTACAAGTCATCCCTGTAACTGTATAAATGTGCTGAAGGTTTTCCTCTCGTGGCCCTTCTTTTGCATTTATAGGATTTTCAATAGCATAACTTCCCCCATCTTTCTCCAGCGCCTTCTGAAATTTATCGACGGGAATATGCTTATCCGCTTCTATTGTAGCTTCTGCTTTTTTCAGGTCGACCTCAGCCCTGCGAACTCCTTCAACCTCCCCAAGGATTTTCTCCACATGAGTGCGACATCCGTTGCAGGTCATTCCGGTAATTTTATACGTGTGAACCATGATTAATGACTTTTAATCAAAATTAGGGATTATCCCAATGTAAGACTTTCAATTTTCAGGGATAAACATCTGAATTTATGGCGTTACCTGTGCCAGAAGTCAAAACATAAAAAAACCCGGAAGTTCCGGGTTAAATCTACTTATGGAATCTTGCTTTAAGCTGCATATTCCTGGCAAGCGCGTGCACATTCCCTGCAGGCTTTTGCACAATCTTTACAGTGCTGGTGTTCGTGCTTCTCACATTCATCTGCACATTCATTACAAACTTTGATACAGAAATCCAGCAGACCCTGCACATCATTATATTTTGTCACCAAAACCTGGTTGGTAGCAGCACAAACTTCTGCACAAACCCTGTCCAGACGTATACATTGAACCATCATCTTTACGTTCTCCTCATCTAAACATGAATCTGCACAATTGTTGCAATGATTAATACATTTTCCTAATGCGTGAAGCAGTTTTTCATTTCTCATAATTATTGATTTTTAATGGTTACCCTTTAAATTAATAAGAAAAATCTCAAAACTTGCTAATTATATGCTAAAGCTTGTGAATTTCACATTTAGAGTTTATCCAGCGGATTCCTTTTTTGATGTTGCAACCTATAAACTGAAGGTGTGATCCCGGTACTTTTTTTGAATTGAGTAGCGAGGTATGCTGCACTACTATATCCCATTTCATTGGCAATTTCTGAAATGCTCAGTTCGTCATATTCGAGTAACTCCTTCACCCGTTCCGTCTTTATTTCCTGCTGAAAATGCTGTATACTTTTTCCTTCAGTTTTTGAAAAGAGGGAACTTAAATGGCTGTAGTCCATGTGAAGTTGTTCTGAAAGTATTACTGATAAGTTTTTATCTGAAAGATTTTTATCCCCGTAAATAGCATTAATTATAACCGATTTTATTTTAGTGGAAAGCCTTTCATTTTTATCGGCTATCATTTCAAAACCAACCGGCCGGAGTTCCTTTTGAAGCAGATCCTTTTTTTCCATAGAAATGGGTGCCGACAAAGAAACTTCTCCCAGGGTAATATTTTCTGCCGGTATATTAAGCTCAGACAGAATATTTTTGACAGTAAGAATACACCGGTCACAAACCATGTTTTTTATGTAAAGGATCTCGTTATCCATTTTTGGTGTGTTTATAGGTTGATGCCTTTACTGGTCTTGCCCCACTTTACCCTGAATTCCCTTACCGGTAGCTGCCCAATATATGCCTCCATAGATGTGGTGTAAGAACCATGGGTCACTATAAACGGCGGGAATATGGCCCAGCGCAGTATAAAACGACCTGCCGTTGTCAAATTCCTGATACCAGGCAACAGGATGATCTCCTGTTCCCTTTCCTGTTTTCTCTCCCCATTGTAAATTGGGATCGTAGGTGCTTTCATCCAGGGTTAGTAATATTACCAGGTCCTCTGAATATTCTTCCGGTTTGAATTCGTACCATTCATCTGTCCACATAAAACGTCTGGGAAAAGCCTCCATTCCGGGAAAATCCGCATTGACCACATCAACCATCGCTGTTTGTTCCAGGGGGTGAATGTGAAACATTTTTCCCACCAGTTGATTATACCATGGCCAGTCATATTCAGTGTCTGATGCACTGTGGATCCCAACAAAGCCCTTTCCCGAACGGATAAAATTTTCGAATGCCAGTTGTTGGTCATCATTAAGAATATCTTCAGTAGTATTTAAGAACACTACTACATCAAATTGAGCAAGAAATTCATCATTGAACCTGGAAGCATCTTCATGCCACTGCAGATCAAAGCTGTGTCTTTCTGCCAATCCTCTCATCGCCGTTACTCCTTCATGAATAGATTCATGATGCCAGCCTGCAGTTTTTGTGAATACAAGCACATTGAACTGGTTCTGAGAAAAGCCGTAGGTTATAAAGAACATAAATATTACTACCCATGTAATTTTTATTCTACCTGTTTTTCCATTTAGGAGATGCACTGTAAACTCATTATCTTTTTCCTTCATAATCACTTTGTTTTGATTCACCCTTGCATTCCCACATAAAAAACCAGGCCGGGAGCAGATCTCCCGACCGGGTAAATTCTGAAAATGATTAATTAATGGTGGCTTCCACGCGCCCGCACTTCAGCATTTTGTCACCAAAGTAAGGGTTTCTTATTTCCTGGGAATTAGAGAACCAGTAATCTCCTTTTCCTTCAAAAGCCATAGGGCAATATTGTTTATAGATCTCACCCGAAGTTATAGCTCCTTCAAGTTCAGATTCCATGGCTTTTGTTAGTTCTGAAAATGCTTCCCGTTGAGAGTTCACATCATTACTGGTAGAGATATTTCTTGCCGCAGCAGCTATCCCGCCACTGGTTTCAGTTTGTTCAAGTTCAGCCAGCATTTCATTTGCGCTTTCCTGCGCCATGGCAGCATCGGTTTGCACAAGCGCTTTTTTAATATTTATATAGTGCTGATAGAGGTTACCAATATCTTCATTTTCAAATTCGGCAGTGACCTCATCCCTTAACACCATATCTTCATCCATCGTGGTTCCTTCCATAGAGGTTTCTTCCATATGCTCCCCTTCCCTCATTTCATGCTGCATAGGTTCTGCGGGTTCATCTTCTTTTACATCCCTGCAGGAGACAAGGCTAATACTTCCTGCCACTATACTTAATAACATTAAATTTTTCAGATTTTTCTTCATGATTTCTTGTTTATTGGGTTTAAATTAATACTATTTATTTTAAATCATTTACGCATTTTATTAATACCGGGGGAAGATATATAGCAAAGGACAAATTCGCTCTATTCACTGATCAAAACCAGGAGCGAAAAATCACCATTTTTTTGTTCCAGTTTAAAACAGGATTAAATATATCACATCCGGAAAACCGGTATTAGTCATTTTGCAGTTTTTCTATCAGTTCTTTCATTAAAGCGATTTCCTCTTTTTGAGCTATGATAATCTCTTCCGCAAGTTTTTTTGTTTCAGGATCTTTCAGATTTGATTCCTGGCTGGTTAAAATAGCCGAGGAATGATGGGGTATCATACCTTTCATATAATCAACATCTGAAATTCCTGTTTGGTTCCGCATGAAATAAAAAGTACCTGCAAAAATTACTACAGAAACAGCAATTATGATCTTGTTGAGTTTTTTGTTGCTGTACATCCCCCACATATAAAGCATCATTGTAATCGCCATGGGAGCTATCATGAGAATGGTCATGTAGGTGCGCATACTGCTCAACATCACATGTTCAGGACTAGCAACATTCGTAAACATTACAGCGTACATAATCACAAACGATGTTAACATCATCAGGCCAAATCGGGTATACATGCCAACTTTCATAATATTATTTATTAATGGTTAGTACAGAATTATAACCTCTTTGAGAAAAAAAATTCCCAAAAATCGGCGATTTTTTAATTTTTAATAACCTGAAAAGGTACCTCTATTTTAACCTTTTCCCATGACAAAGTAACAATTCCTCCTTCTTCACCCGTTTTTTCAATTTCATAAATTAAGGATTCCTGCATCTCCCCGGGTTCTATAGGGGTAACATCCATTTCCAGAACGTTTTCAGCTTCATCAAATTCATCCTTCCCGTGTTGATCCCACCGGGAATTGAAAAAGACTTTCCAGCTATCCTTTCCGGGGATCACAAAAAACCCATATTTCCCCGCAGGTAATACTTCTCCATTAAAATTAAGGTCTTTATCCGTCTCTATCCAGGTAGCTTTGTGTGCCCCGGCCTGCCACACTGTATTATAACCCACTAAGCCACCAAAAATAATTCTTTCCCTAACACTCGGGGAAGAATAATCTATGTGAATATGTGCACCATCTATAAGGGCCATAGTGCTGGTATGCGGACTTAAACTCTTTGTTTTTTCCTCAGAAACAGCATCTGAATCCTGATGATGCGCGTTGTCTTGTTTTACCTCATTGCCGCAACTAAAAAACACAAGGCCAATCATTATTAAGAATATTCTTTTCATTTTAAATTATTGTTGGTTTAATTATTCTATTACTTCCTTAACCTCTCCACAAGTGAGCATAGCATCTCCAAAATAGGGGTTTCTTATTTCAGAAGATGCACTCAGCCAATCTGCCCCCCGGTCATCATCAGCCATTGGACAATGTTGTACATATAGTCCCATATCTGTAAGTTGAAATGTTTTCACCATGCCTATCATGGTATAGGACAACTCATCAAATCCTTCCCGTTGCCCCTCAATACTGTTTGCTTCAGAGATCATCTTCACCGCTTCCGTAAGTTCACTCTGGAAACTTTCCCACACCTTTTTCTCTTCAGAAATTAAAGAGGGGAATTCCTGATTTTTTAAATCTTTATTCAGTTCTGTCACCTTTTGTGTTGCCAATGAAAAATTGTCATTAACCAGAGCATCTTTTAATTCCAGGTATTTGTTCAATATTCTTTTAAGGTCCTGCTTACCCTTCTCGCTTATTTCTACCTCCAGATGATCATCCCGTACCTCGATACCGTGATCATGACCCGTGGAAATGGGTTGCTGATCCGGGTTCATCATACTACGTCCTCCCGAAAGTTGAACTGCTGCATCTATGGTAAAGGTTCCATTGGTGACAATTTCCTCTCCTGCCTGCAAACCTTCAAGAACAACATAGGAATTCCCCAGCGGAGATCCCAGGGTAACTTCCCGCATCTTAAAGTGAGCCTTTCCATCGATATTCTCCTTTACATAAATAACAGATCTTTCGCCTGTCCATAAAACTGCAGATTTAGGAACTACAATCTCCTGCGAACCTGTCTCTGAAGGGGTGGTGGTAACTTCCCCCGATGCAAACATTTCCGGTTTTAACCGGCCACCTTTATTCTCAATTTCTACTCTTGCGGTAGCTACCCGGGTCTGGCCGCTTAAAAGAGGATCTATAAAATCAACAGTTCCTTCAAAAGTCTCTCCAGGAAAAGAATTGATCGTGAATTCAATGGTATCACCTACATTCACTGCTGCCAGTTCCCTTTCGTACAGGTCGAACAACACCCAGACCTTAGAAAGATCGGCTATTTCGTAGATAGGCATTCCCCGCTCCACATAATCCCCGAGGTTGACCATTTTTTCTGTTACCACACCCGAAACATCGGCCCTTACAGGAAAACGCTCTATTGGGGCATTATTAGAAACTATCTGGTCTATGGTAGCTTCCCCAATTTTCCAGTTTCGCAACTTTTCCCGGGCAGCCTGATATAATTCTGGCTGGCTTTCCCTTATGCGTGCTGCCTGTAATAATTCCTGTTGCGCGGTTACCATCTCCGGAGAATAAATGGTAGCCAGGGTTTGCCCCCGGTTAACCCGCTCTCCGGTAAAATTTATTGCTATTTGTTCGATCCTCCCCGGAATATGTGTAGACTGGGAATAGGCATTACGCTCATCTATCTGCACTTTTCCATTAAGACTTATTTCTCTTTCCACATTTTTGTTACCGACAATCATCGTCTCAACGTTGGCAAGTTTCATAGCATTCTCACTCATCGTATATCCCATAGCATCATCGGCGGTTTCGCCTGCTTCCAGGGGAATAAGATCCATCCCACAAATAGGGCAATCTCCCGGCTCTCCCTGCCTAATCTGAGGGTGCATGCTACAGGTCCATATTTGATCCCCGGCCTCAGCGTGATCATGTACTTCCTGAGTTTCTCCGTCCTGGCCATTGTCTCCCCCAAAGATGATCCATCCCAGCAGGATACCTATTACGAGGATCCCCGCTGCTCTTAAATATATTTGATTTTCTTTTTTCATTTTTATTCGTTTATTGAGAATAAATATTCAATTTCAGCCTGTGCCGTAAATCCTTCTTTTATCGCTTCTATTTTTTGTGTCTGTAACATTAAAATATCCTGATTCATTTGAAGTACTTCCTCATAATCTCCTGTTGCACTGCTAAAAGAAGAGATCATTAAGGAATTAGCCTGCTGTGAGCTATTTATCTGTCTTTCATATAATAACAGCAATTTTTGGGCCCTGGTCAACTGATTCACTGCCGCAGCATATCTTCCCTGTAATGCGTTGGTTAGTGCTTCCTGTTCATATGCCATACTCTCTGCCATAAACTCTGCTTCCTTTTTTGCTGCACGGTATTTTTTTCTGAAAATGGGAAGGCTAACCGAAACCATCGGCATAATTGCATCCTGTCCGTTCATTTCAGGATTGGCATCTGTTCGTTCTGAAATTATGGAATAATCCACACCCAGTCCTACCATGGGCATTCCTTCTTTATCGGCTATTACCTGTTGCACCTCATAAGCCTGTTTTTGTTTCTCCAGGCTGGTGACCATAGGATGATCACTAAACATTTCCGGATTTCTATCCATGGGGACAGCAGTATCAAAAATAAGGGTGTCTTGTATAACCAGAGGAGATTCCGGTGCCTGATTCAGCATGAGATTCAACCTGATCTTTAAGGGCTCCAAAAGGTCCCGGGCCAACTCAATTTCAGTGTTTGCGGCTTCTGTTTGAATATCAGTCTTGATCACGTTGACCATAGGGGCACTTCCGCTTCTGAATTTACTTAACGCCAGCTCCCGGTAAGAATTCAGGATCTCAAGATTATCCTCCTGTACCTGAATCGTTTCTTCCAGTGCATATAATTCGGCATAAATAGATTTGATCTCAAAGAACAATTCACTCCTTACATCCAGATACTGTTGAAATTTTGCTTCCGCCATAAGAACAGATGCATCTTCTTTGGCCTTTAAAGTGCCGAACCAGGGAAACATTTGCATAAGCGTAAATCTGGCTTCCTGGGCTCCAACCCTGGTTTCTATCATCCTTCCAAAAGCACTCATAGTAAGTGTAGGATCGGGTAGGCTGGAAACCTGGGGAGCCTGTTGCATGGCTGCTTCAAATTGCGCATATGCCGATTTTAATTCCGGATTATTTTCTGCGGCCATCTGTAAATAATCTTCTAGCGACTGAGCCGAAAGCGGGGAATTGCTTATTCCGAAAAACAGAAAGAGCAAAAATAAAACCCTGTATTTATTAAATTCTTTCATCTTTTAAACTTCGTATTCGTTCATTTCCTCCGGAAGGGTTCCTTCCGTTCTCTTCACTACACTTTCTCTCCAATAAGCCTGTAATATCGGAACCACAAAGATGGTCATGATCTGTATGATCATTCCCCCTACAATAGGAATGGCCATGGGCACCATAATGTCGGCACCTTTCCCGGTAGAGGTAAGCACGGGAAAAAGCGCAATGATTGTAACCGCTGTGGTCATCATCGCGGGCCGCACTCTTTTCAAACCGGCTTCCATTACCGCCGCCCTTACCTGGGGCACGGTTTTAGGATCTCTTTTCTCAAATACCTGGTGAATATAAGTTCCCATAAGCACCCCGTCATCTGTCGCAATTCCAAATAGGGCAATAAAACCAACCCATACAGCCACACTTAAATTTATATTACCCATTTGAAAGAGGTCCCTCATATTCATACCTGAAAGTGAAAAATCCATAAACCAGGGCTGTGCATATAACCATATCATAATAAAACCTCCTGCAAAAGCCACAAACACCCCTGAGAAGTGAATGGTAGAAGCAATAATGGTCTTAAACTGAAAATACAGCAGCATGAAAATTATAATTAAACTTATGGGTATTACAATAGCCAGCCGCTTAACTGCCCGCACCTGATTCTCGTAATTCCCTGAGAATTTATAGCTTACTCCAGCCGGAACAGTCAATTCCCCGGCATCTATTTTCTCAGAAATATAAGCCTGGGCATCATTCACCACGTTCACCTCAGCAAAATCTGCACGTTTATCAAACAACACATAACCCACCAGAAAAGTATCTTCACTCTTAATCATTTGGGGGCCCCTTTCGTAGTTGATCTCAGCAAGTTCTCCCAAAGGGATCTGGGGCCCTGCCGGAGTTGGCACGAGGATCCTGCCAATACTTTCAGGATCATTCCGAAGTTCCCTGGGGTACCGCACCCTTACCGGAAAACGTTCCCTTCCTTCAACAGTACTGGTAATCTCCATTCCTCCAATGGCAGTCTCCAGGGTTTGTTGCACATCTTCAATGCTCAAACCATAACGCGCAATGGCGTTGCGGTCAATATCCAGTTCCATATATGGTTTCCCAACGATCCTGTCTGCGAATACTGCTTCAGATTTAACCGAAGGAACTTCCTTTAAAAGCGTTTCCAGCTGTATCCCGAATTCCTGAATGGTCTGAAGGTCGGGCCCGTAGACCTTGATCCCCATGGGTGCCCGCATTCCGGTTTGCAGCATCACCAGCCGGGTTTCTATGGGCTGAAGTTTAGGAGCCGAAGTAACTCCCGGAATTCTGGTACGCAGCACAATTTCATCCCAGATATCATCAGGACTTTTAATATGTTCCCTCCAGTTCCTGAAATACCTTCCATCTTCATCTTCAATAAGCTGCTCCCGGGTTATGCCGCTCTCCTGAGCCAGGTCTTGTGCTATAGTGTCTCCGGACTTTAATATGAACCGCCGGTCATCATCTACTTTAAAAGCCACAGGCCTTCCGGACTCAGACAGGATATATTCGGTTTTATAATTGATCACATTTTCGAACATATTAATAGGTGCCGGATCCAGTGCACTTTCTATCCGGCCCATTTTTCCAACGGCAATTTC
>JAGXIL010000021.1 GCA_024635655.1 Gillisia sp. | reverse complement strand
GTTCATATTTGTTCATAATATATAGTCCACTATTTCCCCGGCCCTGTCCTTCGCCTTTAATTTCAGTAGGAGCACTCCATTCCAGGTGAATTTGAACATCCCCAAAATCTTGTTTGGTCCTTATTCCACCACTTCCGGGATTAACGGTCAATATTCCATTTTCTACTGTCCAGTCGGGATCAGATCCGTCTTTTTCACTTTCCCAGGCAGAAAGTCCGGAGCCGTCAAAGAGCACGATAGCATCTGAGGATGGAGTATTTGTAGATTCTCCGGGAGAAACTACCGGGGGTACAGGTTCATAAAATTCTGTTGCTTCCGGCGGAAGTTCGTCATATTGAGCATTGGCAGCGTTGGATAATAAAAATAAGGAGCAAATTAATGCCGGTCCCGTTAATAATTTTATCATTTTCATTTGTTTGATGGCTAAAAAATATTTTGAAGATTGGAAGATAAGAAAATTATTGATGTAGAAATTATATGCAAAGGCATTAAGAACTGCCAATTTCCCGTCGAGGAACTGTGTTGACGAATTTGGTTCTTTTGACAGGTTTAGATTTATTGGAGTTCTCCTTTTATTCCCCGCATTGAAAATGAAGCGGCTTTTTTCTGTTATCTTTGTGTGGCTATTAAAATTTATGGCTGAAAGATCTTAATTCAGGATTCTTAAAACACCATAAAAATTATCAAGTAAAATTAAATCTATGAACGAAAACCTGGATCCAACGGGAGAGAGTTTTTCTCCGGAAGAACTGGATATAGAAAGAGCATTACGCCCGCTTTCCTTTGATGATTTTGCAGGGCAGGATCAGGTACTCGATAATCTTAGGGTTTTTGTGGAAGCCGCCAATCAGCGTGGCGAGGCTCTTGACCATACGTTGTTTCACGGTCCTCCCGGGCTGGGAAAAACCACTCTTGCACACATATTGGCCAATGAGCTTAATGTTGGAATTAAAGTCACCTCAGGGCCTGTAATCGACAAGCCGGGGGACCTGGCCGGATTACTTACCAACCTGGAAGACCGGGATGTATTGTTTATAGATGAAATTCACAGGTTGAGCCCAATTGTAGAAGAGTATTTATATTCAGCCATGGAGGATTACAAGATCGATATTATGATCGAATCTGGTCCCAATGCCCGAACGGTCCAGATCAACCTCAATCCCTTTACTTTAATTGGAGCCACCACCCGGTCCGGACTGCTAACCGCTCCTATGAGAGCCAGGTTTGGTATCTCCAGCAGGTTACAATATTATACTACCGAATTGCTCTCAGATATAGTCCAGCGTAGCTCAGATATTTTAAGAGTACCTATAACTCTTGATGCTGCCATTGAGATTGCGGGCAGGAGCAGGGGAACACCCCGTATTGCCAATGCCCTTTTAAGAAGAGTTAGGGATTTTGCCCAGATCAAAGGAAATGGAAAGATAGATATGGAGATCGCCAAGTACAGCCTTAAGGCATTAAATGTAGACGCTCATGGCCTTGACGAAATGGACAATAAGATCCTGACTACCATAATTGATAAATTTAAAGGAGGCCCTGTAGGGCTTTCTACTCTTGCCACAGCAGTAAGTGAGAATTCTGAAACCATAGAAGAGGTCTACGAGCCTTTTTTAATTCAGCAGGGATTTATACACAGAACGCCCAGGGGCAGAGAAGTAACCGAGGCTGCCTACAAACATCTTGGAAGAGTAAAAGGAAACATACAGGGTGGGCTTTTTTGATTTCCCGGTACCAGATCCTCTTTCGTACGTTCTCCTGCATGAATAAAGCATCTGAATAAATTTAAATTATGAAGAAAAAACAATTTCCAACCATCTCGATGCTTAAATTTTATGGCAATGCGGCGAGGATCCTAAAGAATCCGCTTCCGTTTCACCATGAGAATTTTGAAAAGCTGGGAGATACTTTTCGGTTGAAAATAGGTTTGGGAAGTTCGGTTGTTTTTTCAAGGGATGCCGGATTTGCACAATATGTCCTTCAGAAGAATCAAAAAAATTATACAAAATCTCCTATCCAGACTGAAGAAGTAGCAAAATATTTGGGGAAGGGATTGTTGACTTCCGAAGGGGAGCATTGGCGCAGGCAGCGTAAATTAATTCAGCCGGCCTTTCATAAAAAGCAACTGATACAGTTATTGGATAGCATGGATGCCGCGATCAAGGCAGAATTGAATAAAATTGAAACCGACAGCCAAATTGATATCTTTCCAACCTTTAATGACCTTGCTTTTCAAACGGTTGTAAAGTCCTTGTTTAGCAGTGCCGTAGGCCAAAAAGAGATAGACAGGCTGCAATATATAACTGAAGCTGCCCAGCAAATGCTGGTAAGGGAATTGCGACAGCCTTACTTAGGCTGGTGGTTTTCATTAACAGGCATAGTAAAAAAGCATACTGATCTAACCGATGAAGCCCGTGCCATTTTACAGGATCTTGTCGAAAAACGAAAGCAAAGCGGAATACGGGAAAATGATTTACTGGATATGCTACTGGATGCAAGGTATGATGATGGAACTGCCATGGACAACAAGCAACTTATTGACGAGATCCTGATCCTTTTTACGGCAGGTCACGAAACCACCTCAAATGCGCTTACATTTATCGCGCAACTCCTGGCCAGACACCCTGACGCCCAGGATAAAGTTGCTGAGGAAGCCGACAAGGCAAATAAGCTAAATCTTTCCCTTTTTGAAAAGATTTAGGCCTCCCCATATATTAAACAGGTGGTGGAAGAAGGAATGAGGCTTTACCCTCCGGCATATTTTATTGACAGGGTTAATTTAGAGGAAGATGAATACGACGGAGTAGAGATTCCTAAAGGCTCCAGCCTGTTATTCTCCATGTATGAAATTCACAGGGATAAAAAAGTTTGGGAAGATCCCATGGCTTTCAAGCCGGAGAGATTTGAAGATCCCAAAAAGTACTCTTCATCTTATTATCCTTTTGGAGCCGGCCCGAGAATGTGTATTGGAAATAACTTTGCTATGTATGAAATGATCCTGGCAGTAGCCGAATTAATTTCGAGGTACAGGATCTCCCTTAAAAAGGATGAAATTGAAATAACTCCTTTAATTACACTGAAGCCAAAGAATTCTTATCTGAATTTTTCTTACAGATAAGATTTAACACACAGATTTTCAGTTAAATACGATCACGGCATCTTTTTATTTCTTACTTTTATTAGTATTCTGTATTTGTTATAAACAATCTGAATATTAGTTCATGATCATGGGATAAATACCCTACTTCCTTATTCTTTAAGAAAACGGAATTTTTTATTCCGCTTATTTGTACCGGGATTCTTATCCCTATATATTTTCAAAACGATTTATAAATGGAACCAGTGGGAATTAATTACCTGCCAGCTCCTCTCCTCATTTTATGAGTTAAAAAATTACCTTATCAACGCGCCTGAAGGATTTGTATTTAGGTCATAATAATAAAGAATTTATTTTGCTTGTCTCCTCCGGGAATTAATATTGACATTAAATAATAAATATCTAAACCGGGTTTACCGGTAATTGCTTAGTAAATTTCAACAAAATAAGGATAGAGGAATTTCCTCTAATCTGATAAATTTCTTTCTGATGCCACTATATATGGATATACATAAAATAAATGAGATTGATATCGAAACTGTTAAATCTGCCCATTTACAGGATCTTGCCGTACAGGAAAAATATAAGGTAAAATACCATCAATTTTGGGTAAACGAAGCCACAGATACCGTTTTTTGCCTTATGGAAGGGCCTGATAAGGAATCATGCGCCGCTGTACACTGGGAGGCAAATGGAATAAAAGCCTGCCAGATAACTGAAGTGGAAGGCGGTATTTACGACTTGTTCATGGGAAAGGACAGGGTAATTGATCATGGTTTAGTAAGGCATTTGAATGGTGAAGTAGATTCAGGATATCGATTTATTTTAAGTCTTGACATTATAGCAAACACAAAGGCTTCGGGCAAAATTGATTTTAATTATCTCAAGTTGCCGGCCTTACCCAAAGGGAAAGCTATCGAGATCATCAAAAAATATAATGGCAGGATTGTGAGTTCACAAGCTTTTGATTGTATCACCGGAATCTTTATATCACCACAAGCTGTACTTCAAGCTGCTTACGACATTCAGAAATTATTTGACAGCAAAGCTAAGGAAGCATCTCATTCTTATAATATAATTTATAATATGGGAATAAGCATTGGTGAACCCCTTACTGAAAAAGAAGGTTTTTTTGAAGAAGCTTTAAAAACCAGCCATAGATTATGTCAAATCGCTGCTCACAGAGAAATTTTGGCTTCTAAATATTTTGAAGATTTTTGTGACATTAACTCAACTATTGAAAATCATATACACTTGCGAATTATTAATGGTGTGGAACTCGAATTTCTAAATTCCTTAATGGATATTACCAATGATAAACTCGCAGAATCAGATTTTTGTGTCGATAAGCTGGGTAAAGAAATAGGGGTAAGCCGGCCCCAGTTATACCGAAAAATTATTGCTATTACAGGCAGATCACCGGTTAGCTTCATCAGGGATATTCGGTTAAATAAAGCCCTTAATCTTGTAAGGGAAAATAAATATAATGTTTCAGAAATTGCGTTAGAAGTTGGGTATAATAATCCTTCTAATTTTTCCCGCACTTTTTTCCGAAAATATGGAGTAAAACCTTCAAAGATCGTTGTATAGTCCAACTCCAGCTCCTCATAATCCATATCTTGAATCATTTTTCACTCTTTTTGAGTGAAATTTGGTGGTTTATCTTTAATGATAAACCTAATTTAGATATATGAAAAGATAAAGAAAATTTTCATTTAGGATCCTACATTTACTTTCAACTACTTTTCAAAAAAAGATCGGGGCCTTTCTTTGGGTTGTAACCGGAGTTTTGCAAATGCAATTATCGAAGACTGAATCTTTTTCCCTATAACAGATTTCCTGGTCATATCTATTAATCTATAATATTTATAGTATGAAAACACTTGTAACATTTTTATGTTAGTGTTCTTTTTGAACACATCTCAAGCTCAAAAGGTGATCCCTAAGGTGATCCCTTTAGATCCCGCAAATTAGCTTATTCTTCTCCTTAGGTTGTAGTAAATTCCAATGTTGAAGGTCTTATTCTGGAAGTAAGTAAAGAAAGAATTTATGAATGAGTTTATGATAAACCCAATAAGGTTTATTGAAAACAAAATTTGATTTTAATTCACTGGATATAAACTGAATATAAAAGACTTTGTTGAAGCCGAAGTGAGATTTGTAAACTCCAAGGGTTACAGGCAACTTATAATAACAAAGGCAAGCTGGTGAAAAATTCACAGCTATTTAGAGATGCAAACTACGGATATTTAGTTACTTATTCCCCGATTTAAAAAGAACCAATATAAACTCATTGTCTAACTCTAAATATTAACATTATGAAAAATTTAATTCTTGTAATGGTAATTGTTCTTACAATTTCCACACAGGCACAAAATTTCATTGAACCTCACGAAACGGTTCTTATAGCCCCTAATACCGCGAAATTTCTGGCTCAGCTAGATTACCAGTCTTCCACAGTAAGAGAAACCGCGAGGAAAGAATTCTCCCTGGATCCTATTGCATTTCAAAAGAGGCATTTTAATATCCAGGAATATATGAATCATTTCAAAGATAAGAATTATGACACCTTTTACGTCACTTTTAAAAGTTCAAACGGTCGTCTTGAAGTACAATTTGATAAGAAAGGAAAATTAAAAAGGAACACCCAATGGTTCACTGATGTAGATCTTCCCGTTGAAATCACACAACAATTACACAAGGAGCACAATGGTTGGAATATGATCAAAAACAAGTACTTCTCCAAAGGCAGAGAAGGTTTAACCGATAAAACTGTTTACCGTATTAAGCTTAAAAATGGGAACAAAACGCGCCACGTTAAAATCATCCCGGATCTTCAGGAGACGATAGTGGCGGCTGAAAAACAGGACCGTTAATTTTAATCGAATCATTAGAGAGAATGCCTTCCCACTTTCTCCTTTATTAAAAAGCTGGCAAATACTGTCTGCTTCCCGGCGAGAGCTTTGTTTTAAAATATTTATTAATACTTAAAATTTAAAATCATGAAAAATTTATTAATTGGTTTATTCGTATTGGGTCTTACCAGCCTGGGTTTCTCACAGAACACGAACATTGAGATTGAAGAATTAAATTTAGATGATGTTGCTATATCTAATACCAACTTCAATTATCTTGAAAAAGTACAGGACATTGCACTGCCGGTTAGTGTAACATCTCTGGAAAATGATGCCTCTGTTTTTAATGTCAGGGGTTTACCAGAATTTGATGGCCGTAAGGATCCTTTTAGAGTGACCTTTAAAGGAAATAAAGGTCATATCATTGCTGATTACGACAGATATGGAAAGATCGTAAAAAGTTCAGAACGCTACGATAATATTGCTCTTCCTGTTGATCTGGTCAAAGCTGTGTTAATTCAATATCCAAAAAGTACCTTTTTAAAAGTAGCTTATTCTGTAGATTACGAAGATTCAAAGTCTGTTGAAAAGTTCTATAAAGTTCAAATTTCGAAAGATGGGAAAATAAGGGACCTGAAGATAAAACCAGGTGGTATTTTAAATAACGCCCTTGCTAAAAGTTCCAAAAAATGAAAATTTTGATCAAAAATTTTCGGTAAGAATCCTGCATTTTGCGGGATTCTTTTGTTATCTCTACATACTCAATGCACGTCATGCTCAATGCACATCATGCTGGATTTATTTCAGCATCTAACATTCTTGTTCAGTAACTCCGTTCTCACCTGCCCCTCCACATACTAACCTGCCAGACCCTGAAATGGGCAACGGTAATGAAAAATACGTCTATGATAGCTGGCGGCAGCCATGGTCGAAGCTGGCGTTGTTGGTTCCAGGCAAGTTCGCCAGAACACCTTTCCTTTCAAGCCTATTCGGCAAGGCCACAGCACGGTTTTTCATAGCGACTTATGCAGAAGTGTGGAGCCTGTCCAGAGCTTGTCGAAGGACTTCGGATGTAATTGAGCTCCATACCAACGTAAAAAGTTAGAAATCCTCTTGAAGCCTCTCGACTTCCCGCTGAATTAATATAATCTTCGCCATCAAATATTCCTTTTCCTTGTCTTGAAATTCCGTATCTTAATAACTGTATTTCCAATATCAGGATCAAAAATGCAGGAGTAATAACTTAATGGAATATAAGGATGGACAAGCAATTATGCATAAATGAAAAATTTTAAAGAAACTTGTAGACATCCTTGAAGCCAATCTGGAAAAAGAACAATTTGGAGTTAGTCAGATGGCGGATGCAGCGGGTTTAAGCCGATCCCAATTACACCGGAAACTAAATGTCATAACTGGTAAATCCACAAGCCGGTTTAAAAGTTACTTACCTTAAAAAGGTTGAAAGAATGATAGGTCCGGAAACCGCAATAAAGATCAAACCCTTGATTACTCTTAAACCTGAAAAAGCAATTCTCAAATTTGAAATGAGATAAAGGGAATAACTTCCAAAATTTTTTATTAAATTTAATTCCCTGCCTTTCAAGTTTTTACATCAATTAATTTTTTAATTATGCCGGTATTTATGGATTACCATTATCTTCCGGGAGTTACTGTTGAAGAAGTTAAGAACGCTCACCTGGCCGATAAACGCATTGAGGCAAAATACAATGTTAAATGTCTCCAATTCTGGGTTAATAAGGAAGCCGGTACTGTTTTCTGCTTGTTAGAAGCACCTGATAAAAAAGCTTGTATTGATACTCACCAGGAAGCTCACGGAGGGATAGCCTGCAACATCATTGATGTAGATCCTCTCATGTTGCAACTCTTTATAGGAACAGGTAAATATGTAGAACACGGAATAGTTCATACCTCACAGGGGCTCGTAGATCCTGGGTATCGCTACATTTTGATCCTGGAACTTACTGCAAATACCGAATTTTCAAATGCTGCTCACCAACAAAAATCACCAGATCCTGGTAGTCAAAAAACTATAGCAAAGGATATCATTACAGGAATGAATGGCAAGGTGATCGAAGATCCGGTCCGGGATAATCTTTCAGCTTTATTTGAAGAATCAGATCAGGTTCTGCAATGTGCTATGACTCTACATAAGGAATTTACCGCCAGGGTAGAGGCAGGGGATTGGAATGTGGAATTCAGAATTGCTATCAACTATGGTCAGCCAGTTACCATGGAAGAAGGACTTTTATCTGAAGCAATAATTTACACGAAATACCTGAGCCTTATTGCCAATAACAGGGAAATCGTAGTAACCGGGGCATGTAGGCAATCGGCTTACTTTAATAAACTACCGGGTAAAAATAGACCTGTTAAAATTGTTACCGAAAAATATAAGCCCTTCGTAAAAAAATTCTTTCGGCATACTGAGAAGAATTTTTCAGATGGGGGTTTTTCCGTGAGTGCGTTAAGTTCAGAAATTGGTGTAAGCAGACCTCAGTTATACCGTATGATGATGAAGATTACAGGTCGTTCCCCGGCGAACTTCATTAGACAATTAAAAATGAATAAAGCCCTTTCTCTTTTAAGGGAGGAGAATCTGAATATTTCCCAAATAGCTTTCGAGGTAGGTTATAACAATCCCTCTTATTTTTCAAAATGTTTCCAGGAGCGCTTTGGAATAATGCCCTCTAAAATGAATATTTAAAATTTTAATAACCCCCTTGGGCTAGAATTTTTACTGCTGCTATTCTTCTTGGAATTTTTCCGCTTGATTTATAAGTGGCATAATTAGCAGCATGTTCATTAACTACGATTATGTTTCCTGTATCAAATTTTGCATTTTTTGAGCTAAAAGAGGTGGAATCTGCAGTTCCTTGCAACTAATTTTGTTTTCATAGTGGGAGGCAGCGCAGCTTAAAAGTTAAGCGTTTCTGTCTAATTTTAAATACAAATATTATGAAAACTAGACTAGTATTAACAGTAATTCTATCATCTTTTTTCTTTTTTTATGGTTGTTCAGATAATGAGGACACTCTTACAGAATCAGAAATGTTATCTCAAGGTTCATCTTCACTCACGACTTCATCTGCAACCAAAAATTCCTCTGTAACTTCCCAAACTTTTCCGCAAGCACAGCAAGAGGTCCTGGAAACCTGGGAGGCCATCGTACAAAGTGTTAAAGAGGGCGATCTTGACAAGCTTATTTCTTTTCATGCGTATAGCCCTAAATTCACCGAATTTAAAAACGGAGAGCTAAGAAATGGAAGTGAAGCAAATGAAGAGTATGAACGCGGGGTTTTTGGTTCGGTCACAGAAGTGGTAAAACTTGAAGCATTGGATATGGAAATTGCTGTGTATTATGGTAATGTGGCAAATATGACCTTTCACTCTAATTTTCATCTTTTGTTTGGAGAGGATCTTGTTGTTGTTAGAGAACAAACTTCTTTACTATTTGTCAAAACAAAAGGTGAATGGAAAATTGTTCACGAACATCATTCTCCATTGAATTTTTAGTTTGCT
>JAGXIL010000020.1 GCA_024635655.1 Gillisia sp. | reverse complement strand
TGGGAAAAAAGGTATAACCTGCTCATGCCCAGGAGGAGCGACACCAATATCAGGTTATATGATGTGTCCTGCCTGCAAAAGATATTGCATGTTTCTCTTCTAAATGCCCACGGTTATTCCATCTCACGTATTGCCAAATTTAATGAGGCAGAAATTAAGAGGATGATAAGTGAGGTGGCCAAAAATGCCAGTCCCGAATACACTGCGATCAATTCTTTAAAAATTGCTATGATCAGTTTTGATCAACCTCTTTTTGACAAAACTTATCTAGCATTAAAGAAGAAAAATTCGTTTCGGGAGATCTGCCATGAGATCTTTCTGCCGTTGCTGAATGAAACAGGTATGTTAGGCCGGAAAATGATCATAAACCCTGTCCACGAACAATTTCTTACCGGGTTGATCAGGAAAAAGTTATACCTGAATACTGATCTGCTGGAACATGAAGGTCTCTACCGGGGAAATGAGCTTTTCGTATTGTTCTTACCTGAAAAGGAAATTAATGATCTGGGCCTGCTTTTCCTTAATTATGATCTTAATTTCCATCGGCATAAAACGATGTTTCTAAGTCCGAGTCTGCCGATAAAGGAAATGAAGTATGTTCTGGATATCCATAGATCCCCAAAATTCATAAGCTATTTTACCCGGGAAAAAGAGGCTTCAGAATTTATTGCAGAATTTGAAGCAGAGCTTTGCAAAGACTCTAAAAAAGATTTATATCTTTTTGGAGAAGGTGTTAAGTACAACAACTCGTTTGAACTACCTTCCAACGTAAAGATCTTCAAATCCATTTCCGAATTTACCAATTCCATGGAATAATGATCATGTTAAACAGCAAATTCGGGGACTTTCTCTATGGTCCCTTTTAAAATGAATTCCTGAGGTGGTTGACATATTCCGTTAAACAATGATTCCTAATCCATGGTGATGCGGATAATTGTAGGCTGTTTTGCCCGTAGCTTTTGCAATATCAAAAACCGCTTTTTTAACTTCCGGAAAACTTTCAGTGTCGTGAAAAATACAGCAGTCGCTATGTTGAGCTGCCCATAATCCGCACTCATATGTTTCCTTATAGTTATGGATGATATCCACATGGGCAAAATTGTAATGCTTTGAATCTTTCCGGATCCAGTCCCTGTAATCTGATTTGTAAAGACTTATATTTTCGAATTGTTCAAGGGACCTTTTTGTCCTTTCGAAATGATTTCCTTTTTGTTTAGCATGGATATCGCCGTCAAAAGTATCTACCCCGGTGACTTCCTTAAAATAATTAGAAAATACCACAGATGAATATCCGTATTCTACTCCAAATTCTATACAGGATTCCCTCCCTATGTTGAACCGGTCTAAAATATCTTCAATAATCAATTCCAATCCTTTCCAGGCAGAACGGATCTCCATCATGTTCTTTGGTTCAGTTTTCTTAGACGGTTCGTATGGGAGCAGGGCATATTTATTGCCCCACATTATTTTTTGAATCCTGGATTTTAATTTCATTTTTTTGGTTTGTTTTAAAAAATCAAGATAGGCATTTTGGAATAATTTTTTTAAAATTCTGTTTCGGAAAATATTTTGCCTGGACCATTTTCAAAAATATTAATTTCCTTTTCTTTTCCTGCTTCTATTTATTTTTATTAGCATTTGATCATTCTGGTACTATAAATGGTTTAACTATCTCACTATTTCAAGGTTATAGATTAACTTGGAAAAAAAATTTCCGCTCTATTGAATTATTTACCCCTGCCATTATGAATTTTTATATATCACCCCCATTAATTCTCTTATCCTTAAAAAGGATATTATCCATTGTGATTTTGCTGCCCTTAGTAAGTTGTTCAGGCGACGATGAAGAAGATATTGCTGTTACTGAACCCATTGCTGTTTTTGAACCCTCATTCGCCTGTGAGAATGGAATGGCAGGAATATATCCTTGTAACGATTATGATTTAATGAGTATCGTAAATACCCGGGAGCTGGGAGGAAGTAATGCTGAGGCGAATGATTCCTGGGGATGGAAAGATGAAGTTACAGGAAAAGAATACGCTATTGTTGGCACCACCACAGGAACTGCTTTTGTCGATATTTCCATTCCTACAGATCCTGTTGTCATTGGTAGATTGCCAACGGCTACAGAGGACAGTCCCTGGAGGGATATCAAAGTTTATAAAAACCATGCTTTTATTGTGAGTGAGGCCGAAAATCACGGGATGCAGGTGTTTGATCTTTCCCGGTTACGGAGTGTTCCCAACGCCCCGCAAACCTTTGATGCAGATGCTATGTATTCAGGATTTGGAAATGCCCATAATATCGTGATCAATGAGAATTCGGGTTTTGCTTATGTTGTGGGATCTGATACTTTTGAAGGTGGGCCTCATTTTGTATATATAGGGGATCCTAAAAACCCTGTTGCAGCCGGAGGTTATGCTGAAGAAGGCTATACCCATGATGCACAGGTCGTGATTTATACCGGGCCTGATAGAGAATATTCAGGGAAGGAGCTGTATATAGGAAGTAACCATAACGGAGCAGTAATTGTGGATGTAACAGATAAAGCAAATCCTGTACTGATTTCCGGGATAGGATATGATAATCTTGGATACCCTCACCAGGGCTGGTTTTCAGAAGATCAAAAATACTTCTTCCTGGGGGATGAACTTGATGAATTAGAATTTGGGTTAAAGACCAGGACCTTAGTTTTTGATTTTACCGATCTGGACAATCCTGTAGTGCATCTGGAATATTTTGGGCCTTCCGATGCCATAGATCATAACGGATATGTCAACAATGATAAATTTTATCTGGCAAATTATACCGCCGGGGTACGAATAATAGATATAAGCGGTATAGGTCGGGGATCAATGGAAGAAATAGGATCTTTTGACACCCATCCTTTAAATAACGAACCAAAATTTGAAGGGGTTTGGAATGTATATCCTTATCTGGAAAGCGGGAATATTATCATAAGCGATATTAAAGAAGGACTATTTGTAATTAAAAGGAGCGGTACCTAATAGTTTATTTCTCTGATTTTTTCATCTTCTTTAGCGTAGTAAAAATCTCTTTCTCCAGAAACTCAATGCGCCTCTCCAGATTTTGTACTTTCCCCATAGAGGTAACCTGGTGGTGAGGGACCAGAATGTTTGAGATTTTTCCGCGTACCATAGACAGTTCTTTGATCTCGTTTTCCTGAAGCGTGAAATCCAAACCCTCTGCAGGATTATCACATTCAAATTTGAATTCCTTGCCGGAGGTCCTGTGAATCCTTTTTACCTGCAGGGAATCTGCGGTCATAAGCACCACGATCGATCCATCCAGGATCCGCTCCCAGTGATCTATCTTTTGACAAACAAGAATGTCTCCTGAAAATACCGTTGGTACCATTGAGTTACCTTCCACCTCAAAAAGGCGATGATCTGAAGTGGGATTAAATCCCGGGATCTTAAACCATTCTGTCTCATCATGAAAAAGTTGATCTGTTGGATTTTTTATAAATCCGCCCTGTGCTTGTGGTTTTATAAAAGGTACAAACCCATTCGAAGGAGAAATGGCAACAGAATTATCCCTGCCTGTGATGATAAAATCTGTAGTTACATTGTATAGGGCGCTTAGTTTTTTCACGTGGTCTGTATTTATACAGTTTTGTGAGTTTTCAATAAGGGAATAAGCAGCCTGGGAAATAGATAGTTTTTCAGCCACAAAGGCCTGAGAAAATTGCTTTTTCTTCCTCAATTCCCTTAACCGTTTTGAAAGCTCCAAATCCATCTCATAATTTAGTGCTTTTTTTTGGTTTGTTTAATATTTTTTATTATGTATATCTGTAAACCAAAAGATTTTTCATGTGGACTTAAACAAAATATCATTAAATCGATTGTTTTTGGCAAATCATAAATAAAAAAACAGGTGCTTTTCCAGGTACTCAACAGGGTTATTTGCTCCTATTGCAAGATTGGCACAATTCTTTAAGGGAAATACATATAACCGAATTTTTATTTTGCAGTTTCTAACTGTAACTTTATAAGTCAGGGTAACTTTAAATGAACTGAAAGCTATGGATCAATATAAATCTACCACTATTTTAAAGCCACTATTGAAAAAAGTAATATCAAAAACACATCTGAAAGACCTGTTTAAAAGGCCGGTTTTAATTCTGCTTTTATTTATTTCATTCTGTTCAGCTAAGGCTTCAGAAATATCTTTGGTCCATACTGAACCTTCCCGGTTGTTTGAGCAGGCAGGCAGTGAGGAAAACTCTGATACTACTCATATTTACCGAATCGAAATTAAGGGCGAAGGGGATCTTACAAGAATGATCCAGGACCAGATCGATGACATTCCCGATGGTAGTGAAGAACAACCAAATATTATTGAATTTCCGAAGGGAAGATTCTGGACTGAAGGTAATCTTGACTGGAATCCAAGAGGTAAACTCGGGATCATTAATTTTATAAACAGGCATCATTTGATCGTCCGGGGATTTTCCAAAGAAGAGCCTACAACCTTTTTCACCAAAGCTCCTGCCACGCCTTTTGGCGGAAATATAAGTAAGGGAGATTATTCTCACAGAAGGCATTTCCGAATTCATCAAAGCAGCAATATACAGGTGGAGAATATTCGAATTGAAGGCTCTAACACCATAGAAGGCCGCAAGTTAGGTTCGGCTCCTGAATTCACCCCCGATTTTTGGGAAGGTGGAAAAGACAAAGGCAGCTTTAAAGGTTTTCCGGGGTACCGCTCTTACTGGGAATTTGAGCATGGCTTTGACATTATTAACTCTAAGAATATAAGTCTTGAGAATTGTTCAGTTTACGGAGTATGGGGAGACGGGGTGTACATAGGGCAAAGTGTTACAGATCCTTCTGAAAATATTGAACTTAAGAATCTGCATTTAAAATTTGTAGGGAGGCAGGGAATTGCAGTTTCTGATGCAAGGAAAATTTTAATTGACAGTGTGTGGATAGATAAAGGCCGAAGGTCTGGGATTGACCTGGAGCCTTTCCACGATGCCGGGTTTGCCAATGAGGTAGAAGTGAGGCACTCTGTCATTGATGTACAGTTAACCCCATTTGCAGCAGGAGGGAAGGGAGATGTAAGTGATATAAATATTCATAATAATAAATATACAGGATCCGGAAATTCCCTTTACTGCAGGACCTCTAATGAAGAAAACCCTACCATCAGGAAAAACTGGAAATTCATAGACAATGAAAGAACCAATACCTACGGCAGTTCTGCTCCTGTCATTAAATTTGGATGGACCGAAAATATTCTCATACAGGGAAATATTGACCGGATATCCCATGGCAAAGGCCTGTATATAGGTGCATCTTATTGCGAAGATTTAATAGTAAAAGATAATGAGGTCAAAGGAGGTAAAGCGATTAGGATCTACAGAACAGGGGATGTGGAGGTGAAGGAGAATTCTCCCAAATTAGAGATTATTGATAACAGTTAACGGCACCAGAAGCCCATATGAGCAAGAACAAATAGAATAAGAAACCTGATGAATAAAAGTTCATCAGGTTTCTTTTTTTGGGTTCATTGTTCTCTTCAAAACAAACTTCTCTCCCTGCAGCATGTGATGTTTATTGAAATAATTTATTTCTCAAATTCCACTACCTCCTGGAGGAAGGCCAGGACCTTTTCCATAATATATTGTCGGGAGATATGTTCCCTGGGAGCTTTGTCCTTAAGTTCTTTTTTAGGTTGATCTGTAAGGCCTTCGATATGCGACATCCGGTAAGATACTTCAGACCCGTTACTAAAGATTTGATTAAATACGATCTTTGCTCCCGTTTTTTTATAAGTTTCTCCTGCTTTTTTAGAATTTATATTTTCAATACCCGTGGATTCCGGTGGTAATCTCATGATGATATCCTCTCCGAACCTGGTGTTTGGAACTACTTCAATATCAAAATTCAAAGAAGTATTATCTCTTATCTCGTGTAGCGTGTCGAGTATGAGTTTTCTTATCTCTTCTGAATCTCTTTCATCAAATTCTTTTTCATTATAATCCATACGCCTGGTTAGTTTTAATTGTTGCTAAGGTAGGTAAACAGGCAGGATTTCAATGCCATCATATATTTAAGATGAACCCCGGCTAAGCCGGTTAAGAATATTACTCCGGGTACGGCCGTCAACCTCTATTGCCGGCTTGCCCTGTCGTGGGAAAAAATATGCAAATTCTTTTCTGAAATTTTCCCAGTATTTGGAAATCTCAAATTCATGGCTTTGCTTTTCCTGTGTTTCGCGGGAAAAGATAAAAGTGTCACTGTTATAATCTGAACCTTTTGCACTGTCACCAATAAAAAGCATTCCTTCATTTTTACCGGAAAATATTAAAACTTCCCCGTTTTTTGTTGGAGGCAGCTCAAAAACTTCAAGATTAAAGCTGCTTATAAGTGAGTCGCTGTTGTTGAGGTCGTTAACGTCAAAATCTGTTTCGTCCTGTAAATCAGGGTGCAAATAGATCTCTGCCCCTCCTGCATCTTCAGAGATGGTTTCAAGATCGGCATATGCATCATTGAGAACAGATTTCCCTGTAATGAGTATCGCTTTGATCTTATAACCGTCCTTGACAATGGTTTGAACAGCCTCCCGGTATGCTTCTTCAACCACATCAATTAAAATGAGCTCTTTTCGGTTGTTATTGGTCAGGGCATAAGCCTGATCAAATCCCCTGTCATTTATAGCGCCTTTGATCATATAAGTTCCGGGAAGAAGTTCAACGAACTTACCCGTGTGCTGGTTATCTATAAATTCTGCTGTGGGATTTATTCCTGCTGTATTATGTTCAATTTTCATGATCTGGATGTTTTAAATTCTTAATAATTTACAATTCATGCTATTTTTTTCAAAAGACTTTTTTAAATGTTTAACGGGAATTTGATGTTAATTAACGAAGGAAAGTAATAGTTTAATAGCTCCTAATTCACCGGCGGGAGGCTGTAACGTCCCGTAATTAAAAATTATAAAATGGAAGAAGAGGCACTTAAGTTTGCTGCAAAGGCCCACGGGGACCAAAAAAGAAAATATACAGATGAACTTTATATAGAACATCCCAAGCGGGTAGCAGAAATCGTAAGATCGGTTTCGCTTAGCCCGGAAATGATCTGTGCGGCTTATTTACATGATGTGGTGGAGGATACCCCTGTTAGCCTTGAAGAAATTAAAAACAAGTTTGGAGGTGCTGTGGCCCGGCTTGTTGAAGAACTCACCGATGAATATGTAAAGGAAAAATATCAGCATTTGAACCGTAGAAGAAGAAAGGATAAAGAGGTAGAGCGCCAGGCAAAGATGAGCCCTGAAGCCAAGACCATTAAACTTGCTGATGTTATAGATAACACCATGGATATAGTGCGAAATAATAAAGGTTTCGCCCGCAAATATGTGCCGGAAATGGATGCTTTAACCGAGGCTTTGCAGGGAGGAAACGAGAAACTTCTGGAAAGGGCCAGGGAAGAGGTGCGAAAGGGTAAAATGTTGCTAAAGAATACCCGGTGATCTCCTGCAGTCAAAAAAAGTTTTTATAGTCCTATCGGTTATAGCTGCATATAGCCAAACTTAAAAATTATTTTTTAGATCGGGATGTTTAAAAAGTAAGATTATTTGCTGCAGTTCATTCCCGTGGGAATTGCTACACAAGAAATACAATCATTCCTTTATATTTTGAAAATCACAGACGAGATGGTAGTAATAATCCCGGCATTCCCTAAAAAAATGAGTATGGTGAGGATCTTTCTCCTTACAGGATCATTAACTACCATCTCAGATTCCCTGGTGGTAAAACCTACGCCCAGGTAGGCAGACCGGGCCTGGAATTTAGCTGCCTCTTTGGAAATGCCTGTATGTACAAAGGCTATTGCTCCAATACGTGTAGCCAACACAGAGAGGGTTATGATAACAAGCAGGGAAATAACAGCGGTCATGTAAACTTATTTATTTAATCCTATTCTAAGATACTTAGAATTATGTAACTTAATTTTCTGAAGCAGCTTCTTCAAGACCCCTTTTGAAGATTTTTACCTGAAAATTTCAACATTTTATTAATTTTGAACAGAAAAGGTGTAATACTGAACTTTTTTATTCACATCTAAAGATGAAGACGAAAATTTCCAGAATATGATCGTAATTGAAAAACCCACTGTTTTACAACTTCCTGATGAAAGAGCTGAAATATCTGTACAATTTACCCGGGATGGTTCTGAAAATAAACTTTGGTATAGTGTCCCCTCCCGTTCTGAAGAATATCTTGTCACTGAAAATGCCGATGCTTTTTTGATAGGTTTACTGTTTCTGGGATTAAAGACCGGTGATGATATTCAGGTGAATGCTCCTGTATCGGCTAAATTATTTTATTCGGTTACCCATTATCTTATCCCAGCCTTATGTCTTGCCAACCCTAAACTAAAGCCTGTAAAAGTGACTGCCGGAGAGTTAAATGAAAAAGATCTGAATACCAGAAACGTGGCTGCTACAGGCCTGTCCTGCGGAGTAGATTCTTTTGCCACTTATTATGATCATATTGATGAGCAAGGTTCCTACAAGATCGAATATTTCACATTTTTTAATGCCGGTTCCCATGGATCGGGGGGAGAAGCCACCAGAAAGATCTTTCAGGAAAGACTGAAAAAATCCCTGCGGTTTGCAAAAAGAGAAGGCAAAGAGATCATCCCGATCGATTCCAACCTCAGCGAGATCCTGATGATGAAATTCCAGGAAACTAATACACTTCGGAATGTTTCCTGTGCCCTCATACTTCAAAAACTTTTCCGAAATTATTATTCCGCATCAAAGAACAGGTTCGATTTTTTTAAACTTCACGCCTACGATACTCAGGATTATGATTCCCTTATTTTGAACATGCTTTCTACCGAGTCTACATCCTTTTATTCGGCCGTTGCTAACCTCACCAGGCTTGAACGCACAGATTTTATTGCAGATTTTGAAGGCACTTATGACCACCTGGATATTTGCACCAGCCCACGCAGGGCAGCTCAGGAAGGGGTGATGAACTGTTCAAAATGTAAGAAATGCCTGAGGACAGCCTTAACCCTGGATCTGCTGGGTAAACTGGAAAACTATAAAAATGTATTTAATTTTGATACTTACAGGGAGCACAGGAATACATTCATCTGGTATATCATCTCTACCAGGAATGACAACCAGATTAGCAGGGACATCTACGATCTGCTCAAAGAAAAGAACCAGATCAATTATTACGGGATCGCGGTTTCAAAACTGAAGAACCAAAAGAAGAAGTTTCAGGCGGCAATCAGGTCATAGTTCACTCTACCGGAAAATTGAAATAAGTTTCAGGATAGGGTTCGGGCAGAAAGGTGTAATGCCACCATTCCTGCATATAAGGATGAAATCCATGTTTAGCCATTGTATTCTTCAGCAAATCCCTGTTTTGTTTTTGTTCTGCTGTAACATCCTTCGAATTATGGTGCGAAAGCTCCCCAAAGAAATCATAGCTGCCACCCATATCAATTTCATTTCCGGTATTGGCATCTATTAAGGTAAGATCAATAGTACTGCCCCGCGAGTGTCCAGATCGGGTAGAGATATATCCGTAATTGAACAGGTTTCGTTTATCTACATCCGGATAAAAATCCTGTTTCATTAGGGTATCTCCGGGATCCCGCGCCCAGGTCATAAATTCATTTACCGCCTGCTGAGGCCGGTAAGCGTCAAATATCTTAAGGCAAAATCCTTCATTTTTCAATTCCTGCTGAACAAGGTAAAGAGCTTCTGCGGCAGGTTTTGATAAAATAGCTACAGGTTTGTTGTAACCGGCAATAGGTTTTCCAATAAAGTTATTCTTTTCCGCATACCGCATTTCCAGCACCACATCAGGGATCCTTTCTTTTACATATATAAAACCTTCCGGTAATTTGCCGGTTTGAGCAAAACCGAAACAGAAGTTGAGGCAGATCGCTACGATGAAGATAATGCGCATAAAATATTTATATCTGTGGCTAAAGTTAGGAAATTCCTTTTTCCTGATCTTTCTCATTTTTTCCCGCTTTTACTTTTCCTACTTTTAACTTCATCCAAAAAACAAATATTATGGAACTAGAAAATAAAGTTGCCCTTATTACAGGTGCCGCATCGGGAATAGGGGAAAGTACCGCGTTAATGTTCGCCAAAGAAGGCGCCAAACTGGTACTTACAGATATTGATGAGGAAAATGGTAAAGCCCTTGCTGAAAAGATCAATAAGGATGGAGGGGAAGCTATTTTCATTAAAGCCGATACTTCTGTCCCTTCAGATTCTGAAAAGAGTGTAGACGCCGCTATAAATAAATTCGGAAAGCTTGATGTGGCAGTTAACAACGCAGGAATTGGAGGTGAAAGATTGCCTGTTGGGGAGCTTAATACTGAAAACTGGGATAAAGTAATATCGATAAACCTGAGCGGGGTTTTTTACGGAATGCGATATCAGATCCCGGCCATGCTTAAAAACGGCAGAGGGTCTATTATTAACGTAGCCTCAATTTTGGGTAGTGTGGGTTATGCCAATAGTTCTGCTTATGTGGCTGCCAAACACGGCGTATTGGGACTTACTAAAACTGCCGCACTGGAATATTCAGCAAAAGGGATCAGGGTTAATTCTGTTGGCCCCGCATTTATAAAAACTCCGCTTCTGGAGGGGCTGGATCAGGAGAGTAAAGATCAGTTGGCAGGACTGCACCCTATAGGAAGACTGGGAGAACCGGATGAGGTAGCAGAAATTTTTGTATGGCTGGCGGGAAATAGATCCTCCTTTGCAACCGGGGCTTATTACCCTCTGGATGGCGGATATCTGGCACAGTAAATTTTCAGGAGATTTTTATTTCTGGGTTAGTTTTCTAATGAGTTTCCTTATCTTGGGAACCAAAAAATCAAGATTACATATGATCAAAAAAGTATCGGCTATTGGCGTACTGGCAATATTTGCCATGGGGTGCCAAAGCCAGGGCCAGATCTCCGGAAATCAGGAAAAAGCGACCCGGGAACAGACTTCACGGAAAACCAACGGAAACTTAAAATCTTATAAAGAAGTAATAACCTCAGAAGCCAGAAGTGATGAGGGCCTTTTCACCTCACATTTTGTAGGAGAAAAGCTCTACTTTGAAATACCTTTGGACCTCCTGGAAAAGGATATGCTCCTGGTGAGCAGGATAGCCAAAGTCCCTGCCAATTTTGGAGGAGGATACGTCAATGCCGGTTCCAAAGTAAATGAACAGGTGGTGCGCTGGAGCAAGCGTGGGCAGAGCGTGGATATGAAGATCATCAGTTTTGAGAATGAGAGTGATGAAGAATCTCCGATCTACCGTTCTGTTGAGGCGAACAATTTTTTTCCCATTCTTTACAGCACAAAGATCGCTGCCTATAATGAAGATTCTACGGCAGTAGTGGTTGAGGTGAACAGCTTATTTGAAACAGATATAGAGGCTATAAACGGGATCTCGCCTTCCCTTAAAAAGCGTTACAAGGTCAAAAAACTTGATTCCAACCGGTCTTACATAGAATCTGCTAATTCCTATCCAAAAAATGTTGAGGTGAAGCACCTAATGACCTATGAGGCAGAGGAGCCGCCGCAAAGAGGGCAGGCCGGAACCATTTCTCTTCTTATGAACCAGTCTATGGTATTGTTGCCCGATGATCTGATGCAACCCAGGCTTGCCGATGATCGTGTGGGATGGTTCACAGTGAGAAAATACGACTACGATTCAGAGGAATTAAAATCTGATGATTACAAGATCATAAGAAGATGGCGCCTGGAGCCTAAAGATGTGGAAGCATATCAAAGGGGAGAACTGGTAGAACCGGTAAAACCTATTGTATATTATCTTGATCCGGCCACTCCTGAAAAGTGGAGGCCTTATTTCAGGCAGGGTATAGAAGATTGGAACGTGGCTTTTGAGGAAGCCGGTTTTAAAAATGCCATCATTGCCAAAGATCCTCCCAGCAAGGAAGAAGACCCTGAATTTAGTCCTGAAGATGTTCGGTACTCGGTTGTGCGTTATGTAGCCAGTACGACCCGAAATGCGGTAGGGCCTTCAGTAACCGATCCGCGTACGGGAGAGATCATCGAAAGTGATATCATCTGGTATCACAACCACTTGCGTTCTTACAGAAATAGGTATATGATCGAGGCCGGAGCTCAAAACCCTTCAGCCCGAACTTTAAATACTCCGGAAGCAGAAATAGGGGAGATGATGCGTATGGTTATAGCTCACGAAATTGGCCATGCCCTTGGATTACCACACAATATGAAAGCCAGTGCCGCTTATCCCACAGATTCCCTTCGTTCAGCTGAATTTACTCAGAAATACGGATTAACGCCGTCAATTATGGACTATGCCAGGGTGAATTATGTGGCACAACCTGAGGATGAGGGGGTAAGGTATATACGAATGATGGGGCCTTATGACCTTTATGCGATCAACTGGGGGTACAGGTATTTACCGGAAGCGAATGATCCCCGGGATGAAAAGAGTACGCTGGATAAATGGATAGTAGAGAAAGCCGGAGATCCAATTTACGAATTCGGCGGGGGCTATGACGGGGTAGATCCGCAGTCCCAGCGGGAAAGTTTAGGGCAGGACCAGGTAAAAGCTAGTGAATACGGCCTTGCCAACTTAAAAAAAGTGGTGCCAAATCTTGTGGAGTGGACCGCAAAAGACGGATCTAATTATGATGATCTAAGCGAAGTCTACGGGGAACTCACCAATTTGTGGCGGGGGTATATTTCCCACGTGATCACTAATGTAGGTGGAGTTTATGAAACTTCAAAAACATACGATCAGGAGGGAGCAGTGTACCAGACGGTGCCAAAAGCCACTCAAAAAGGTGCTGTGAATTTCCTGAACACTCACGCCTTCACAACCCCGGAATGGTTGCTGGACCAAAATCTTTTATCAAGAATAGAAGCTTCCGGAGCTATTGAGCGGGTTCAAAACTTACAAACAAGGTCACTTAATACTTTGCTGAATGAAGACAGGATAAAAAGAATGGTGAGCAATGAACAGGTGAATGGCGGTGATGCCTATTCTGTAATTGAGATGATGAACGACCTTCGCAGCGGTGTTTTCAGTGAATTATATTCAGGTCAAAAAGCAGATGCCTATCGCCGGAATTTGCAGCGGTCTTATATAGATGCAGCGTCAGGTTATGTTCAAAAACTGAAGGATGAGGATGCAATTAAAAAATCTGATATTATTGCTGTAATGCGCGGGGAAATGGAACGTTTGAAAAGGGATCTCAACCAGCGGAAGAACAATGTGAATGATCCTTTGACCAGGTATCACTGGAGTGATCTTATTGCCAGAATTGATTCGGGTTTAAAGGTAGATATGTAGATTTCTTCATTGATATAAATTAAAAACTCCGCAAGAACTGCGGAGTTTTTTTGGCTAATTCAAACAACGATTTATAGCCCCATTTCCATCTTTGGATTTCTTATGGGGTTATTTTGTGCGGCAACTGCCGGGTTAAACCAGTTTTTTATCCTGTTGTAATCCAGGAAATAAGTAAGGCGAAATGAAAGATTGTTGACCTGGGGTTGTTCAAACAGGTACCTGAAATTTGTGGTAAGATCCTGGTTTGCTTCCCTGGTAAAGCTGTCAATTGCATTTCTGTATAAAATAGAGAGCTGGCTTCCCGGAGCAAACCACCATGAAAATCTCAGATCCAGGTTCCAGCTGTTATAGGTAGTGTCGTAGATATTATCAATTACAGGATTGGTGGTGAGGTCTCCATTCTCTTCCAGGTTGTAGAACTGAAAGTATTCTACCTCTGTATAATAATGCCTGAAAGCGAGGTTCAGGGCGGTTTTATTATTAAAAATATAATTTCCTCCCAGGGAATTTACAACAGTATTCCGGTTTCGCTGGCCGAAAATAATGTCATTGTCTATTATATTTACAAACCCCTGCTCTTTATCTGAAAGTTCTACATTGGTCCTGAAATTCAATTTAAATTTATCTGAAAACCGGTAGTTTGGGCCAAAATTGGTGATGAGCCTGCCTCTTCCTTTTTCATCATATTTGTACCAGTCAACAACAGCCTCAAAGGAAAATCTTTTCCTGTAATCTGTTCCAAAATACAGCCATTGATCATAATAGGCCGGAACTTTCACATGCCATCCCGGGACCCGGGGTTCGTAAAAATCATTGGATTCAATAAATGTAGTTTCAAAACCACCTCCAAAATTGAAGAAATTCTTCGTGGTAAAACTGGAATTAAAATTGAACAACACAGTACTGAAAAGGTCCGGGTCCAGCCTGCGCAAATGCCGAAGGTTAAAATTGAGAAACATGTTGTTTAGAAATCCTTTGGGTTGCAGAAACCTGTAACCATAGTATCCAAAATAGCGTGCATAATTTGTTTGTGCTAAATAACCCAGGTCATTAATATCATAATCATCTGTTCTGAGGTCAACACCTGCTTCAAGTCGGTTCTTTCCGCTGATCTTTGCTATAGCCGCCTGCAGCTCACTACCAAATTTTAAGTCTTCTTCCATTACCCAGCTTCCCTCTGCGCTGGCACTGTAATTCCAGGTATTATTTTTATTGGTTAGATTCACATATGCCCCGGTAGCATTGGCATCCCTAAAATGTCCTTCTCTCATAGTATTTGTGTTTACCAGGGAAATGGAGGAATTGTCTCCAAACCTTTGATCCAAAACTAAAATATTGTAATTGGTAAAAGGTTCCACCAACTCTTTTCTTATGTCTCCTGTAGGAGTACTAATATCAGCAAAGGTTCTTTTAGTAATAGCGTTGAAGATCCCAATGCCCAGTCCTTTATCTGTTCGTCCTGAAATTTTCAGCGCGTTGATGAGATCAACAGTACCGGGATAATTGACAATCTCTTCGCCTTCATTTAAAACCACCTGTCCTGTTGGCGCGCCTCCAACCCTTCGGGAATAAAAAAGATCTCCTTTGGTAAAAAGTTCTGTTCCTTCAGTAAAAAATGGTCTTTGCTCATTATACTGTACTTCAAATGCCGAAAGATTCAATACCGTTTCATCAAACCGGGCCTGACCAAAGTCGGGTATTAACACCAGGTCTAAGGTAAAGGCATCATTAATTCCGTATTTAAGGTCCATTCCTCCGTTATAATTTACGGTTGTCTTACCATCATAGTTGTTGATATAGGAGGAAACATAGGGCTGAAAGGAAAGCCGGGTGGGGGTTTTTATATTTTCTATTCCGTGAATTTCACCATCATATATAGAATAGGATCCCTTTGCATTGTCAATGGGGCTCCAGCTGTATCTTGTACGCGCCCGGTTAAATTCCCGTTCCATTTGGAGTCCCCATTCCTGGATGTTTTTCCTGGGAAATCGAAGTTCGGAGTAAGGAATAAAAATTTCAGCAACCCAATTGGTTTCATTGATCTTAACACCGCTATACCAAACCGCATTCCAGGAGCTATCCTCACGCATATTCGTCATTTTTGCGTCATATTGTACCCCGGCAGCTGTAACTATGAATTGCATGCTCTGCTGCCGGTCATTATACCCATTGAGCAGGACAAAGAAGAAATCATCGGCACCAATATCATCTCTTTCCGTAAGTTCTTTCATGATCTTATCGGGATCAGGATCGTTCATCACCGCGCCAAAATAGATTCCCAGGTCATCGTAAATTATCTTTACTTCGGTATGAAGGCTGTCTGGAATTGGCCTTCCGTTATTAGGTTCCCGCTCTACAAAACCGGTTGCAATTTCTGCTCCTTCCCAGGCAGCGTCATCAAGTATACCATCAATTTTTGGGGATTCTATTATACGGGAAATAGAGATATTTTTACGGGGAATACTGTCATTTTTCTGAGCATAAGAATAGCAGTGACATAAAAGGATAATGATGGTAACAAATAATGTTTTCATTGATGAGCTTTTATCAAAGACAGCGGAAAACCGTAATTGTTGCAATATTTTGTTTAAAAGGTTAGGATAATCTTCCCTAAGGAGACCTGAAATACCTGAATTAATAATTAAGTTTTTTTGTCAGATGTGTTTTTTACAGCCGTAAGTGAGAGATACAGCTCATTTTTATGAAAGGTTTAACATTTGTGTAACCCTTTCAGCAAGTTATATTTTCTTGTTTACAATGTAATGTAATATTTTAGCCTTTGATGCAGAAGATACAGCATTAGCATATATGAAAAACAGTCTTGAAGGGTCAAATGAAGTAAAAGTGAAAACATCGATGACAAGATCCTTTCCAATATCTATAGTAAACGCAGTTAATGAGCCCTTTATGGCTCTTGCTGCCGATTTGAAGGTTATTTGCGCAAATCCTGCGTTTTTTGAACTGTTCGATCTTAAAGCAGAAGAAGTTGAAGATCAGTCAATTTTTGAGCTTCAAGGCTGGAAGTTTAAGACTTCTGAAATAAAGGATATTTTTAATACCATTTTAACTGAAAAAACCGGTTTAAAAGATCTTGAAGCAGCGATCGAATCTGAAGGCAATGAGAAATTAGCTTTGCTTTTATCTGCCAGCTTTTTGGAGACCCCTGAAAACATGGAGGATCTGATTCTTGTTTCCTTTAGATCCATTTTAGCACCTGCAACCGGTATACCGTTCGAAAAACATCCTTTTTACGTTAAGAACATTATCAACATCCTATTGCATGCCCCTGCATTGATCTGCACTTTGCGGGGTCCCAACCATGTATTTGAACTGGCAAATGAGGGATATCTTCAGATAATTGGCCAGAGAGAGATCATTGGGAAAAGTGTCAAGGAAGTAATTCCCGAAGCCGAAGCCCAGGGATTTATAAAATTGCTGAATAAGGTTTATAAATCCGGTGAACCACACATAGGTCGGGAGGTTCCTGTTGACATTAGATTGGGGGATACTTCGCATAAAAATTCTTTTCTTGATTTTGTATATCAGCCAACTTTTGACTCTCAAGGTAAAGTTGATGGTATATTTGTTCATGCAGTTGATGTTACCGAGAAGGTGATGGTGAGGAAAAAAATTGAGGAGAGTGAGCAATATTTAAAAAATCTTATTGATACTTTACCTGTTATGGTATGGATCACCGACCCGGAGGGTAAAAGCACTTATTTGAATAAGGTTTGGTACCATTACACCGGGCAAACTTTAAAGGCTGCAGAAAATTTTGGTTGGTTAGATGCCGTTCATCCCAAGGATGCGAAAGAGGCTAAAAAATCTTTTCTTAAATCAAGTAATGATAGAAAACCATATAAAAAATCTTTCCGCCTTCGGAACAAAAACGGAGAATACAGATGGGTTATAGACAGGGGAAGTCCAAAATATAATACCAAAGGAGAGTACGAGGGAATGGTGGGGACAGTTGTTGATGTCCATGAAGAAAAGATCAAGGAAAATTTAATCATAGAAAGTGAACACCGCATTCGGTCTATCGTAGAGGAAGCCCCTATTGCCACGGCGGTTTATACGGGCATTGAAATGAAGATCGAATTTGCGAACGATGCGATGATAGAGCTGTGGGGGAAAGACAGGTCTGTAAGAGGTAAAAAATTGCTTGAGGCCTTACCGGAGCTGGAGGGCCAGCCTTTTAAAAAGTTGCTTCAGGAAGTTTTTAGAACAGGTAAAATCTACTGGGGAAATGAACAAATCGTTGATCTGCTAATAGGCGAGGAAATGCAGAGAGGATTTTTCAATTTTTCCTATACTCCATTGCGTAATGAAGAAGGAGAAATCTATGGCATATTGAATATGGCCCAGGATGTATCTCAAATGGTAGAATCTAAAAACTTGCTTAAAGACAGTGAGAAACATTTTAGGCAAATGGCAGATCTCATGCCAACAAAAGTTACAAATACCGATGCTGAGGGCAGGTTTTTATATTTTAACCAGGGCTGGCTGGATTTTACCGGCCATAGCCTGGATGAGCTCAGGAGTTCCGGCTGGATACCTTTCATACATCCCGAACATAAAGAACAGTTTCTTCGGGAATGGAAAAGATCTTTGGAAACTGGAGAAAAATTCGAAATGGAAATTAAGTTTCGGAAGAAGGATGGAATCTATACCTGGCATATTCACCGTTTGGAGGCTGTAAAAGACGAAGAAGGAAGGATCAACATGTGGATTGGCGCTACCATAGATATCCAGGAACAAAAGGAGGTGATGGAGAGCCTGGAGTATAGCAAAGCGCTATTGGAAACACATAACCAGGCAAATCTCGACGGAGTACTATTAGTAGATACTAAAGGGAAGATCATATCTTACAATCAGCGCTTTATTGATATATGGAACATGCCATCCAAGATAATAGAGACTCGAAACGATACGGCAGCTCTTGAATTTGCCGAAAAACAACTCATTTCAGCAGATACCTTCCTGCAAAACGTCAAAAAGTTGTATAATGCCCCAAATCAGGTTTGTAAAGATGAATTAAAATTCAAGGACGGTAAGATCATAGAACGTTACGGTTATCCGGTGGTAGGGGAAGATGGTACTTTTTATGCCTGGTCCTGGACCTTCAGAGATATTACGCTTCAAAAAAATCAGGAAAAAAGTATTAAGGAAAGTGAGCTTTATTTCAGGCAAATGACAGATCTCATGCCCGGGAAGATCATAAATATTGATGAGAAAGGAAATCTTACTTATTTTAATGAACACTGGCTGGAATATACGGGCAAGAACATAGAAGATTTAAAGAGGCAGGGGTGGATAAGGTTCATTCATCCAAAGCAGCAAAAGAAGTTTGTGAAAACCTGGAATAGATCCCTCGAATCTGGTGAAGATTTTGAAATGGAAATAAAACTCCTCAATAAAAATAATAAATACAAGTGGCATATAAGCCGGGCCGAGGCAGTTAAAGATGAAGCCGGAAAAATAAAGATGTGGATCTGTACCAATACTGAGATCCAGAAATTAAAAGAAGAAGAGAAGCGAAAAGGCGATTTTTTAAAGATGGTGAGTCACGAGCTAAAAACTCCGGTTACATCAATCAAGGGATATGTGCAATTGCTTCTAAGCGTGTTAAATAAAGGTGAAGACAAGGAGATTTCTTCTTTGCCGTTGAAGCCCTCGCTGGAACGAATTGATCACCAAATAAAGAGGCTTACCAGGCTTATCTCTGAAATGCTGGACCTTTCCAGAATTGAAGAAAATAAACTAGAACTTAAAAAAGAGTCTTTTAATTTAAACGATCTTATTACTGAGACGGTGCAGGATATAAATTATACCAATACTCAACATCAAATCGAAGTGTTTCATAAATTCAGGTGTAACGTGCACGCAGATAAGGACCGGATTGGGCAGGTGCTTATAAACTTTGTAACCAATGCCATTAAATATTCTCCAGACAATCAAAAAATAGAGGTCACTATAGATAAGGAAAAAAATGGGCAGGTTGCGGTTAGTGTAAAGGACCAAGGAATGGGGATCGAGAAAAAGTATCACAAAAGTATATTCAAGAGATTCTACAGGGTTGGGGTAAAAAGTGAAGAAACCTATTCCGGTTTTGGGATCGGATTATTTTTGGCCAAAGAAATTATATCCAGGCACAAAGGAGCTATATTAGTTAACAGTAAAAAAGGTAAAGGTTCTGAATTTATATTCACTTTAAATGTAGATTCAGTAGATTTAAAACAAAAATAAGAGATGGAAAAGAAAACAAACATTCTGGTAGTAGACGATGATTCAGGAATTGGGGAAATGCTTAAGACATTACTCGAATTCTACGGCTACGAGGTGACAGTCACCGAAAAACCCGATGAAGCCGAAAATCTTATTGAAGAGCACAACGTAGATCTTGTGATCCTGGACATGCTCATTTCCGGAGTGAATGGCACCGATGTTTGCGCCAGGCTAAGAGAGCATGAACCTACTGCTGATATTCCAGTTTTAATGATGTCTGCTCTTCACGATGCCGGCAAAAAATGCAAAAAAGCCGGGGCCAATGACTTTATTGCAAAACCTTTTGAAATGGATGATCTTCAGGAGAAGATCAACAATATACTAAACGAAAATCAACAGGCATAGTAGGACCATAATTCAATTTTTAAATTATTCAGAACTATATCTAAATAATAAAACCGCTGTAAAAGCGGTTTTTGTTATTTAGATCTGAAGGAGAAATTAGTTTTCCCCGTTCACGTCATCGGTATTATTGATCTCTTCATTTACTTCGTCCTTCACTTTTCTAGCACCTTCTTCAATTTTTTTTCCTGCTTTTTTAGTGTTGTCTTCAATATCTTTTCCAATAGCTTCTACTGCATCCTGGGTTTTTTGTTCTGTATCCTCTCTACAGGAGGTTAAGGAAGAGCCTATTCCCACCAACAAAAGCATTACAAATAACTTTTTCATATATTTTGAATAAAGGTTAAAACTAAAAAAAGCCATCTCATACTATAAGAATGGCTTTGTCAAAATGTTTACGAATACTATTGTATTTCGTTATCTGCATTCAAATCGTCAGTTCCGTCAATTTCTTCCTGAACTTCAGTTTCTGCTTCATTATAAGTGTCTTCAGTAGTGTTTTCAATGTCGTTTCCTACTTCTTCAAGAGAATCTTCAGTTCTTTCTTCATTAGTTTCTCTACAAGAGTAGATAGACAAAGTAAAGACAGAAGCTAATAAAATAAGCGATAATTTTTTCATTTTAAAAAATATGTTTGATTAGTTGAAGCTACAAATTTAAACATTTTTTTAATTTGGCAAGGCGCTCTTCTCAGTTAATAACTTCCAATACCTTTTGGGCACGTGTTGCAGGTGAAGCTTCATATTCTTTCGGGATTTAATATTGGTACTTTTAAAATACTGTTGCCACAATTGCTGAAATTCAATTTCTGCGGGATCAAAAAAGGTTCCGTTCTTCCCTTCCCTAAGATCGTCAGAAAGATCTAATGTCATATACCGGGTGGTTTGAAGATCATAATATAATCCGTACTTTCTGTTGAGATCATAGATCATCCATTTTTGATCTGCGTAGCGGCTCTCAAAATGTGGGAGTATTAAAGGCAGCACATTAAAATCGGGCATGATTTGAGCAAAGTATATCTGGTCTTTGGTAAGCATAAATCTTACAAAAGCTTCCATCCTGTGTTTCTCACGGCTCACCATTTTGGCTACCTGGGTGATCTTTAAAACAACCGGATTGCCAAAATCGGTTTCGCTGAAATTTTCTTTTTTGAAAGCTTGCTGAAGGTATTGGAGCATAAGAAGTTCAATTCCCGCTTGTTCACTTAAAAAGGAAAAATAAAGCGCTCTCCTTCCTTTAGCAGAAATATATTTTTCCATTCCGGCTTTTACCCGCTGTGCCTTTTCAGTATCTGAGATCACGATTTCAGGTTCAGAAAAGAAATCCTGCTGCACTCCTGCTTCTGTGTAAATAGCGGTAACCTTTAGTTTTTGTTCAAATACAGCAAAGACTAAAGTGAAAAATCCATCTAAAGTCCCGTCGTAGATCAAAGTGCTTCCCTTTTCCATTTTAGCTGAATAAACTGAGTTGTGTTCCGGTGTCTTTCCTGAATTTGCTCACAGAATTCTGCATGATCAAACCCTTTACCTGCTCGGTGCTCAGGTCCCTTTTTTCCCAATCTCCGGAATCACAGGTAATGAAATACTTCGCCCGGTTAAGCGCAACCCCGATCCTTTTCAGATGTTCCCAGTTCAGTTTTCTGTATTTTCTGGCTTCTGTGATCTTGTGAACAGATTTCATTCCAATTCCCGGTACCCGTGCAATGAGCTGCCGGTCTGCCCGGTTGATATCCAGGGGGAACATATCCCGATTGCGCAAAGCCCAGCTGAGTTTGGGATCGATATCCAGGTCCAGGTTTTGGTGCTGCTCATTGAGAAGCTCCCTGATGTCAAATCCATAAAACCGAAGTAGCCAGTCTGTTTGATACAACCGGTTTTCCCGAAGAATGGGTACGGGGCTTCCCAGTGCCGGCAACCGGGAGTCATTGGCCACGGGAATGTATCCCGAATAATATACCCGTTTCATATTGAACTTCTTGTAATAATACGCTGCCGAGTACATTACGTCCCGGTCACTCTCCCCGGTAGCTCCCACGATCATTTGCGTGCTTTGGCCTGCCGGGGCATATTTTGGAGTGCTCTTTATTAATTTCTTCTCATTTTGATATTGTACGATCCCTTCCCTTACAGCTTCCATGGGTTTGATGAAATCTTCGTGTTTTTTATCCGGTGCCAGCAGCTTCAATCCGGAAATTGTAGGGATCTCTATATTTACTGAAAGCCTGTCTGCATACAATCCTGCTTCCCGCATCAACTCATCACTCGCCCCGGGAATTGATTTTAAATGGATATAGCCATTGAAATTTTCTTCCAACCGAAGTTTTTTTGCAACAGATACCAGGCGTTCCATAGTATGATCTGGACTGTTGAAGATCCCGGAACTCAGGAATAGCCCTTCTATATAATTTCTCCTGTAAAAGTTCATGGTGAGGTCTACCACTTCCTGAACCTTAAAAGCCGCACGTTTAATGTCATTGCTCTTTCGGGTCACGCAATACGCACAGTCAAATATGCAGTGGTTGGTAAGCAGGATCTTGAGCAGGGAAACGCAGCGGCCGTCTTCGGTATAGCTGTGGCAAATTCCTACTCCGTCACTGTTACCCAGGCCTTTGTTCTTATTGGCCCGTTTGCTTCCGCTGCTGGAACAGGAGATGTCGTACTTTGCAGCATCGGCTAAAATATCCAGTTTTTCCTTTATTCTTTCAAATGACATGCGCGTGTTGTTTTATTTAATTTTTGTCTTTTAATTCTTTGCGTTCTTTCAGGCTGTTCATCTTTTCCTGCCGGTGACCTGTGGCAAGGTTCTCTTCAGAAAATCGGGGATCGGTGATGTAGGCTTCCTTTCGCATTTTGCTCACTTCAAGGCTTAACACATCAAATTCTTCGATCACTTTTCCGTAGAGGGCATATACTCCCAAGCCGTGAAAGCTGTAATTTTTGGCGACAGGGGGGAAGAGCACCGCATCAAAAAAATACCCCTCCCGGTCTAAAAAAGTCCCGAAATACATATGTTCTCCCCTTGAGGTTTTGGTATTTTTTATGGTCACCAGGTAGCCATAGATCAGGATGTTTTTATTGCGAAAAGCTGCCAGATCTTTCTCGCAATAACTGTTCCGTGGGGGCTCCTTCAGCAATTCAAAATGGCTGCACAGGGGAAAGCCCAGCAACTCGATCTGCTCAAAGGCAGCTTCCAGATTACTGGTCCTCAGGTCCGGCAGATCAAACTTTTTGTGCTTCGGATTAAAAAGCGGCAACTGCTCCGGTTTCTTGGGAGATTTCGACAGCTTGAAATGCGCATCCCACAGCAATTTGAACTTGTCTATTCCGGTAAATCGAAATGCATTGATCCTGATAAGGATACTCAGTTGTTCGATCCCAATAGAAACCCTGTCAATAAAGTCTTCAAACGACCGAAACTTTCCGTGGAAATTCCGGTTCTCTATAATTCGCTGTGCGGCCCGCTGTTCCAGTTCCTTTAGATTTCCGAATCCCAGGTAAAGGTGCTTTCCTTTGATGGTGTTGTGAAAATCTCCCTCATTGATACATGGCGGTTCTATAATGGCCCCGCACATTTTTGCCTCGTGCACGTAAAGTTCAACCGAATAAAATCCGCCGCCGTTATTGAGCGTAGCTACCATATATTCCAGCGGGAAATAAGTTTTGAGAAATAAACTCTGATAACTCTCTGCCGCATAACTGGCGGAATGGCCTTTGGCAAAGGTATAACCGGCAAAGCTTTTGATCTGGTCCCAGACCTCAAAGATCATCTTCTCCTCAATGTTCTTCTTCCTGCAGTTATCTATGAATTTATCTTCCACCTTCATAAACTCTTCCCGCGAACGGAATTTCCCGCTCATTCCGCGGCGCAGGACATCGGCTTCGGCAAGGCTCAGGCCGGCAAAGAAATGGGCCACCTTGATCACATCTTCCTGGTAGACCATTACCCCATAGGTGTCGGGCATGATCTTTTCAAGTTCGGGATGTGCAGCTTTACGCCGCGCGGGATCCCGGTGCCGGTGAATGTATTCCCGCATCATGCCGCTTTTGGCCACGCCGGGGCGTATAATTGAACTGGCCGCCACTAACCCCAGGTAGGTGTCTGTTTGCAGCTTTTTCAACAGGTTTCGCATTCCGGGAGATTCGATGTAAAAGCATCCCATACATTTCCCCTGCTTTACCAGGTTATTGATCTTTGGATCCTGCTTGAATCGTTTCAGGTCGTGAATATCAAAGGCCGGGGCCTCAGGCTGATTTTCGGCAATGATGTCCAGGGAATCCTTGATCTTCCCGAGTCCGCGCTGGGCCAGGATATCAAATTTGTACAAGCCCACATCTTCGGCAATGATCATATCAAACTGCACGGTGGGGAAACCTTTTGGCGGCAGGTCCAGGGCAGAGAAGGAGGTGAGGGGTTTATTCGAGATCAGGATCCCCCCGGAGTGGATACTGCGGTAATTTGGCATTCCCTGTATAAGATGCCCGTACTTTACAACTGTTCTGTGAATTGCATCCATGTGGTTTCCCGGCACCTGCCCGTCACATAATTTATCGATATCCTCTTTTGGCAACCCGAAGACTTTCCCCAGTTCCCTGATCACTGCCCGGTACTGAAAGGTGTTATACGTTGCCAGGAGCGCGGTATGCTCAAATTCTTCAAAGATAAAACGTGTCACATCCTCCCGGTCCTGCCAGGAAAAATCAATATCAAAATCGGGCGGACTGGTACGGAACTCATTGATGAATCGCTCAAAATACAGGTCCAGCTCTATAGGGTCTACCTCGGTGATCTGCAGTAAGTGCGCTACCACACTGTTAGCTCCGCTGCCGCGGCCCACATAGAAATATCCCTGCTCCCGTGCATACTGGCAAATTCGCCAGTTGATGAGGAAGTAGGATACAAAATTAAGATTTTTGATCACCCTCAATTCTGTAGCTGCCCGCTCCAGGATTTCGGGTCCGGCATCGGGATAGCGCAGGTCCAGGCCTTTTTTGCAAAGTTCCTCCAGCATTATCTCGTCTTCTTCCCTGCTGCCTTTGTATACCTGCTGATTCTGAGGTACCCGGTCTGCAGAAAAATCAAAGTGAATGCTGCATTGCTCCAGCAGGTCGCGGGTATTGTCCAGGATGAACTCAAAGCCTTCAAATTTTTGTTCCAGCACTTCCTGCGGAAGCATTTTCTCATCGATTCCCGCCTGCTCTTCAGGAGGAAGTTTGCTGAGAAGACAATTATTATCTATGGCCCGCAATAAACGATGGGCGTTAAAGTCTCTTTTATTGCGAAAGGTGACCGGCTGCAATACTACCAGTTTGGAAGTGAGTTCCTGAAGTTTTGAGAACCGGAGTTTCCGCAGTTCATTGACAGAAATTCCTATAAATTCATGAGGCTTAAATTTAGTAGTTTCTGCCGCCAGTATCTTCTCAAAGGGATAGATCACAAAGGCATTTTTAAACTCCGGAGCCTTCTCGGGGATCACCAGCTTTTGCTGAAGATGCCGGGAAAGAAAACTGTTTATTTCCTCAAATCCTTCATTGTTCCTGGCAATCGCCACGAACTGCTGCTGCGCCCCGTTTCTGAAATCTATCCCCAAAACAGGTGTGATCCCATACTCTGTAGATTTCCGAACAAAGTTCAGGCAGGCCGAGGTATTGTTGATATCAGTAATTACCAGTTTTTTCACATGGTTGTGCTGTGCCAGTTCCAGGAGGTCTACTTCTGAAAAAGTGCCAAAGCGCATGCTGTAGTATGTGTGGGTGTTGAGGTACAATTTTCAGTTATCAGTTCTCAATTTTCTGTTTCTGTTTTGTGGAGTCCTAAATAGGGTTGACCGTTTTACAGAGTTGATTATTGATTGCTTGATTTAAAGTTACTAATTCCATATTTATCTTTTGTTCAAATGCTACCGGGGTATAATGGTTTATAGAGCTATGGCTTTTTTCATAGTTATACATATACACAGCTTTATTTAATTTGCGTTCCAGATCATTTAAACTAGTGGGATGATAACCTTTTAAGTAGCTATTCTTTA
>JAGXIL010000019.1 GCA_024635655.1 Gillisia sp. | reverse complement strand
GGTGGTCCCGCAGCCGGTGCGTTCGAGCAATTTAATTTAGATGATTGGAAACACCTTTACAATTTATTGTTTTTAAGCGCTGTTGATATTATTAAACAGGTATTGCCGGGTATGAAGGAAAAAGGTTTCGGACGTATTTTAACCATAACATCTGTTGCCGTGAAACAACCTGCCGACAACCTTATTTCATCAAATGCTGTACGAACAAGTTTATTGGGCTTGGTGAAAAGCCTATCTAACGAAGTAGCTATTCATGGCATCACGGTAAATAATTTGATGCCAGGATACACTAATACTAACAGGCTCGAAAGTCTGATTGAGAAAAATCCAAAAATAAATGAGGTAAAAGATACCATCCCAATGAAGCGCTTTGGGAAACCTGAAGAATTTGCTGCTACAGCAGCATTTTTAGTGAGTGAACGGGCAAGTTATGTTACAGGTCAGTCTTTGGCGGTTGATGGAGGTTGGATTAAAGGGAATTAAAACAGCTTTGCTCTTAGAAATAATGGCTTATTATGATTAGGTAGCTCCTAAAAAACAGTTTTATAAATATATAATACAAAATTATAAGGGACACACCTGGCGGGAAAAATAGCTAATCTAATCCTACTGGAAAGATTTACATCAAATTTTTTAAATAAATAAAAAAGAGGGCCAACCATTACGGGAGCCCTCTTTTGTTCAAATAACTTACCACAGCTGGCGGTTAATCATTTAAGCCAAGTACCAAATACCGTCTATTAATTTAACTTCTGTCCAATATTTATCGCCTTTGTACCTGCTAAGTGTATACCACTTATCATTCATTCGGAAAACTCTTAATCCGTGAAGTTTATACCACTCACCATTTACATAAGTAGGCTCAACTTCTCCGGCAGGATAAACCATATTAATTCCAAATATATCACCTTGGGACAGTATCGACCTTTGAAAATTGTAAAGACTCCCATCAACTTTTGTAATAGTAGGTTTACCATTTGCTGAAAAAGAATAAGGGCCGTACATCATAATTGAACTGAAGTCTAAATCAGGGGTTAAGTCCTGACCTCCATAAGGAGTATCAACATAACTGTCGAAATTATGCTCTGTTCCGATTCTGATATTCTCCCACCATATTTTAATAAACTTATCTCTATCTGCTCTGGATTGTTCATGCCAATAACCTGCGGCGTGTCCAATTTCGTGAATAGTGTTTCCTGTGGAACAATTAGAACTCAAAGTGATAGCTTGTTTGTAGCCTGTCTTCCCAATAAAAGAAGAACATCCAGAACCGGGAGTGAAATAAATATACCCACCTGCATCAGCTTTGTTCACAAACTGTAAATTGGTATAAGCCTCCCAATGTGCTATTGCATCTGTAACCCTGTACTGACCTGTTAAGGAAGGGTCGATCTGGTAGTAAACAGTATTATCAGGCCAAAATCCAGATTCTAAAGCTGCTGATTTAACGGGTTCTCCTGGTTCGTGAACCTTTGCACTTATAGCGTTGACAGGAATAAGGATATCCCCTTCAAATAAATACACAGAATCCATCTCCTGAACCTTGAGTTCCTCACCTCCGTACTCTACGGTCTGAATTTGGGATTTCAGTACAGCGAGTTCAGGTTTTGTTTCAAGCTCTGCTTTTTCTTCCGTTCTTACAGAATCATCTTCTTTTTGTTCGCATCCAATTAATAAAAGGGGTAGGAGGTAGATTAACTTTTTCATTTTCTTGGGGGTTTAATTTATTAATCATCATTTGGGGGGATTGCAATTAAAAGGTTATTATTTATTTATAATTTTTATTCGCTCTGATTGCCTGTTTTGGATATTAAGAGGTACTTCTCATTTGTATGATAGATAGATCTACATTAAAATGTAGGAAAAAACTTTCATCATTTATTGATAACCATTATTATACCGCTAATATATTAACTTTTGTCGATAAGTTAATAAAATCTTAATTTATTTTTTTATTACTTTTTTTTAAGTAGCCCATTTCAGGAATTTATAGAAATGAAGAGAATACTACCAACTCGGTGAAGCTATAAAACAGGCTTAATTAATATTGGAGGTTATATTGATGCGAAACTAAGGAGTAAAAGATTCTACAGATATTTAGGCGTATAAAAACTGCCATAAACAATTGGCTGCGGTTTTAGAAGCAAATACAGGTAGAGGGATTTTATATTATTTCTCTTATAACCTAATTCTTCCGGAATTAATATACCGTCATTTATATTGTCACCTCAAAACAAAAAAAATAATAAACAAAGCTTACTGGATTGTAAAGTGCAGTCGCACCAGATTTTTAGTAATAATTAAATCCGATAATCTAAATATAGAGCATAACCTGGAGCTAAACCTAATTCTTTAAAAGTGAAACTCCAGTTTTAAAGGAGTTGAGCAAAAATCAGGTTGTGCCACAAGGAAAAGAACTATTATCTTCGAAATTTATTAGAACTCAGGGTTTGTGCCTTTTTGGATTGAAACTAATTTCCTGAGATCTCAGATGAACAATACCTTTAAGGAGCAATATGGCACCCAAGATGCAATAATGAATTAAAATGATTTTTGGAAATCATAATACCTACATAGATTAGCTATCAAAGTATACAGCCTGTAGGTAAGAAGTTTTCAGAGCATTCGCGAAAGGGAAGTGCCGGAAGATGAAAAATATTCAACACCCCTACATATTAAAATTTAGCATCCAGCGGCACATTTTCCCTACTATTAATACCCATATAAATTTATGCCAATTAACAAATATTTATATGGGGGGTTTTCACCCCTTATTGCTGGTTATCTGTAATTTATATGCAAATTTTTAATACATAATTTTCCAGCTTTGCTTTAAAATTTATTTGCTATCTTAATCTAGAACAACCCTCCAAAATGAACAAAAAACTAAAGGAACAATATGACCAATTTTTAATCCTTTTGCTGGACGCCTTCAAAGTTAATGAACAAATTGAATTTGAAGAATTAATAAGATACGGTAAGACCCTTGACATTACCCCTGTAGACACTTCAATAATATTAGATATACTTAATACAAATAATGTTGCTAGCTAAATCCGAATATGGGGAATGAGCTGTACACCTATTTGGGGAAATTTAGAGAATTATGACAAGGCCACATTTGCTGTTGCCGTTAATCCACTTTTTCCTAATGAGAATCCTTTCTAAAATAGAAAAATTTATAAAGTTACCTAACAATTATAGACATATCCACACGTCTTGCGTACTGTTCTGAAGATGTTTTGTCCTCACCCCTAAAGGAGGAAATGATTCGTGTCTTATCAATTCTTTTGTTCATAAATGTTTGTTCCACAGCTTCGGCCCTGCGCATAGACAATCTTTTATTATAATCTACATTTCCAACCGGACTTGCCCAACCTTCAAGTAAGATCTTAGCTTCGGGATATTTTATTAAAATCTGGATCAGGTCTTGAATATTGGGGTAAAATTCAGCTTTCACAGTTTCTGAATTATTGTCGAAATATACCTGTTGTTTAAAATAGGTCTTTTCATCCCCGGTATCTTCTGTTTTGGTTAATTTATTGGCTGCTATCATTTTTGATTCCAGACTATCCAACTGTCGTCTCACATCACCAAGATTTCCTTTCATAACATTAAGGCTATCTGCAAAGGAATTTTCTTTGGCTAAATCTGCTCTGTTCATTTCCGCATTCTTCAAAGAATCAATTCTTTGCTCTAACTCCCGGATAATTTTGTTATTGGATGGGATAATTGTTGTTGTGCCAGGTTGATTTGGCTGATTCAAAGCGTTAGGATTGGAATTGCCGGGAAGTAAAATGGTAGAATTATCTCTACTCCCGGATGCCGATGGCGTATTAGCGCTTAAATTATTAATTCTTTGGTTTAGATAACGTAGTTCATTTAAAATTTGCTGATAGGATGCGTTATCGTACGCACCTGTGCGGAACTCTGCAGGATCCTGGTATTTCAACCTGAGCTCTGCCAAATACTTTTTTCGTTGTTCCTCTTCTCTTTCTTTAAGTTCTGCGCGTCTTGCATCTGCTATGGTGCTTAAAAAAGAGGTCAACTCAGATTGTGTCATCACTATGGTACTTTTCTCAGCAGTCTTGTCGCTTTGCGCAAAAAGACTAACTGAAAATAATATACATGTCGCAGCCCCAATTGACCTTATTTTATCTTTTGTGTTTAACTTAAACATCTCATTAAAATTTTAATTTGTATCCCACAGATATTCTGTGAATGTCGATAAAGTTGTGAGCAGTATAATCTGCAAATAACTTTCCGTCTAAAAATTTAAAGGATGTTCCTATGATCAGGTTGGGACTAAATGTACTAACCCCTACAGCATCATTATAACCAAGACCCAGACCGGCATAAGGATTTAAAATTACACCTGCATCCACTTCAAAAGGAATCACAACGTTGGCATTCACTCCAAATCCGGTATTCTTACCCGGGGCAATGTAAATCTCCGGCATAAACTCAAATGGTGAATTGGTAAAGGCATAATTCCCTCTGATTCCAAGAATTACAGAAGCATCATCTGCCACAACCGCACCGGTGAAGATTGATAAGCCTTCATTGATAACCCAACCACTTGCAAAACCATCGGTTGAACTATCAGATTCCACGATAACATTACCATCCCTGTCTGTTTCAACGGTAGTTCTTGGTTGTACCGTTGGTAGTGTACCTGTAGGTTGTTGTCCGGGTGATATTATAACGGTTTTATCCTGATTCTGATTTTGAAGACTACCTTCAATAGTATTGATTTTGTTTGTATTCGTGTCGATTTTTAAGTCAAGCTCTTTCAACAAATCCAGAATTCTTTGGGAAGCATCTTCCTGACGACCCGGTTCAAGATTTTGATTGTAAGCTCCGGTATTAAGTTCCAACAGTAAACGCTCTAAACGATCCATACGCTCTTCAATCGTTTGTGGCCTACGTGATTCTTCATTAACACCCTTAATCACTTTTTCAATTAACTCTTCAAGTTCTTGGGGAGTCATTTCAACTTTTCCGCCAGATATCATTTCCGGGTCAGACGTCTGAATTCGCTCTAGTTCTTTTTTCTCCTCAATGATTTCCACAGCTTTTTTGGTATCATTGTTTTTATAAGCTTCAGACAATTCTGATTCCAGCTCATCTATCCGGTCCTGATAGGCCTGAGTTCGGCCTTCAACCCTTTGATCTATTCTTCTTTGCAGAATTTCGTCTGTATCTTTAGCCTTTTGACCTAACTGAAAACGAAGGCCTATAGTATACATGGAATGTTGCCTTAACTCTTCGGGAGATATGGTATTTTGTAAATCTGAGCTTCCACGTTCTGAAGTGAACAATAAATTGGCATCACCAAAAACTTCTATATTTCTTCCAAGGGGAACATTTACACCTACACCACCTTTTGCAAAATAACTGGAAGGTGCACCTGAAATACTATCTTTACCCATATAAGTGTTACTGTTAGGGTTGAGGTAACCACCACCAAAACTGATATAAGGAACCACCCCGCGAGATACGTTTAACTTAGCAACAAAATCAGCACCGTACATGGCTAAATCATCCCAGTTAGTGGATATTTCTTCATCTTTGGTAGCGCGGTAGTAAAAACCTCTCAGGCCCACGTATTGATTTAAATCAAAACCAACTTTTCCACCAATAAAATAAGAATCGGCCAAATTACTCTCATTATCAAAATTTACAAAGGAGACAGCGGGTTCGACAATGAATTTAAAACCTCTGAGACCTCCTGAAAACATATTGTAGTATGCTCTGTCTAAATCGCTAAATTCTTCCGGACTGCGGCCGCCTAAATACAATTGTAAACCGGCCAAAACGGACCAGTTGTACATTCGACTTTCATTATTATCATTCAAAAAATCTTCAAACTCCGACGGATCCTGCCCCTCCTGAAAAAGTACGGAAGCCGGGTTCAGGTTGAAAACTGTATTTTTAGCTTCCAAATTTAGAAACAACCGGTTACCCAACTTTATTTGTGTACCAAGCCCCAGACTACCATAAATCTGTTCCAACTCTTGTTCAATGGGAGGATTACCCGTTTCGGCAATGTCCAGTTGGAGTGTTTGAATACCCGCTCCCAGGGTCAAATAAGGTACAAAAGTACCACGTGTTGGGATGTTGGCTTTAAATTCACCCCCAAAACGAGTGATATCTACGGAACGAGACCTAAAATTATTTATAAAATTATCTGAAAATGTATCGAAACCATCCACCGTGTTTTTTAAATCTATGGATCTTTCATAAAGGGCCCGCAGTTCAATTGCTTCTCCAAAACCAAAACCAACTCTTCCTCCATACATAAAACCATCTTCGATGGCTGCATTATTGTCAAACCAGTTATAGCTTACGGTGGGTTGCAGGGTTACGCTTACATCTCTCATCTGAGCATGTAAAGTAGCTCCCATTAATGTTAAAATACAGAAAGTAAATATTTTCCTCATGCTTTCCTTTTTTGATTATCTTTATAAGTTACTAAAATTCAGGGAATTGGGCAAGCAGAGATGAAAGTATTAGTATTATATATTTTAAATCTTTAGGATCCTAAATTGTGGTCCTAAGTGTAGTATTTAAAATATTTTAACTAGGATGTAGAGCTTTTATAGCTTCTATTTGTAACTTGATTTTCCACCGTAGATAAAACTTCTAAAAGTTTCCTAAAAATAGAAAGATTTGAAGGGGAGAAGGAAAAAAGAATAAATTTCATTTAAGCTATGAAGTGATTTTTATTAATACCAAACACTCCTGAATTTTTTAAGACAAAGGAATGATATTTCTGAAAAATAAGAATCTATCTGATAAAAATCTACGGGGTTAATCCACTCAGGAAATACTACTTTTTAAATTTTACAAAGAGCAAATAATTATGAAAAGCTTGTAATAATTGGTTTATTAGTAAGTATACATTTCTTAATTCTTGTTTTTACCTCGTAATGGAAGTTTTATATTTTTTTAATGGGATAAACTCTTTTTTTCGTGGTAGTAGGAATAATTATTCACCTATATTAGTAATATTAAGGAGAGAATAAATTATTAAAATTTTTTACTGCAGAATAATAAAATTCAGGAGTAGGATTATTAAATTTTGGAATCCTTATTATCTTTTATTTCCATTGCTTTTTAGGCTTTATTTTCACTCTTTTTTGGTTTCCCTTTGTTACTGAAAAGATACCCAAAGGGATAAAGAGCAGGCACATGTAAGAATATTATTGTGAGAATGGCCATTATGGGTATAGCGAGTATCATACCTATAGCTCCCCATAATAAGCCTCCCAATATAACCACAAGAATGACTAAAAAGGGATGCATGTTAACTTTATCACCGATTATAAAGGGTTGCAAAACATAATTTTCTAATAATTGGGCACAACTGAAGGTGATGATAATGCCTATTAAAGCAGCCGTCTCACCAGTTGAAAGGTAGGAAAACGCCATTGCAAGGGTGAAACCCACTATATTTCCTAAAACCGGGATCAAAGTAAGAAGTGCTGCTATTATACTAACGATGATAAAATTGTCAACTCCCGAGATTCCCAAGCCAATGGAATATAATGTTGCAAGAAATAACATCAAGAGCAGCCTGCCAACCAGGTATTGTTGTACCACTGTTCCTGATTTATCAACCACCTCTTTCACTTCCTTCTTCTTCTTCTCCTGAAAAAACATCACGATGAAATTTTTAAATTTTGTGCGGTAGTTTAGTAGGAAAAAAATATAAATAAAAATAAGAAAATAGGTTCCTAAAAAGCTCAATGTCTTATTAAAAAAGCCAAGGGCCATGGTCCCGGTTTCACCGGCTGATCCTAGAAAAGGAACTGCATCCCCTTCCATTGATTTATTAAGGTCATCTTCAGTTAGGGGGGTATGCTCAAATATATATGATTTAAAATCTTCCAGTTTAGGGGTCATGGCTTCCTTTATTTCGGGCCAATCATCAATAAAACTTCTTATCTGCAAAGAAATAAGCCAAATAAAGCCCAGAGAAAATAATAATAAAACAAATGTTGTAAGAAAGGAAGCAAACCCTCTGGCAATTGCTTTTTCCAAAAATTTTGATAACGGGAGAGCTAATAAAGCTAAAATTATCGCTGTTACAAGAGGTGCAAGGAAGCCTTTGGCCTCTACTACCCCAGTGAATAAAAAAAATAATCCAACAAATAAACTGGCTGAATAAAGTAAAATCTTTTTTCCCTGCGACATATAAAAAAGGTATTTAATGGATTGATAATGATTGTTAATACATTATTAAATAAAAATATTCAATTAAAGTGTTATGAAATGTAGATGATCTTTAATAAATAACGGCTGGCCCCTATTTCTGATAACTTTTAATTATTTATTTATTCTTTTATATATTCTTCCAAATATGTTTAGCCACCACTATATAAGGAAACAATAATTTAATTTAAATTTCTGGTTGATGTCCGGACTTAATTAAATAATAATGGAAAAATTTAAACAAAGAAAATATCTGCAAATATTCACTATTTATTTAAGGTATTTAATAGGGGGGGCATTTGTTTTCGCAAGTATAATTAAAATAGCAGGAGGGAGGTTCACGGGTGAAAGTGGAGAACATGTACCAATCGATGAAGCCTGGCATTTTTTTGAAACTCTTTATCGATCGGGTTTATACTGGAAGTTTTTAGGGCTGTCGCAACTTGTGGCTGGTTGTCTTTTGATGACTCAAAAATTTTCAAAATTAGGTGCTTTGGTATTTTTTCCTATCAGTATTAATATTTTTGTCATCACCCTTTCTTATGATTTTAACAATACACCGTTAATTACAGGGGGGCTTGTCCTTGCAAATATATATCTTATCCTCTGGGACTGGAATACGTTCAAGGTACTTTTTGGATTAAATCCCGGGCCGGAAAGGAAAGAAAGCCTGGAGAATCATCCAATATGGGCCTTTACAGGCTTATTATTATTTCTACATACGTCTATTTATAGAATTTCAGTAGAGGCTTACGATGAATTTTTCTGGTTATCAGGGTTTTTTCTTATAAGTGTTGCAGGCTTTGCTGTGTACAAGTATAGGCCTAATGGGGGCTATACTTTATAGGATTTTCCGTTTTCTAAATCAGGCAAATGGACAAAACATTCAACCATTAAATTTTAACCTTAAAATGATAAATAGGATTTTTGAACCCAAGGCCTTTGTCCTAACTAATGATGGGCAATAGAACAAACCTCCTTTGCTTTCCGTGAAGTCATTTTCCAAAGTGAATGAAGGTATTAAGAAACATAACTCCAATATGGAGCAAACGGGAAGATCAATTAATATTGGACCGAAAGTCCTAATATCTTGTTAAAGGTGCCTAATTCGGTGACACTCCATTTATACCCCTTTGAAACATCCAGAAACAAAGGGCAAACCAAATTGATAAGTACTCCCGCCTCGAGTACTTAAAAAACCTCTGTTATTACAGGGGTTTTTCGTGTTTAAATGTTATTGTAATGTATACAGTATATCTTTCTAGTGTTAGTAGAAACTATATATTCGTAGGCCTTACAGATAGGGGAACTTCAGCCGAAGCCAAGCAGGCCAATAGAAAATTGTATATCATAAAAAATAACGTTTACGATATTTACCAGCGGATGCTTGAGAACAAGGAGCAAATTTCCGCCGATAATATCCTCGACCATTATTTGGGGAAAAGTGAGTCTCAAAAAAACCTGTTGACTATGTATGATGTTAGGTGAACTCTTTTCTTTTATTGGGATCTAACACTTATTTAAGGTTTATCTTCCTTTTTTTCTTTAACCTATACTACACGTTCTAATAAAAATATTTATCCAAGACCCCTCCGGTAATAAAAACGGTTATGTAAACTAAATTTTTTACTGGAAATTTGGCCTTATTTTTTCCGGTTTATCTAATTAATTAAAGCTCTATACGGATTTTCCAATGGTATTATTCCAAATAATTTATCCATTTTAAATACAGTACTTTTGCCTGATTGATTAAAAATTACAAATTTTAAATAGATTCTCTTTTAAAGCACTATTTAAAAAAAACCATAGTTACTATTATGAAGCTTGCACAATTTATAAAGAGTCATAAAAAAGAAATCACTAAAGATTGGGTAGCATACGCTCAGGAAAATATTGATGGAATACAAAACCTGCACCTGAAGGAGGTTGAGGATCACATTAGCCAAATGCTTGACCGTATTGTAGAAAGCATGGAAACATCGGAATCTGATGTGCAGCAGGAAGAAAAATCAAAAGGGAATAAAGATATGCAAACCGGCCAAAGCAAGGCTGCCAATCAGCATGGCGAGCAGCGTGCCGATATAGGTTTTGATATAATGGAACTTAGCTCAGAATTCAGAGCTCTCAGAGCAAATATATTAAAACAATGGGAAGCGAATAAAAAGACAAATAAACCGGAAAATGATTTTCAGGAAATGATACGTTTTAATGAAGCCATTGACGAATTATGGATTGTTTCCTTAAAGCGCTTTGATAATAAGGTATCAGAAAGCAGAAACTGGTTTATAGGCATCCTGGGACATGATTTGCGCAATCCTCTTACAGCCATTTCGGGCGTGCAGTCAATCATCAAATTATCTCCGAATATTTCAGAAAAGGAAAGATCCTTATTAGGGCGTGCCGGTTCCAGCGTGAAACGTATGGCAGAATTAATAGATAACCTTTTAGAATTAACCAATTTGCGGCTGGGAAGCGGAATGACGATTAACAAAAAGCCTGTTGATCTTTCCAGACAAGGCGAGAAGATAGTTCAGGAATTACAATTAAGTTACCCTGAAGCGGAATTAAATATTGAATCTCCCGGGCCTGTCGAGGGCAGTTGGGATGTTATAAGGTTGGACCAGTTAATGACCAATTTAATTACAAATGCTTTACGCCATGGAAAACCGGGAGGTCCTGTTACCATAAGAATATCTGCAAAAGACAATGATGCATCCCTGGAGGTTCATAATGATGGCCCATTAATACCGGAGAAAATTCAAGATATGATCTCTACAGGTAAATTTACTAAGACTAGCGGAGATCCCACAAATAATGATAGTTATGGTCTTGGCTTGTATATCATAAAAGCCATAGTTGATGGACATAAGGGTAAGATGAAGGTAGTAAGTAGTAAAGAAAGTGGCACAATATTTAAAATTATTCTTCCAAGATTTGAATAAATACCTGAACAGTGGTACCCGAAATCGGGAGGGGATGGGAGCAAACTTAATGCAGCCGCATTAAAATTGTTTTTTAATTAAAAAAAAACCTCTATAACCTACACCTTTATTAAAACATTTTTTATTTTTTCCATTAGTTCCTCCATCTCAAAGGGTTTGGAGAAAACAACGAAACCTTATCTTCCGTTTAAATTAATATATACAGAAGATTTTTCAGATCGAATTTCTGCACGAAAAAGGGAAAATAAAAATGCTGCCTGAGACCAGGCAGCATTCCATTCAAAACAAAATTAAATGTTACTATTGTCCGTCGTACTTCATTTCAATTTGTCCACAGGCAACAGGTAAAGTAGCAACGTATTCTCCTCCAAAAGTCAGTCCGTGAAGAACTATCGTTCTGTTCATAAGAGGCGCCAATTCTTCCCAGGTAGGTACGGCTCCTTCTTCTTCGAATTCGGTTTCCCCTAAAGTGAAGGTTCTCTCAAAATGAATTTCTCCATTTGCGTTGGCAACAGGAAATTCGTCTATAGGCTCATAAAGTTCCAATAGTACCGGACCATAGAATGGTAACCCTTCTACAAGGTCAATAACTCCATCGCCATTGGTATCGGCTTCTGCAAAACCAGCTTCTCCGGGAGAAGGAGGACAGGTTGCATTTGCATCACTTTCAAGACCATGAATATGCTGTGGATGAACCATATTTGGCTCTAATCCGTCGGCCCAAATTTTTACGCTTAATTTATTATCCATGTGAATAATACTTGCAAATCCATTGGCTCCACTATCGTTTAAAGAGGAAAGATCTGAATAATAAATGTCTGCATCCAACAGGTTTGGAGAGTCTCCAAGGTCACCACAGTTTCCTTCTCTAAAATGGTAAGCTTCTACATCATTTTCACCTTCCATAAGATCTCTAACATCATCATCGCTTATTACTCCGGCACGAATAATTCTTTCATCAACATCTCCATAAGCATCAGAATTTCTAATGGTGATTTCGAAGTAGTACTCGTCCATACCATCTGTATCTGGCAATGCGAAACATACCGGACTTCCGGCTAAATCACCCTGATCATTCATAGCAACTGTAGCCTCAACATCGTTGTACAATTGGGTACCTTTGGTGTTATTTGAGTAACTCCATACATCTACGGTATATGCTGCAGGATAATGACGGCCATCATCATCACAGAAATTTCCGAACACACAGAATTCAATGGCTTCATTTTGATCTATGTCAAAGAATAGATATCCGTACTCATTTACAAAACGATCATCATAGCACAGAACGTCAACTTCAACGTATTTTTTTACGCCGGCATTAAGGTCAATGGCTAATGGCAGTGGGTTATTCACAAAATTGGATAAGTTATCACCTCCACCCATAGGAGCCAACCAGATCATTTGTTCTGAAGCACTATGCACTGCAAAATAGTCCAGCGAGTAATTTGCCGGTTGTAGTTGCAATTGAGGGTCTTCCTCTGTAAACAATTGTCCGTTCACCAGGTCAATTCTATACGCGTCTCCGTCATCTCCAACTACATTCACTCCATCTCTGGATAAAATGATCTCTACATAAGCAGGGCTGTCTGCTGAACAACCGGGCACACCATCCAGAAAAGAAGTGTGATCTTTGGTAGCTGCTCTGGTCGTTGCCAGGTCGGTGAGGATCGTACCGAAGCTAAGTGTAGCGGTTTCGGTTTCATTTAAAGTACTTTCTTCTTTGCTGCAAGAGGTAAAGATCATTGCAAACATCGCCAGAAAAGCGATACTGAGGTTAATTTTTCTCATCATGTAATAGTTTAAGTTAATATATAGTGGTTAATAAAATTCTAAAGCGAATGATCCTGAAAATGATCTCTGAATATTAAAGCATTGTAAATGGAGCTTTTGAATATAGGGATAATTAACAATTATAAATGTAGGTTGATTCTTCTGCTGTCGATATGGGGGAATTCCCCCATTAACTAAGTTTTGGCTGTTTTTTTTATTAAATCTTAAAATCTGGTAAAATAAATTCTGAATTTGATATTAAACAGTAGTAATTATTTATTTTTTCTTATAACGCTGAAAATTCTTACTTTCAGTTTTTATTTATCATAATTGATGATAAAAATTATCCGAAGCCAATAATATAGTATATCCAGTCTTTTTTTTTTTGCACTAGTCCCTGTTTTGATATTACAGGCAGAGTTAAAAAAAAGAAGAAGCTATAGAAGGTAAAATCAGCGCAGATAATTTAAAGGCTAATTGTACGTAACGAAAACCCTTGCTAAAACAAAAAACAGGTCACTTCCCCCAAGAAATGACCTGTTTTAATGGTATTAAAATAAAAAAACTACCCCCATAGTTTTTCTATTTATTATTTAACATTGTAAATGTATAAGTACTCATTATATTTATATAGGTTCAACTTCTTAATTATTATGTATTTAACTTTTGTTTATCCTTCAAACCCAGGAATTGGGCGAGGTTACCAACCTAAATAATTATTCTTCTAATAGTTGCTTTTAAATTCCTCTTATCCGATTCCTGCCGGGTGTCAATGAAAAACTTAATTAGCCTTTAAGGGATTATACAGGTTTTAAAAGTATTCGAGGCGGGATCGAACCTGCCGGAAGGCAAGCTTCGCACGACGGAAAGTCACTATATAGTTAAATCCAACGTGTCTGCCAATTAAGGTGTGAAGTTCGGGTGCATTTTGAAAACATCCTAAAGTGCACCCGAAAGCTTTGCAAGGCATCGTTAAACAAGGCTATATGGGTTGTAAGTGTGTGATTTAGAAAAGCTAACAGTCTAAACAAATTATAAATGATTACTTATTTCAAAGGAAATAGCAGATCGTTGTGACATCAATAAATATTTCAAATTCCAAATGGCAAAACACAGTTTCGCCTCAACAGTAACCCTTACCAATGGATTTCTTTAGAATCCAATGTACTGGGGCACCATTCCTCGATAAAAATGTTTGTTCAATATTTTTAGTGGAAATTAAAAAATTTCGGAGTTTTTTTTAATCCTTATTACTTCGTCTTCAGTAAATAATTTTATTGGAGAGTCATCACTTTTTTGAATTTTCCGTTTTAGCTTTTTCATTTTATACTCAAATTCCGGCTTTTTAATAGTTGCATAAGAAGAAAAGTGATAAGCAGAGTCAGTAACAATACTACAAACTTCCATTGCCTGGTGAAACTTTTTCTTCTTAATTAGACAAACCATTATTCGGTAAGGAGCTAAACCGGAATTATGTCCATTAATAAAAGCTTCTTTAGCATGAAAAAAATACTCAAACCAATCATTAGCATTGTCTTTTTGACGATCATAATAAATCTGCATTAAATTAATATGAATTTCGGAAAGGCCTTTGAAATCGTTGGATTGGGTTTCTCCAAGTACCTTTATTAACTCAAGAACCCTTAAATCCGATTCTTTGGGAAAAACAGTATTTTTTATACTTAAAGAACCAGCTGGATTGCAAGAGGAGCTAACTATTCCCGGGGAGTCAATACTAAGGGTCAGGTTGTGATTTTTATTAAATTGGGGCATACAATAAAAATAATGGTTATTAAAAATATATCCTAATTAGCAACGGAGAAAACCTTGCAATTTAATTAGTAAGCAGATAGAAAAAAAATGAATAGTTTAAATATTCAAGTTCTTATTTAAGGCAATGAATTGCAAAAACCAAACACGAAATTCTAAAATTTGAAGAACCCTTATTTCTCAACCTTTTGATCAGTAGATGATCTAAGAGTAAAATAACAGAAGTATAAAAAAAAATTAATAACATTAAACAGAATCATCAATTTTTAATGTGAAATCAAAATTTATTCCAGAATACATTCAGAAAAAGGTGGTTTTACATTGAAGCGGTTTACATTGAAAAATCGAAAGTATTTATAAGGATTTAGTGGGAGTGACAGCTTACAGGTGCTGGAGAGTCTTCTAAAATTGTTGGATGTAAAAACAAGTACAACCCTGCACAGCTACAGTGCAGGGTTGTACTTGCTGGAGTAAATAAATATCTCTTATTTCAAATTTATTATTTTGTTATTTTTCTTTCATTTGCTTCACCTTTGACATGTCCATGATCGTTTCATCAGGGTTAGTTACATCATTTTGGGGAAGTTCGAAGGTAAGTTTTTGAAGATATTCATCTTCTTCTCCTTGCATCATTTTCATCATAGTGTCAGCATAAAATTGCCTTGCTTCCTCTACTGTTTTTTTATCTTCAATTATATCATGGGCAAGGTTCAATGCAAGGTAATTTGCGGCTTCTTTGTCACAACGAGCTGCAATGGTTCCCTTAGTTCGTTCAACTATTACGCTCCCGTCATAACGGGCAAGATCTGAATACTTTTCCACCGGGGCATCATGGTTTATCACCTGCTCGAGAACATCCTTGTGCGGCATGGGAAAATCATGCTGGATCTCTTCCTTGTACACAATTGTTTTAATGAAAGGACCGGTGTTGTTCCAAATTAACATACTCTCCGTATGCTCATGGGGTTCTCCATACTTTTCCATCATGGCATTGGCTGCTTTTTTTGCAGTTTCCGGCCAATCTTCTACATTAACATTATCCTGCGCATTGGAAGTACCTATCAAGAGCAGAAATGCACAAAATAATCCGACTGTTTTAGAAATGTTTATCATATCCTTCGATTTATAAATTTTTAAAATATTACACCAGGAAATATTCCTGATGACCTATTGTAATTTAATCGAGGAAAAGAAGAGAATTTGTCTTTTTAATGACATTTGAGAGAATTTTATCATTTTCAAAAAATGCTAATTAGCAAATGCTTGAAAATATATCTATCCTAAAGTTCAGAAGAACTAAAATAATGTCTAGGACAATTCGAGATCCTTCATTTTCAGGATCCTGATGAACTTTCTGTTATAATCTATGATCTGTTTTTTCTTCAAATAGCTAAAAACACTGGACACTTCCTGTCGATTGGTTGAAGTAAGTTTGGCAATCTTATCGTGGGTAAAGGAGTTATTAATTACAATTTCCCCATTCTGAATATTGGTGTTACCGGCCAGACCTTTTATAAAATCTATTATTCTCTGGTGATTATTTTTAAAGGAAAGATCTTCCAGACGCTTTTGTGCAATTTCAAGCCTTTCTTCGATCATTTGGCAAAACTTCAAATTAAGGGCCGGAACCATGAGCAAAAGCTCTTTCATTTTATCTTCCCTCATCACACAAAAATTCACTGTTTCTTCTGCAATGGCAGCCTCTTTTCTTTTTCTGTTGTTCATAATGGAAGATTCTCCAAAAATTTCTCCCGGCATTAAAATTCGCATAAGGAGTTCTTCTCCTTCAGAGTTGAACTTGGAGATCTTTATTTTACCTTCCTTCAAAAAGTAGACGCTGTTTGCCCGGCTCTCCTGGAAATAGATAACTTCATTTTTTTCTACTGTTTTCATAACAGTGTTCTTGCAAACAAACATTCTCTCTTCCATGGTGAGCTCTGAAAAAAAGTTGAAATTTTCCAGATACCAGATTTTTGATTTTTTCTCCATGGATATTTTATTTGGTGTGTTTGAAAGATAGAAATAAGCTATTTTAGAGTGTCATAAAATTTTTGTAAAAATTTTTCGAAGCCATAAATTTGACAGAGTCGGAAAAGGTTATTTTTTATTTTTAGATTAAACCGATAATATAATAGGGGGTTATGAAACTTTGTCCAATGTTACCGGTTCAACATATGTGATAGACGGAGGCCTAATGCAAAACACCGGGCAGGGAGCCTGATATGGGAAATTTCAAAATAAGGGATCTCGGAATAATAGGCGACAGGAAAACCTGTGCTTTAATAACCTCTCAAGGAGAGGTAGCCTGGTATTGCCCCGGCAGATTTGACAAACCTGCATATTTCTCTTCTTTAGTAGATCCGCAAAAAGGAGGCTTTTGTTCCTTTACTTATTCCGGAAAAAAATTTATTAAGAGGGGATATAAAGAGAGAAGTGCGGTTTTAGAAACAGAATTTGACGGACTAACGGTGACCGATTTTATGCCGCTTTCCAATGGAAGTTCAGGAATATGCAGAATTTACTCTGAAGCCCCCGAAGCTATTGAAAATACTATCTTTTTAAAACCATATTATGGCCTGGGTCTACCGGAATATGAATTTCAAAAAGAAAAAAATCAGGTCACGATCTCAAGGACATTATTCTTATCGGCTTCTCATTCCATTTCTGTTGAACAAGGCCGTGTATTTTTCACTATTCCACAAGGCGAAACCGGCTGGTTTTATATTTCCGAAAAACCTTTTGATTTGGAAATTTCCCTAAAAGATCTTCTGTCGTTAAAAGCTGATACTTTAAAGGCGTGGAAGAAAATTTCCTCGCAGGTAAAATATGAAGGTATTTATGAAAAGCAGGTAAATGATTCTTTAAGGGCTATTCAACTTATGACCTTTCAGGAAAACGGAGGTATAATAGCTGCTGCCACTACTTCGCTTCCGGAAGTAGCGGGAGGCTCCCGGAATTATGATTACCGGTACGTCTGGTTAAGGGATTCAGCTATGATCACAAGCGCTTTGATAAGGGCAGAAAGTAGTGGTGAAGAAGAAAGGAGATTCCTTAGTTTTTTGTGTGATGCCAAATACCGTAACAGTCAGAAGATGCTGTTGCCATTTTATTCTCTGGATAAACTTGTAGCCCAACCCGAAGAAGAAATTCCTTTAGACGGCTACCAAAACAGCCGCCCGGTAAGAAAGGGGAATAATGCCATGGACCAGTTGCAACTGGATGCCAACGCCAATGTAATTCTCATCGCTAAAATGATCTATGGAAAATCTGATGAAAAACTGCACTGGGAAACGGTGGTTGATATAGCCGATTTCCTTGTAGAAAGGTGGGATGAGAAGGATCATGGAATATGGGAAGAAGAAGCAAAAGAACATTTTACGTCCAGCAAGGTGATCGTTTCAAAAGCTTTGGAATTTATTGCCGATTTTGCTGAAGATGAGGATCAGAAAAAGCACTGGCTGAATGCCTCTGAAGCCATTAAGAAGTTTATAATAGAAAAATGCATTACTAAAGATGGTGCATTTGCAACATATCCCGGAAGTGAAGAGGTAGATAATACTGCAGCTCTTTTTCCGGTGTGGTTGTTTATTGAGCCAGATTCTCCTGAAATGAAAAAAACAATTGAAAGACTGGAGAAACATCATCGTGAAGGGCGATTATATCATAGAACCCTGGAGAATTTTGATGCCTCTAAAGAAGGGGTCTTTCTTGCCGGATGTTTTTGGATGGCCCAGTATTACATTATGGCTAAAGACATTCCCAAAGCTGAAAACATCATTAAAAGTGCGCTGGAATTCAGCAACGACCTTGGATTCTTTGCAGAGGAAGGAGATATTGAAAATGGAGAGATGCTGGGAAATTTCCCGCAAACTTTTGTACATGCTTCTTTCATCGGGACCATTTTAGACCTCAACAATCACTTAACGGAGTTGGATAAAAATAATTGACAGAACAAACTACTTTGCTCAGGCTTATTCCTTCTTATACGGGAAAAAATATTCTTTCTGGTTGTTCTCCCATCGTTTTTTCACCTGCGAATCGGAAAGGTCCCAGTCCGGTCGGATGTTCTTTGAAATCTCACGAAAGTCTTGCCTCATCTCCTCGGGAGTAGGCCTGCCCCAATACCAGTAACCATTATAAATCTTAAATATTTTTAATCCCGGTTCCAGAATGATACTATACGGAATCATTGGGTTATGCCTGGGATCTGTGTATTCCTTTATTTCCAGATCCTTTTGAATCATTCTGCCCTCGTCGCACAAAAAAGGCCAGTGGGCTCCCAGCCGGGTACGCCATTCCAGGGTTTCCAGTTTTGAATCTGTACTTATGGTTATAAACCTGCAATACCCAACTTTTAACTCCCTCTGCATTTTTGCCATCCATTGATGTTGAAGATCTTCCTTGGGACAAAAGCCCCCTCGTGCCAAAACAAGAGCAACCGGATCTTTTTCCTGAAGATCACTTAACTTTCTTTTTTGGCCATTGTGATCGGGCAGTTCATAATCAGGAAATTTATTCCCTTCTTTTATATCGCTTCTCATTTATTTTCAGTTTTAAATAAAATTATAAAAGGACACTATTTTAAACCTTTGACTATAAGTTACTCAAATCGATAAACACCATAAAACCTTTAGCATTTCTTTATTAATAACCTGAATCTGTAAAGAATTACAGAGAATTATTTTTTAATTCTAAAATAATCAACGTTGCAGGCAGATTTCGGGTTTTGTAATGTTTTGGTTAAAACACAGACAGATCCAGAAGTTTATGCGCCGAAACACCTTAATAATTGTTTTAAATAAGAACCCGGTTTTAAACAGCAACAAAAAACAAAATCCCTACAATGAATAAACCATCTTACTCTTACGAGGAATTTTACGAATGGGTATTGGAATTGGTGATTGCCGGAAAAACCTCCGGTATCAACCAAACCGAGGCGCTTTCAGAGTTTACCGCTTTGAACGCCCGAAGGATGTCCAGGCTGAACAAGACCCTGATTTTGCATCCGGAATTAATAAACGTTTTACAAAACATAACTCAACCCCAGCAATGGGTGGTAATTACCGAGGCCTGGTGTGGTGATAGTGCCCAAAGTCTTCCGGTGATAGCAAGAATAGCAGCAGTATCAGAGAAGATCAACCTAAAGATCGTGATGAGAGAGGAAAACCCTGAGCTAATGGATAAGTATTTGACCAACGGCAGCAGATCTATTCCTAAACTGGTAAGTTATGACCTTGAAGGAGAGGAATTGTTTACCTGGGGGCCAAGGCCGGCAGCTGCGCAAGAGATCTTTATGGCCTGGAAAAAAGAACCTGCAGGCCGGGATTGGGAAGCTTTTGAAAAAGAATTACACACCTGGTATGCGAGGGATAAAAGCTTAAGCCTTCAAAAGGAATTTCTAGAGATCCTGAAAGAAAAGGAAGTGGAAGTGGAAAATTAATTTTCCATACTGATATTATACAAATAATATGGAAAAACAAAAGGTGCCATTTTCGTGGCACCTTTTTTATATACAGGTAGGCCTGTATATTACCTTAAACTAGCTGAATTTAAGGCTTCTTCAAATTCTTCAGTGGTGAAAATATGACTGGTGATCATCCTCAGGTTCATAAGAGCTCCCTGAAAAGTATCAAGTCCGGGAAGTTCCGGCCGCTATCTTCTCCAAAATAGGTTAGGCGAAGTTTTTTTGCCTCCCTATCCTCATCCGGTAATAAGGTGGATAATCTTATTTCTACCATTGACCTTAACGGGCAGCAAATAGATGGAAGTACAGAAAATGTATTGCCACTGGGAGATCTTAAAGCCAAGTTTGAGGCCTTTGGCTGGGATGTGCTGGAGACTGAAAAGGGCAATGACCTGCAGGAGGTGGCAAATGTTCTCAAAGAAGCCAAATCCCGTACAGGTAAAGGAAAACCTGTTTGCATCCTTATGCATACGGTCATGGGCCACGGGGTAGATTTTATGATGTACACCCACGCCTGGCATGGTAAAGCACCCAATGACGAACAACTGGAAAAAGCCCTGGCACAGAATCCTGAAACTTTAGGGGATTATTAGACTGAAAAATAATAATGCCGTGAATGACTAAAACAAAAAGATGAAAAAATACACATATACAGAAAAGAATGACACCAGGAGCGGATTTGGAGCCGGCCTTACAGAGCTGGGCAGAACCAATCCCAATGTGGTTGCACTTTGTGCCGATCTTGTAGGTTCATTAAAGATGCAGGATTTTATAGACGAGAATCCGGAGCGCTTTTTCCAGGTGGGAATAGCTGAGGCCAATATGATGGGAATAGCAGCAGGACTTACCATTGGCGGAAAAATACCCTTTACAGGGACTTTTGCCAATTTCTCCACGGGAAGAGTGTATGACCAGATTCGCCAGTCTATAGCCTATTCAGATAAGAACGTAAAGATATGTGCATCTCACGCGGGGCTTACCCTTGGTGAAGACGGTGCCACGCATCAGATCCTGGAGGATATAGGGCTTATGAAGATGCTGCCGGGAATGGTGGTTATAAATCCCTGTGATTACAATCAGACCAAAGCAGCAACCCTTGCCATTGCAGATTATGTTGGCCCTGTGTACCTGAGATTCGGAAGGCCAAAAGTTCCTGTATTCACAGATCCCGATCAAAAATTTGAAATAGGTAAGGCCGTGATGCTCAATGAAGGAACAGATGTCACTATTATCGCTACAGGCCATTTGGTGTGGGAAGCGCTTCAGGCGGCAGAAGAATTGGAGAGCAAAGGAGTTTCAGCTGAAGTCATAAATATACATACCATCAAACCCCTCGATGAGGAGGCTATCCTGAAGTCGGTTAATAAGACCGGATGTGTGGTCACCGCAGAGGAGCACAATTACCTGGGAGGCCTTGGGGAAAGTGTTGCAGGATTCCTGGCAAGGAACAAACCTACCCCTCAGGAGTTTATAGCTACCATGGATACATTTGGAGAAAGTGGAGTTCCCGAGAAGCTTATGGAAAAGTATGGTCTTAACAGCGATGCCATAGTTAAAGCTGCTCAAAAAGTTATCGAAAGAAAATAAAGCTGAAGCAAATAAGCACACAAATAAGATAATATAATGACAATCCTTAGTTGCCCTTGAAACCTTCATAAATTGTAATATAGATGGTAAACAGTAAACAAATTATCCTTTGATCTTTTGTGGACCTATAAAATTTTGAACAGCTTTTAGCTTAACTAAAAAAAGAAAATATGAAAAAGGGATTTTTAATTGATATGGATGGGGTAATTTACGGAAACGATACGCTTATTCCCGGAGCCGATAAATTTATAGCCCAGCTTCAGAAGAAAAAGATTCCATTTTTATTTATGACCAATAACAGCCAGCGTACCCCGCTGGATACGGTCAATAAAGTGGCAAAAATGGGAATCAAGATCAAGGAAGAGAACGTTTATACAAGTGCCATGGCCACTGCATCTTTTCTCTCTTTTATGAAACCGGGAGGCAGTGCCTATGTTTTGGGAGAAGGTGGTTTAATTACCAGCCTTGCCAAAGAAGGTTACAACCTGGTCAACCACAATCCGGATTTTGTAGTAGTGGGTGAAGGCAGGAATTTTACTTTGGAAATGGTAAACAGTGCGGTGGATATGATCTTATCCGGTTCCAAATTTATTGCCACTAATCTTGATCCTTCTCCAAAAAAGACCGGATGGACAAATTTGGGAATTAAGGCTGTTGTAAAAATGATCGAGGAGGCTTCCGGTAAAAAGGCTTTTTCTGTAGGTAAACCCAGTCCTGTTATGATGCGGGCAGCAAGGAAATACCTTGGCCTGGAGGCAAGGGAAACTATAATCATTGGAGATACCATGGATACAGATATTCTCGGCGGGGTACAGTTGGGATATACTACCATCTTAACCTTAAGCGGCGTCTCAACCCGGGAAAATATGAATGATTATGCCTTTAAACCAGACCTTATAGTCAATTCTCTGGCAGAGGTTGAACTTGAAAATTTGTTGGCTATCAGTAACCAATAAATTTTGATTCTTGTGAAGATGTCAACCCTGCACCGATTCTATTACAATTTACAGTTTCTGCATAATTATTTTATCTAATTATTAAATTTGTAAAATGGGTTTGGACCTGTTAAATACCGGAAATAAAAAATTACCAGATGGACATCAGGGATAACAACCATACTTTTTCAATGTATAACGGGGTAAAGATGCCCGTGCTGGGTCTTGGAGTCTATAAATTAGATGACGGGGAGGAGGTGATCAATGCTGTTCATAATGCGATGGAGGCCGGGTATAGATTAATAGATACTGCAAGTTTTTACAACAATGAAAAAGGGGTTGGGGAAGCTGTTAGAACATCATCAATTCCAAGGGAAAAACTTTTTATTACATCCAAGGTCTGGAACAGTGACCATGGTTACGAAAATACTCTTCAGGCTTTCAATGCATCCCAGGAGCTCCTCGGCCTCGATTATCTAGACCTTTACCTGATCCATTGGCCGGTGCCCGGGAAATATGTTGAAACCTGGAAAGCATTGGAAAAAATATATAAGGATGGCCGGGTAAAAGCCATTGGCGTGTGTAATTGTATGGAACACCATCTTCTGGATATAATAGATCAGAGCAGTATTAAACCTATGGTACTGCAAAATGAATTTCATCCAAGGCTGGTCCAGCAACCATTGCTGGATTTTTGTAAAGAAAACCAGATACAGTATCAGGGCTGGTCTCCATTAATGCGGGGCAGGATACTCGAAAATGCAATTCTCAGGGATCTGGCTGATAAATATGGAAAGACTGTCGCCCAAATTATCCTCCGGTGGGATCTGCAAAAGGGGGTAAGTACTATTCCCAAAAGTAGTCACAGGGAACGCATTGTTGAAAATGCAGGAATTTTTGATTTTGAAATAAAAAAAGACGATATCGACAAAATAGATTCCCTTGATAAGGAGGAACGTACAGGTGCTCATCCGGATAATTTTATGGCACATTTTGAGAAATAAAAAAACCTGCAGGTTCTGCAATAAAAATTTTAATACGGTAGTAATCGGAAAGAAGATAAACTGATACTGCCATTAAAAATACAGATCACTGCATTTCCTCTTTCTGTTATGCTTTCTTAGGCTCTTTTGAAAATGAATTCCTGATTTTTATAAACATTTTCACAACAAACACAGCGATAATTCCAATGATCAACCCCGCCAGAAACTCCACAATTATACCGGGAATTTTTTCAGTTAGGTCGTGCAGATAATGTATGGCATGTACAAAGATTCCGCCGGACACTAAAAGCAGTGCAAGGGTACCAATTACAGAGAGGCTTTTGATCACCCAGGGCAGGGCATTCACCAGGAATTGGCCAATAATATCAGAAATGCTGTTTTCTCTGTCGTTCAGCTCTATCAGCTTAGCGCCAAATTCATCCATTCTTATGATCAGGGCAACAATTCCATAAACTCCCACAGTGGCGACCAAAGCGATAAGAGAAACCACAAGAATTTGAATAAGTAAAGTTTCCTCTGCCACGGTGCCCAGAGCAATAATGATAATTTCAACCGAAAGTATAAAATCGGTTACAACCGCCGATTTGATTTTTTCTTTCTCCAGGCTTAGGGCCTCTTCTTCTGTTATCTCCCTCAGCACCGGAGCTTCAGTCTTATGCGCGTGAGGGAAAATGTATTCGTATATTTTTTCAGCACCCTCATAGGCTAAGTAAATTCCGCCGATAATTAAAATAACCGTAACAGCAGGAGGTACCAGCCAGCTTAACAGGAATGCCAGTGGCAAAATGATGATCTTATTAAGGAAAGACCCTTTTGTTATGGCCCAAAGAACCGGGATCTCCCGCGCAGACATGAAACCTGATGCCTTCTCGGCATTAACGGCGAGATCATCTCCCAATATTCCGGCGGTCTTCTTCCCGGCAAGTTTTCCCATTACTGCCACATCATCCATTAACGCAGCGATATCATCCAGTAGGGCAAAAAATCCTGATGCCATAAAATCCTTATAATTTTGGACCAAGATAAGTGTAATTTAAAAATGATTGACATAAAGAAATGTCAGAAAATAATAAATAAAAAGTATATGTACCTGCTCTGGAATAAAGTAGCTGGGAAGAACTACAAAAGGTCTGAAATAAGGATTAATATGTTACTCGATAATTAGTTCGATATTATTTTTAGGTTGTGTATGGTGAGACTTACCGCAGGTTCAATATGTTTATTTATCATAGAAACAATTAACCGTGGCATCCTGTAGCGTTTAAATGAAAATGCTACAAGATAAAAGCAATTATTAGAAATTATAAGTTGCTCCAAGATTCCAGGTCCTTCCGAAGCCAAAGAAAACCCTGTTTCTTACATTTATACCATCGTAAGTATCAACACCATCAGCAGGAAGGAGATTCGTATCTGCTTCAGAAATATACATGGTGTCAAAGACGTTATTGACATTTAACCTGAAGGCTAAAGCATTCTCACCCAAATTCAATCTAAAGGAGGCTCCTGCATCAACCAAATTAAAAGAAGGTAATTCCAATGCTCTGAAGTCTTCATTACCCAATGCCTGTGTCGCATCAAAATCAGCATACAGGTTATCTACATAACGATAATTCACATCTAATTTAAAATTACGAACTATTTCCAAATCTGCACCCAGACTGGCAGTTAGTTGGGCTGCATCACCAACTTTTACTCCATCGAGTTCCAATACAGCCGTTACCGGATTTCCTTCAGGATCAAGAATTGGGGTTTGGTCATTATCAAAATAGGCGGCCTCTACGTCTCCTTCGTACTCCCAATCCCCCAGCGAAAACATGCCTCTAAAATTCAATCTGTTTGTCACTCTCCCGGTAAAATCAACTTCAATTCCCTTATGTACTTGTTTAATTCCTTCTAAATTTGCATTACCCCTTATTTCGTTTGGGGTATCGAAGAATAAAGTAGTTCCAACGCTTTCAAACCTATCTGCCCAGGAGGTTCTGTACAGGTTCACATTAGCACTAAGAAAATATGATCTGAATCCATATCCTATTTCTGTTCCAATTACTTTTTCATTTTGCAGATCCGGATTTAAGTCATTGCTGAAATTGATATAAACTGCGTCAAACAGAGGTTGTTTAGAATAGTAACCTGCATTTGCATACACATTATGGTTCTCATCAATATTCCAGTTTAATCCTCCTTTTATATTTCCGCCTAATATATTCTCCCAATCTGTTTCCTGATTGGCTGGTTCTTCAAGGAAATATTCAACTCTTTTAAATCCCTGATTGGAAATGGAACCTTGTACAAAAGCTGAAATCTGATCACTTACATATTCAAGCTGACCAAAGGCCCCGGCCCAGCGAACCAATCCGTCATTGTAATAATCGATCTTCTCTTCCTTATCAATGTCTGCAAATACCCAGAAGTTGGGTTCGGCAGAATAGGTCTCCCTTAAAACGGGATTGGGAGTGTTGTTAATATTGTCTGTTTGTAAATAAGCGTCCCCTCCCAACAAATCATTAACCCTTCTATAGTGAATACCTTTATAGGACCTTAGATCAATTCCAACATCAAGGGTAAGGTTGTCAGTCAACTGGTTGCTTAAATTCGCAAGGACCCCAAACCAGTTGTGAGAATTTATAGAAGCTCTTCTGGTAATTCCATTTGCTGAGCTTCCGTCGCTATTTCCCTGGTTTAAGTATATGCCGTCTGTTTGTGTTCTTTGGCCTTCTGGATTAGATTCACTTGCAAAATCGGGAACGGTCTGCCCGCTGTTGTACCTTATAATATCGTCTATTCTTATAAGCCCATCTTCAGTTCTGGGAAGGGCAAATTGCCGTCTTCCATTTATAGTTCCAATTTCTCCTGTACCTCCACCTCGACCAAAAGAAGCGTAGAAGGATGAAGAAAGGGTAGTAACCGGGTTAATGTTATATTCCCAGTTTATAGATAGTATAGGTTTGTGATAGAAGTTTTTGGTAAATGAATATTCCTCCCCGTTCCTTAAACCCCAATTTTCATTGTATTTAATATTTGGCTCATCAGAATTGCTGTACTGAATATACTGTTCAATAGAACTGCTTCTGCTTCTTTGATGGTGCCATTGAGGGGCTCCGGTTACGGTAAATTGAAACTCGTGTATGTCATTTGGTTTATATCCCAGGCCTAAAAAATAATTATATCCCTGGAATTCTGTACCATCAATGTATCCGTCTCCATGGGTTTGGCTTAATAAAACTGTTGCAGCAAAATTATTGTCCATTAATCCGGTGTTGTAGGAGACAACGGTTTTAGAATATGCATCGTTTCCTGTTATGGCAGAAACAAAACCTCCTTCAGCTCTATCTGCAGACCTGGTGACAACGTTAATAGTTCCACCTACAGAGGAGACAGCAAGTTTAGATGAACCCAAACCCCTTTGAACCTGAATAGCAGAAGCCACGTCACTGAGACCCGCCCAGTTACTCCAGTATACATTTCCATTTTCCATATCATTTATAGGAACTCCGTTGATCATTACAGCAGAGTTATTTGTGTCAAAGCCCCTGATGTTGATTCGCGCATCCCCAAAACCACCTCCTTGTTTGGTAGCATAGATGGAAGGGGTGTTATTCAGTATTTCGGGGAATTCCTGTGACCCTAATCTTTCCTGAATTTCTGCTGCTCTTACTGTAGATACTGCCACAGGAGTTTGCCTGTCTTTTGCCAGATCGGCAACCCCTGTAACGACTACTTCTGATAGAGCATCTGCATCACTTTCCAACGTAATTTCTCCCAGATCCACGGTTCCCCCGCCGGTGACTTCAAATTTTATCGATCTGCTATCGAAGCCTACGAAACTTATTTCTAATGCTCCGCTGGCCTTGGCAACATTGAGGGAAAACCTTCCGTCAAAATCTGTAGTGGTTCCATTGCTTGTGCCTCCCACAATAACATTTGCCCCGGGTAAAGGCGCATTCATTTCTGAATCCATAACCGTCCCGGTTATAGTTCCCTGAGCAAAAATTCCAGCAGTCGTTAAGAAAAATGCTAATGCTAATAATTTTCTCATATTATTATATTTATGTTTTATTTTTAGAAGTTCCCAGGAACCACCTTTCATTACTTAAAAAATTTCAACCTTATTCACCTCCTGTTTCTTAAATCTTTTCGGGTCAAAGAATCTTCTTGCACGCCTTAAGAACCCGGAGTAGAAATGGAAGCTCTTGACATGGAGGTGAATTTTGTTGTTAAAATTTCTAGTTTTTACCTTCGGCTTGTTTTTCTGCCGACACAGGAAAAGGAGGAGGGAGATAGATAATTATTTCCTTTTTAGCTATCTTAAAGTTAAACATCATAGAAAATCAAAGGGGTTAAAAAAATGGTAAAGAAATGTTATTAAATTGTTTACAACCAGGACAATACGCTTTATAATATCTTCTGAAAAAGCTTGAAAAAATAGTAGAGTTGGAGTATTGAGACTTGGAAGATGATCTGTCTGGATTTTAGAAAAAGATTCTATTTTTCAGCTCAATAAATTGCTATAAAAAACATTTTATTCTGAAGTAGCAGAAAGCAGGTTTTGGAAGTGGTGGAAAAAATTCAGGAGGCAACGAGGAAGTCAATATCTATTCTGGTAAAGTGCAGAATTTCAATTTATAATCCCTGATGCAATCCAAATTACGTTGGAAAAGAAAGGCAAAATCCGGGAAACGGTTGTTTGGCTATTAAATTGTTCCTTCAACGAAAAGATTTGACACTCCTGTTTTATTAACTTAAATTTAAGACAGTTATAAATCACTATTCACCTTCAAAATTATCCCCTATGGAATTTCTTAATGTTCTGGTCAACAATTACAAAACAACAACAGAAGGTTTAAACATTTTTATCAAAATTTTTGTAGCCCTGGTTTTTGCCCTTATTGCTTTTACTGTGGTAAGTGCCTTTTTAAATGTCATTTTATACGGGGTGTAAAAGTCAGGAGCAATACTACTGTTTTGTATTTAAATTTTATCTACATACGTAAGCTGTAATAGGTTTGCCGGGGTTATCCGCAGGAAATTCGGTATGTTTTGCGTAATTCTTTTCAACTTATCCTCCTCTGCTTCCACAGAGGTTTTGAGAACTTTTCAATTTCAGTGCATAAACTATTAAAAGGTAAATTTAACCGTGCAACAATTGTGGGTGGAATTTCAGAAATATTGAATATCCTGAATAAGGAGCTGGAGTTTCATATCTGTTTCCTTATTTTTTTCTTCCGCTATGTTACCTCCCCTATGATCATCCCAGGCGAATAAGCTTTCTTAGTTCCTGCCGTAAAATGATTTGAAGATGTTTGAATATTTTGATTTTGGAGGGTCAAATTTGATTTTCCGGAAGTAGTTTCCACCTTAGGGCATTTGGTAAAAATTAATTTATAAATTTGGAGCACGCAATTCAAACCCAACAGTAACCCTAAAACCTCATAACATGCCAAATGTAATTACCGAAGCGAAGATCTTTTCCTGTAATCAAAGCCAGGAACTGGCAGCTAAGATCGCCGAGGCCTTTGGAACCCCGATGGGAAAGGTTATCACCAGCACATACAGCGACGGTGAATTTCAGCCTTCTTTTGAAGAATCTGTACGTGGTTCAAGGGTTTTTATTATTGGGTCTACACATCCCGGGGCAGACCATCTTATGGAGATGCTGCTTATGCTGGACGCTGCAAAACGAGCTTCGGCAAGACATATAACAGCAGTATTACCTTATTTTGGCTGGGCCCGCCAGGATCGCAAAGACAAACCCAGAGTTCCAATTGCAGCCAAAATGGTGGCAAGCATCCTGGAAACAGCAGGTGCCACAAGGATCATTACAATGGACCTTCACGCAGACCAGATTCAGGGATTTTTTGAACGGCCTGTAGATCATTTATTTGCGTCTACTGTGTTTTTGCCTTATTTGCGAAGCCTTAACCTTAGTAACCTTACCATTGCGTCTCCAGATATGGGAGGCTCCAAACGAGCGTATGCCTATTCCAAGGCTTTAGAGAGCGATGTGGTAATTTGTTACAAGCAACGAGCAAAAGCAAATACTATCTCCCATATGGAACTTATCGGGGATGTGACGGGGAAGAATGTGGTGCTGGTTGATGATATGGTAGATACTGCCGGAACTCTTACCACCGCAGCCGATCTTATGATGGAGCGCGGTGCAATAAGTGTAAGGGCCATTTGTACTCATCCTATCCTTTCAGGAAATGCCTATGAGCGTATTGAAAAATCAAAACTTCAGGAGCTTATCGTAACCGATTCCATTCCGCTGAAACAAGAATCAAGAAAAATAAGAGTGGTTAGCTGCGCGGAACTTTTTGCCGATGTAATGCAACGGGTACATCAGAACAGATCCATCAGTTCAAAATTTATAATGTAACAGGTTTAAAGGTATAAGGCGAAAATTATTAGGTGATATAAGGTGAAGAAATATGGGTTTTGACCTGAAAAGATAAAGACGGTAGCCGCTAGTCCGGTTTTTCCGAAAAGAAAAAAGAACTAATATATTATTCGTGCCATTCGTGGCTATTTTTTTCAGATCAAAGAAAACCGTAATTTTTCCATACTTTAGATCATCATCAATAACTTATTCCTTGAAAAAATTCTACCCTGTTTATCTGATTTTCGCTCTGCTATCTATAGCTGTAAATGCACAACAAGCCTCTGATACAAATTTGGAGGCCCTTACAGAAGATCACTTCCTGCAAGGCATTACCATGCTCAATGAAATGGTTGCAATCCCCAACGACTCCCATTATCCTGAGCAAATGGCAAAAAACCTGGAGTGGAGTAAAAGGAATTTTGAGGAAAGAGGCTGGGAAGTAAGCAGCCTTGAAACTGAAACCCTGCCGATTTTATTGGCAGAAAAGAAACATCCCGCGCCAACAAAAACTGTTCTTTTCTATTTTCACGTCGACGGGCAATCTGTAGATCCTGAAAAATGGGAACAGGAAGATCCATATACCCCGGTCCTGAAAAAACCAGACGGATCCTCCTGGACTGTAATTCCCATGGACACTCTTAAGACTTCCTATAATGAAGAATGGAGGATCTTTGGCAGGTCAACATCAGATGATAAAGGCCCGCTGGCCATGTTCCTTACTGCCTTGGATGCATTGCAGGAAAATGGACAGGAACTGGAATATAATCTAAAGGTCATTCTGGATTTTGAGGAGGAACTGGGTTCGCCGAGTTTACCTGCGGCGGTTCTTGAGCATAAAGAAAGCTTGACAGCAGATATGATGCTCATCATGGACGGCCCAAGACATCAAAGTAATGAACCCACCCTCACATTTGGGGCCAGGGGAATATCTACCGTCACTCTAACCACTTATGGGCCTAAAAATCCGCAGCATAGCGGCCACTACGGAAATTACGCCCCCAATCCGGCTCTTCGTATGGCAAGACTGCTTGCTTCCATGAAAGATGATCACGGCCGGGTAACTATCAGGGGGTTTAACGATAATATCAACTTAACCGGAGAGGAAAAAGCCATTCTGGAACAGGTTCCGGATGAGGAAGAGGAGATCAACAAAAAGCTTGGAATTGCTGCTGCAGATAAAGTTGGAAATTCCTATCAGGAATCTATTCAGTTTCCGTCGTTGAATATTCGCGGATTATCATCGGGGTATGTGGGAAATGAGGCCCGTACCATAGTTCCTTCAGAATCAATTGCCGAAATTGACATCAGGTTGGTTCCTGAAAGTGACCCCAACCGACTCTTTTCTCTGCTTAGAAACCATATCCGGGAGCAGGGATATCATATTTTATCCGAAGATCCTACAGAGGAAGAGCGGATGAAACATCCGAAACTTTTAAAATGGGAGGGAAAAATCGCCTATCAGGCCTTTAGGACTTCTTTTGATTCGGCTCCGGGAGTTTGGCTTGACAAGGCATACCAAAGAGCTTTTGGGAAAAGCCCTGTAAAAATAAGAATGGGCGGGGGATCTATTCCCATTTCTCCCTTTGTGGACGCCCTGGGAATTCCGGCGGTGACAGTAGTAACTGTAAATCCCGATAATAATCAGCACTCCCCAAACGAGAATATACGCCTGGGGAATTTTAAAGAAGGTCTAAAGACTATGCTGGCCATTCTCACCCAGGAGATGTAAATAAAAATTCCAAATTCCAGGCACCAAATTTCAAAGAAGTTACGGAGTGACAAGGTGCGGAGGCACTCCAAACTCAAACCCTAAACTATATATTTATTATAACCTCCACCAACAACTAATCTCTATTCTCCATACCTGTAATTATTTCTCCCTCAGTGTTTCATAACACAAAAATATATCGCACCTTTGCACCCTAAAATTTTATAAAATGAAATCATTAACGATCAACGGATCTAAAAGAGAAAGCGTGGGCAAAAAGGCAACAAAAGCCCTACGTAATGCTGGACAGGTTCCTTGCGTAATTTACGGAGGGGGAGAACCATTACATTTTTCAGCAGAACAAATTGCCTTCAAAGACCTGGTTTATACCCCAGATGTGCATACTGTAGTGCTGGATTTAAATGGTGATAAGCTTGACGCGGTATTGCAGGACATCCAGTTTCACCCTGTAACCGATGCTATCCTTCACATGGATTTCTATCAGATATTTGAAGACAAGGAAATTTCTATGGAAATTCCAATTCATACTAAAGGTATAGCTCGTGGAGTTAAAAATGGTGGGGTATTGCGTTACAACCTTCGTCGTTTAAAAGTTAAAGGACTTCCGGGAGATCTTCCCGATTTTATTGAAGCCGATGTGACCAATCTTAAAATTGGTAACAAACTTTATGTTACTGCTGTAGAAAGTGATGACTATAAGATTCAACATCCTGAAAATACTGTTATATGCCAGGTGAAAACCTCTCGTAACCTTATTGCAGATGTGGAAGAGGAAGAAGAAGTACCAGCAGGTGAAGTGCCGGCTACTGAGGCTTCTGCTGAAGGATCAGCTGAGCAGGAAGGTGGAAAAGAAGCTACTGACGCGAAAGGATAAATTACCTTTAATAATAATTTTAAAACATCCCAATCCTGAAAAGGTTTGGGATGTTTTTTTTTGGGTCGTTCCCTTGAGAACTAGCGCAGTTAAGTCCACCCATCAACACGAGGTCAGGTCGATTTCTATGACAATTCCAAACGATTTTCATAATAAGTTTTATTTTTAATTAGAGCCATCGTTATATGGATCAACTTGTTTCTTACTGCATTTAATACACTCATTTTATTTTTACCTTCATCGACCTTTCGTTGATAGTATTTCTGTAATTCATTATTCATTCTTACTGACCTCATTGCTGCCATTTGTAATACAGTTTTTAATGAACGATCTGCCATTTTAGATACCCTTGGTTTAGTCTTTAGGCTGCTTCCGCTCTGTTGGTCAAAAGGAACCACTCCTGCGAAGCAGGCTAATTTTCTTGGGTCCAGTAAACGTTTGAAACCGTGGGTCTTTACAGCAATCATCCAGGCAGTAATCTCTCCTATTCCAGGTACTGTCATTATTCTGGCTATTTCTCGTTTTAATTCAATATCCTTAGCAATCTCTTCCCTTATTAGTTTCTCAATTTCTTTGATTCGATTTTTTGTCCTCTGGATCTCCGTTTTATTTCTCGAGATAAGCTTCTGAACTGAGCTCACTGATTTCTGTTGCTTTAAACCATCTATCCTTTGTTTTAAAGCTCTTTTCCGGTCAACTTCTGCTCTTCGTTCACTCATTAAAATCTTTAAAGAATAGATACTCTCAGTCAGCGGCTCCCAGGCGTCAAGATCTTGATTATTCCTTTCTATAAAGGTGGCAATTCGTTTAGCGTCAACCTTATCATTCTTACCCCGGACCAGCCCAATGCTTCTTTTTATATGTTTTGGATCCACGACATATACATTAAAACTAAACTTGGCCAGGACTCTATAAAGCTGATGATTATAATGACCCGTATTCTCCATAGCAACAAGAGCTTGACCATCAACCTTTTTTAATTCCTGAAAAAGTTTCCTAATGCTTTTTACGTTGTTGTCAATTTTAAAATACTGTACACCGTCAGGACTTTTTATACAAAAATCAAGGGTCCTTTTACTTACATCAATACCAACAAAAATTCTTTTCATAACTTTGTTATTCTTTTAGTAAAGAGGGAATTTCATCAATAACTCAACTCCTTAATAATGGGCTTTACATCCCGAATTTCTATTTGAGATTGTTGATGAAAGTCTGAACTTAAGTCTGAATCGACCTATGAATCTGCAAATTCTGAGCGTTTTTAGTGTACTTAAGTTCAGCTCTCTTTTCTTTGTTAAACTTCCAATAAATATAATAAAGCAAGTCTAAAGGAGCGCAGTCGAGACCTCCTTAGAACTTCAGTCGGGTTTTCAATTCCAACTTTTTTAAAAAAGAAATAATGCAGAGGTGGTTCCTGTTAAATCACCGCCCCCTTCCTTTGAAGAACCCCTCGACTGCGCTCGGGGTGACACGGTTGTTTAGAGTAATGATTTGGCAACCCAGATAAGTCGCGAGCAGTAGAGACCTTCCAGACATACAATTATTGAGTTTTCTCAATAATCACCTTTTCCTGGTCTGTAGGTGTAATGAGTAGCATTTCGGCATTGTGAGAGAAATTTTAATAGATCAAAATTCCCATGGATTAGGGACCGCTTCTTTTGTGCACTCCACTTTTTTATTTTCTTTTCAAAATAAATGGCCTGATTCACATCGTTGAAATTTTGATAGAATTTAAAGGTTACCGGTCTTCTTTTGTAGGTGAAACAGCCTTTGTTCAAACCTGAATTGTGTTCTACAATTCTGCGGTTAATATCATTTGTAATACCTGTATATAGCAATTGATCTGAACATTCCAATATATAAACGTAGTACTGTTTCATAATTTCCGTTTAAGGCTTCCGTTATCTCCCATTTTAGTTTTAATTCACTTTTTCAGGAAGTATAATCTTTAAGTTAAAAAGAAAAAATGTGAAGACCTTCCTCTAAAAAACTATTTTCTACAATTAGGTATTAAATACCATGTCAGGTCGGGCGCAGTCGAGACCTCTTTAGAACATCAGATAAAGTTTAATTGGACGTAATAAATAAAGAACCTGGAGATACAATCTTGTTAAGACAACGCTTCCTCTTTCGATGGACCCCTCGACTGCGCTCGGGGAGACACTGTCATAGTTAGAAGGTGATCCTTGGCAGGTTGAACCAGTCGTAACCTCCATATAAATTTTAACCTATCTAAAAGTCAGATTGCAGAGCAATCCCAACCACGACCACAAATGGAATGTTAAGAGTTAAAAAGTAGGAGAAAAGAATCTTATAAATTTTATCTTTACCAAAACAAAATTCATGCTGGCATTCTTCGGAAGGTTATTGGGCAAAAAACAACCACAGGAACAGATAGATCCTATGAAAAAATTTTTGATTGCAGGACTGGGAAATATCGGACCTAAATACCATAACACCCGCCACAATATTGGTTTCAGGATCCTGGATCACCTGGCTCAAAAAGAAGAAGTTGCCTTTTCCACACAGAAGCTGGGAGATATCGCCACTTTTAAATTTAAAGGTCGCACCTTTATTCTGCTTAAACCTTCTACCTATATGAACCTTAGCGGAAAATCTGTTAGCTACTGGCTCACCAAGGAAAAGGTTCCCCTGGAAAATCTGCTGGTGGTTACAGACGATCTTAATCTGAGCTTTGGTTCCATTAGGGTAAAGACAAAAGGCAGTGACGGCGGACATAACGGACTGAAAGATATTCAGGCACATTTGAATACCACCGAATATAATCGCTTCCGGTTTGGAATAAGTGATGAGTTTTCTAAAGGCAGGCAGGTGGATTATGTGTTGGGCGAATGGGGTGAAGAGGAAGAAAAACAAATGCCGGAGCGCCTGGATAAATCGGCAGAACTGATAAAATCCTTTGGTACAGCAGGAATTAACAATACAATGAATACTTTTAACGGTAAATAAATTTCTCTTGAAAGAACACAAAGGAGCAAATGCTTTTCAAAGCGAGAATCCCACTGTAATTACCATTGGCACTTTTGACGGAGTTCACACCGGGCACCAGAAAATTATTGAACGCCTGGTGGCTACAGCCGCAGCTAGCCAACTGGAGTCGGCTATCCTTACATTCTTTCCTCATCCAAGGATGGTATTGCAAAAGGAAAGCGATATCAAACTTATAAATACCATTGAAGAGCGTAAGCAGATCCTTGAGAAATCCGGAATTGATCATCTTATCATACATCCGTTTACCCAACAGTTTTCGCGTCTTACTGCCAAAGAATTTGTAAGAGATATCCTGGTGAACAAATTGAAGGCGAAAAAGATCATTATTGGATACGACCATCGTTTCGGCCGTAACCGAACCGCAGATATCAATACCCTCAGAGAATTTGGAGGCAAATATGACTTTGAGGTGGAAGAAATAAGCAAACAGGAAATAGAGGATGTCGCCGTAAGCTCGACGAAAATAAGGAAAGCCTTGCAGGAAGGAAAGGTAGAAAAAGCAAATAATTACCTTCAGCACCCTTTTTCTTTAACGGGAAAAGTAGTAAAAGGCAAAGGCCTTGGAAAAGACTTCGGATACCCAACTGCCAATTTATTTATTGAGGAAGAATACAAACTTATTCCTAAGAACGGAGTGTATGTTGTGCGTGCAAATATTGAGGAGATCCCTTATTTCGGAATGATGAATATAGGCACGAATCCTACGGTAGGAGGTACAGACATAACTATTGAAACTTACTTTTTCCTGCTGGATAAAGACCTCTACGGACAAAAACTCCAGATTGAATTGCTTACCAGGATAAGAGATGAGAAAAATTTTGATTCTATTGAAGCCCTTAAAACAGCAATGAAGCAGGATGAAGCTTTTAGTGAGAGATACATAAGAGATAATTATGCTGAATAAATGGTTGTTCACCCGCATAGATAACAGTGCACTGGTGGTGTTCCGTATTCTTTTCGGGTTTTTGATCACTGTAGAAGCCTGGGGAGCCATTTTTACCGGCTGGATACAACGCACCCTCATTGAGCCGCAGGAAACTTTTAATTTTATAGGATTTGAATTTCTGCAGCCTTTGCCGGGATACGGAATGCTTTACTATTATGGGGTTATGGGCCTGTTTGGGGTTTTGGTCACTGTTGGCTATAAATACCGCTTCAGTATAATTGCCTACGCAATAATGTGGACAGGCGTTTACCTGATGCAGAAATCCTCCTATAATAATCACTATTATTTATTAATGCTGCTCTGTATCATCATGGCATTTCTGCCGGCAAACAGGTACCTGTCCATAGATGCAAAACAGAATCCTGCTATTCGCTCCATCTCCATGCCCCGGTGGGTATGGGTAAGCATTGTGCTGCAAATGTGGATCGTATACACCTACGCTGCCATTGCAAAAATATACCCCGATTGGTTTAACGGAACTTTTCCCGCACTTTTGATGAGTGCCAAGAAAAATTATTGGCTGGTGGGGGACCTTCTACAACAAACCTGGGTGCATTACAGCATAACCTGGTTCGGATTTTTCTTTGACCTTTTGATCATTCCCTTTTTGCTGTGGAGAAAGACCAGGATCCCGGCTTTTCTGGCCGCGATCTTTTTTCACCTCTTCAACAGTTTTATATTCCACATCGGAATATTTCCATACCTCGCGCTTGCACTTGCTATCTTCTTTTTTCCAACAAAGCAGGTTCACCGTGTATTCTTAAAGGGCAGGAAACCTTTTTATGATGGCAATGAGATCATAACACCTGCTTATAAAAAGCCTTTGGTGGCGATATTCGTGATCTGGTTCGTTGTGCAGATCTCGCTCCCGGTACGGCATCATTTTTTTGAAGATAATGTGCTGTGGACTGAGGAGGGCCACCGGTTGAGCTGGAGAATGATGTTGCGCAGCAAAGGTGGAAGAACCTTTTTTAAAGTGGTGGAAAAGGGAACTACAGACACTATTTACGTTCAAAAGGAGAATTATTTAAGTGCCAAACAGCTCAGGGCGATCAACTCAAAACCCGATATGATCTGGCAGTTTTCCCAGCGTCTTAAACGGGAATATGCCGCAGAGGGCAAGGATATCCAGGTTTATGTGAATTCCGTGGTAAGTGTGAATGGCAGGCCTTATCAACCATTTATAGATCCTAAAGTAGATCTTGCAAATGAAAAATGGCAGCATTTTAAACACCATGACTGGATTTTACCTTCCAATTTAGACGAGTAGTGTTCTGAGCTTTTGCTACATTTGTGCCTTATTTTAAATTTAAGAAGGCCAAATGTTACAGGTAAGCAATATAAGAGCGAATAAAGAGAAATATATCGCGGCACTTGCGAAAAGGAATTTTGATGCCGAAGATATTTTCACCCGGGTACTGCAACTTGATGAAACCCGCCGCTCTACCCAATCCCGGCTGGATGACACCCTTGCCGAGGCAAATCAACTTTCAAAGGAAATAGGCTTGTTGTTCAAAACGGGCGAACATTTAAAAGCCGGAGCTTTAAAAGAGCAATCGGCTCAACTCAAGGAGGCATCCAGATCTCTTTCTGAAGAGCTTACAGATGCCGTGGCTAAACTTGATCAATTGCTGTATAGCATCCCAAATATACCCCATGAATCTGTACCTGCAGGAACTTCAGAAGAGGATAATGAAGAGATTTTCAAAGCCGGGGATATCCCGGTTCTTGCTGAAGGTTCTATGCCTCACTGGGAGCTGGCAAAGAAATATGATATTATAGATTTTGAGCTGGGCAACAAGATCACCGGAGCTGGATTTCCCGTGTATAAAGGAAAAGGAGCCAGGATGCAACGTGCTCTTATCGCATATTTTCTGGATAAGGCAGCGACGAGCGGATATAAAGAATATCAATTACCATTGCTGGTAAACGAAGCTTCAGGATATGGAACTGGGCAGTTGCCCGATAAAGAAGGGCAAATGTACCATGTCACCGAAGAAGACCTCTACCTTATTCCCACAGCCGAAGTTCCGTTGACAAATATGTTCAGGGATCAAATGCTTTCGGAATCTGACCTTCCTGTTACCTGCACGGGATATACTCCCTGTTTCAGACGGGAAGCAGGTTCTTACGGCGCTCACGTTAGAGGGTTGAACAGGCTGCACCAGTTTGATAAGGTCGAGCTCGTTCGAATTGAAAAGCCTGAGAATTCTTTTGCTGCTTTAGAAGGGATGGTAGATCATGTAAAAGAATTGCTGGAGGAATTAAAACTTCCCTACCGCATTTTAAGATTGTGTGGAGGGGATATGGGATTCACGGCTGCCCTTACTTATGATTTTGAAGTCTTCTCAACGGCTCAGGATCGTTGGCTGGAGATAAGCTCTGTTTCCAATTTTGAAACTTTCCAAACTAACCGACTCAAACTCCGTTATAAAGACAAGGACGGGAATAAACAATTGTTACATACTCTTAACGGAAGTGCTCTTGCATTACCCCGTGTTCTTGCCGGAATTCTGGAAAACTACCAAACTCCTGAAGGAATTATGGTGCCTGAAGTGCTTATTCCCTACACCGGTTTTGACAGGATAGATTAACATTTTTAAATTTTACTAACAACGCATTTTGTTATCTTTACAACATGCGTTTTTTCATTTTCATAGCGGGCTGTTTTTTTATCAGTTTCGGTCTGTTTGCACAGAGCGACCAGCTTGCGCGCAATTATCTTGACCAGGGAGAATATGAAAAAGCGCTTCAAACTTATCAGCAACTGGTAAAGGAAAATCCCGGGAATTCTACCTACTTCTACGGATTGATTACGGCACATCAACAACTGGAAGATTTCGCGACCGCAGGCAATCTTCTGCTGGAAAGGCAAAAGCGGCTTTCGAGCAGTCCAAATATACTTATTGAGCTAGGAAATAACGCAGCCATGCAACAGCAGCAGGAAAAAGCTAAGGAATATTATCAAATGGCCCTGGAGGAACTAAAAGAAAATCCCAATTACACCTACTCTGTTGCCCGTACTTTTGAGAAATACAGCTTACTTGATGAGGCTGCCGAAGCTTATAAATTGGGAATTGCGGCTAGTACAGAGATGAAATTTGACCTTCCTCTGGCCCGCATCTACGGGGAACAGGGAAAACTCGAGGAGATGTTCACTTCCTACCTTGACCTTATGGAAAAGGAGCCGGAACTAAGTTATAACCTGGTACGGGAATTTGACCGGTACATTCTTGAAGATGCATCAAATCCTGCCAACATGGCCTTAAGAAAATTATTATTACAGCGGCTTCAGGAAAACCAGGATATGGTGTATAATGAAATGCTGGCCTGGTTGTTTGTACAACAAAAGGAATACAACAAATCCTTTGCCCAGGAAAAGGCGATCTATCGGCGTAATAATGGAGATCTGCAGCGTATTATTCAGCTCACCATAATTGCCAAGAACGATGGGGACCTGGAAACCGCAAAAGACCTGGTAAGCTTTATTATTGAAGAAACGCCTTCAGATAATATCCTGCTTCAGGCATATCAGTTACTGCTTGAGATGAAGATAGAGACTGCAAAAACTTCAGATTATGCCGCTATTAAGAAGGAATTTCAGGAACTCTTTACCCGCTTTGGTACAGGTCCGGAAACAATAAGACTGCAACTGGATTATGCCCGGTTTTTGGCTTTTGAAATGGAAGAACCTTCCGAAGCCATTAACCTTATGAAAGAACTTTCCGAAAAAAATCTCTCTAATTTTGACGTTGCAGCGGTTAAAATGGTACTTGCCGATGTACTTGTACTGGAAGAAAAATTTAACCAGGCGCTTATCTATTATTCCCAGGTACAGAACCTTGTGAAAAATGATGAAATGTCTCAGGAGGCCAGGTATAAAGTGGCAAAAACCAGTTATTATAAAGGAGATTTTGAATGGGCTCAAAATCAGCTGGACGTGTTAAAAGCTTCAGCTTCCCAGTTGATCGCCAATGATGCAATGGAGCTAAGCCTGTTGATAAAAGATAATTCTCTTGAAGATTCTACCCAAACTGCACTTAAAAAGTTTGCCCGGGCTGATCTGCTTGCTTTTCAGAATAAACCTCAGGAGGCTATTGATGTGCTTGAGGATATCCTGAAGAACCACAAAGGCGAAAAGATAGAAGATGAAGCTTTGCTGAAGCAGGCAGAGATTTACGAAGTCGAAGAGAAATGGAGCCAGGCAGAAGCAAATTATTTGAAAATACTCGAATTCTTTTCTGATGATATTCTTGCTGATAATGCTACCTATCAATTGGCAGAACTTTACAATACCCACCTGGAAAATCCGGACAAAGCGAAAGAATATTATGAGCAGATAATCTTTAATTTTTCTGACAGTATTTATTTTGTCGATTCTAGAAAAAATTACAGGCAGCTGCGGGGAGATTCTATAGAATAAGCCCCCCAACCCCCGAAGGGGGAGTAAAGGCGGAGAGCGAAAAAAGGTTTTTAGACAAAGAAACTTTAAATAAATAAATCATCAACTACCAATAAAATGACAATTTAAAAGATGTACATATACAACGTAACGACAAACATTCAGGAAGATGTTCACGAGAAGTGGGTAGAATGGATGAAAAATGAGCATATTCCTGACATGCTAAACACCGGCAAATTCACAAAAGTTTTAATGTCCCGCGTGATGGTGAAGGAAGAAATGGGAGGGATCACCTATTCTGTACAATACACAGCAGAGAGCAAAGAAATGTTGCAAAAATATTATGACGAAAATGCCGCCGACCTGAGATCCCGCTCCAAAGCTTTTGATGGAAAGTTTGTTGCTTTCAGGACAGAAATGGAAGTTGTGAAGGAACTTGATTCCTAAAGTATTAGATGCTGTTATTTCCTTTACTTATATGCAAAGGCTATTTTTGCCGATAGTTGCGTTGAGATGCACCCCAACATTATTTTCTGAAGCCATTAAAAGCCAGGAGAATTGAGAAAAATTAAAAATGAAAAAGAATAATCAAAAGAGTACCCCATATAATCAGCAGGAAAAAAACGAAGGAGAAGTAAGGGCTAAAAAGCATTTGGGGCAGCATTTTCTGAAGGATGAGCAAACCGCAAAGGATATTGCAGATGCGCTCACCTATAATGGTTACAGAAATGTTTTGGAAATAGGCCCGGGCATGGGCGTTTTAACTAAATACCTTGTCAAAAAGGATATTGATCTCAAGGTTATTGAAATAGACTGGGACAGCGTGGCTTATCTCAAAGAAAACTTTCCCGATTTAAAAGGTAATATTCTTGAAGCAGATTTCTTAAAATTTGATGTTCCCTCGATCTTCAACGGAGAGCCATTTGCTATCATTGGGAATTTCCCTTACAATATTTCCACTCAAATTGTATTTAAGACTTTGGAGAACCGGGACCAGGTACCCGAATTTTCGGGTATGTTCCAGAAAGAGGTAGCCCAGCGCATCGCCTCTAAACACGGTAATAAAACCTATGGGATCCTCTCTGTTTTAGCCCAGGCTTTTTACGAGATCACCTATTTGTTCACCGTGCCCCCAACGGTCTTTGATCCACCACCCAAAGTGGAAAGCGGAGTAATACGCTTGCAGCGAAAAGCAGAATACTCCCTGCCCTGTAATGAAGCCCTTTTCTTCAGGGTGGTAAAGACGGCTTTTCAGCAACGAAGAAAAACTTTGAGGAACAGTTTAAAAATTTTCCAGTTACCCGATAATTTGCGCGAAGATGCTATCTTTGGTCAGCGTCCGGAACAACTTAGCACAGAACAATTTATTGAGCTTACCTTAAAAATACAGCCCCATGCAATTTCAACTGAATGATGAATTAATCCAACAAATTGAAACATTTATCGAGCAAAAAAACGATAAAGAGTTACAATTGGTATTGGAGGAGGTTCACCCGGCAGATATTGCCGAGATCATTTCAGAGCTGGATTTGGATGAAGCGACCTATATCATTAAATTGTTGGACAGTGTAAAGACTGCCGAAGCTTTAATGGAGCTGGAAGAGGGGGTACGGGAACGTATACTCGAAAACCTTTCAGCCAAAGAGATCGCAGAGGAGCTGGAGGAGATGGATACTGATGACGCTGCCGATATTATCGCAGAATTATCGGAGGAGCGCCAGCAAAGTGTAATTGCCGAGATCCTGGATGAGGAACACGCCGATAATATTGTGGAACTGCTCCGCTTTGCTGAAGATTCTGCAGGGGGATTAATGGCCAAAGAGTTGGTGAAAGTGAATGAAAACTGGAGCGTTACCGGCTGCATGGCTGAAATGCGCGCGCAGGCCGAGGATGTTACCCGGGTGCATTCCATCTACGTGGTAGATGATAAAAATAAACTTAAAGGCAGGCTTTCGTTAAAAGACCTCATCACTGCTCCCAGTAATGCCCACATTCAAGACATTTATATACCCAAGGTTGACTATGTAAATGTGCATACCCCGGCCGAGGAGGTTGCACAGATCATGCAGAAGTATGATTTGGAAGCCATCCCGGTAGTAGATGAAATGAATCGTCTTGTAGGTAGAATTACTATTGATGATATTGTAGATTTTATAAAAGATGAAGCTGAAAAAGATTACCAGATGGCGGCTGGTATTTCGGAAGATGTAGAGGCCGATGACAGCATCTGGAGGTTAACACGCGCCCGGTTACCATGGCTGGTTCTTGCCTTGTTCGGAGGATTTGTAAGTGTCACGGTACTGGGAACTTTTGAGGGTGCCATGGAAAAATATGGCGAACTCTTCTTTTTTGTACCTCTTATTGCCGCAATGGCAGGAAATGTGGGCGTTCAATCTTCGGCTATTGTACTTCAGGGTCTTGCCAATAACAGCCTGCGGGGGACCTTAGTCAAAAGACTTTTAAAAGAGGTGGGACTAAGCTTGTTCAATGGAGTGGTCTTAGCCATTATCTTGTGTTTAGGTGCGTATTACGTGCTTGGATTCCCAATGATTTTTGGCCTTACGGTAGGAATTTCCCTTATCTCTGTTATTATTATTGCCTCCCTAATTGGAACGTTTGTCCCCATTATTCTTGACAAACAGGGAATCGATCCGGCGATGGCTACCGGACCCTTTATCACAACCAGCAATGACATTTTTGGAATATTGATCTATTTTTCAATAGCAAAACTCATTTTCGGATTTTAATCTTTAAAGCAACTTATTCCAATGAACCCGATTGATCCTTTACAAAAATTAGAACAATTCAGTAAACACTGGCACCCGCATCAAATTGCTACGGTGAATGAAATGCAGGTACTGTTGGCAAAAGTAAAAGGAGAGTTTGTCTGGCATCAGCACGATGAAGAAGACGAGCTTTTTCAGGTTGTAAAAGGGACGCTTTACATCCAGTTTGAAGATCGTACTGTAGAGGTAAATCAGGGGGAGATCATTGTGGTTCCAAGGGGAGTAAAACATTGCCCGATGACCAAAAATGATGAAGAAGTTCATATCATGCTTTTTGAAAAACTAAGTGTAAAACACACCGGGGACACTCAAAATTCCCTTACTGTAGATGACTATCCAAAAATTTAGAAAATAAGATGATCATACTTCATGCCGATAGTAATCACCCTTTATTGCTGAAAAAACTTGAGGAAGCAGGGCATCGTAATATTGTCGCATATAACCAGACGGTTGAAGAGATCCTTGAGAACGGACATCTTATCGATGGCCTGGTTATCAGAAGCAGATTTTATATTGGCAGGGAATTCCTGGATGCTACCCCGAACCTGAAATTCATTGGTAGAGTAGGAGCAGGGCTTGAAAGTATTGATGTGGAGTATGCTAAAGAAAAAGGGATCTCCCTCTTCTCAGCTCCCGAGGGAAACCGAAACGCTGTAGCAGAACACGCTTTGGGAATGATCCTTTCCCTTTTCAATAAATTCAATAAAGCCGACAGGGAAGTCCGCAAGGGTTACTGGCACCGCGAAGCCAATCGCGGAATAGAACTTGACGGAAAAACTGTGGGAATATTGGGCTATGGTAATATGGGAAAAGCCTTTGCAAAAAAATTACGCGGATTTGAGGTTGAGGTGCTGTGTTATGATATCAAACCCGGGGTGGGAGACATAAATGCCCGGCAGGTGGAATTTGCTGAATTTCAGGAAAAAGTAGAGGTACTAAGTCTGCATACTCCCTGGACAGCTGAAACTAATATGATGGTAGACTCCCACTTCATCAATGGTTTCAAAAACCCATTTTGGTTTATTAATACCGCCCGTGGAAAAAGTGTAGTAACCGCAGATCTTGTACAGGCATTGATTGAAGGCAAGATCCTTGGCGCCGGCCTGGATGTATTGGAGTATGAAAAATCATCATTTGAAAGCCTGTTTGCAGAAAAGGAAATACCTGAAGCCCTGCAGGAACTCATGTTTTTAGAGAACGTTCTCTTCACCCCCCACGTCGCCGGCTGGACTGAGGAATCTCTTGAAAAGCTGGCTCAAACCATTGTTGATAAGATCCTTGCCAGGTTTGGGAAGGGGAAGTAGGGGCTGGTTGTGATAGTCTGCTTAGCAAAATGTCGTCCTGAGCGGCCGAACCAAGAGCATCTTTTATGTTAATAATGTCTGGAGGCCTGGTCGAAGGATGCTTTTGAAAGAAAAGGTAATCTATTTACTTCTAAACTCTCATTTACAACCCGGCTTCGACCTTTTGCTATCGCCAGCTCAGCCTGACACAGCTCTCTTTCCGAAAAGTCACGTTGAGTCTTTTAATGAACGGCATTCATTGATTTATAACTGCTCACGCAATCTTACTTATAATCTTCTGCACTCTTCCTACTTCTCCAGATTCCAGCCTAACCTTTATCCCGTGCGGATGAGCCGGAGAATTGGTGAGAATATCTGCTACTGTACCTTCTGTCAAAATTCCCGCCCGCTGATCTTGTTTTTGTACGATCGCCACCTGGGTACCGGGGCTTATTTCTTTTCTTGTAGGTTTCATATAAATGTTACCTGCTGGCTTCAATAATAGCCGATTTTATAGACTCCTTTCCTTCCAGGGCCTCAATTGTTTTATTCTTTACCAGTGGATCTGCCAGGCTCATCACCAGTAGAAAAGCTACATCGTCGCGCGAGATCTCCCCTTGCTCATTTAGTTTTTCCGCAAGTTTTACCTTGGCCAGCCCCATATCATCAGTTAATGCTCCGGGACGCAGAATGGTATATGGAATTCCGCTTTCCCGTAAATGTTCATCGGCTTTTTTCTTCGCTTCCAGGTACACTTCCAGTTTCTTGTGCTGCGAAGGATCATCGGCACCCATGGCACTAAGCATGACAAATTTTTTAACCTTCGCCTTTTTAGCGGCATCTATAACTTTAATAGCTCCCTGCTGATCTACAGAAATGGTTTTGTCTTCCCCTGTATCACCTCCGGAACCTGCTGCAAATATCACTTTATCAATTCCCTTCAACGCGTGATCTACCTCTTTTTCCAGATCGCCCATCACCGTTTCTACCTCCATATCATCAAAGATCTCCTTTTGCTCCTCTTTCCTTATCATGGCAATAGGTTTGAAACTTTCAGAACTGTTCAGGATCTCAATGACTCTTTTGCCAGTTTGGCCTGTTGCGCCTATAACTAATACTTTTTCCATTGTAATAAGATTTAATAATGGAATATAAGCATCAGCCAGCCCAATGCCAAAACCCGGCATTGGAATAACAAGAGATTAACACGTGAGATGGGATTTACAGGCTTGAGGAGGTTGATTTTTGTTCCAGCTCTTTTTGGAGCTCCTCCATCACCGGTTTAACAGTACTTTCCGGAAGATCGGCAATTTTAATGTACATTAATCCGTCTACGGCATTATTGAATAATGGATCTACATTAAAAGCTACAACCCTTGCATTTTGCTTGATATATTTTTTGATCAAAACGGGGAGCCTAAGGCTGTCCGGCTCTAGTTCTTCTATAAATTTGTCAAATTTGTTGAGGTCTGCCTCACTGGAATCAAAGATCATCTCCTTGTCTTCATCTTTCAGCTTTACCTTAAATTCTTTTTTAGGCCGAATGTATTGAGCTACTTCCTGATCATAAAAATTTGATCGCATGAACTCTATCATTAGGGATTTTGAAAAATTGGAAAATTTATCACTGATCGTTACTCCGCCTATAAGGAATTTGTGCTCCGGAAAGCGTAAGGTACAGTGCACGATCCCCTTCCACAGTAAGAACAGGGGCATAGGTCGTTGTTGATATTCTTTTATAATGAAAGCTCTACCCATTTCTATAGACTGGCTCATCATCTTGTGAAGTTCTGGTTCAAAACGAAAAAGATCCTGCAGGTAAAATCCGTCTATCCCGTATTTTTTATAGATTTCAGCTCCCATTCCCATACGATAAGCACCAGCTACTTTCCTGGCATCATTGTCCCAAAGAAACATATGGTAATAATAGTCATCAAATCTGTCAAGATCAATGGCCTTGTTGGTGCCTTCTCCAATCTCCCGGAAGGTGATCTCCCGAAGCCGCCCCAGCTCCTTAACAATATAAGGAACGATTTCTTTTTTGGCCAGAAAAACCTCGTAATTTTTACTTTCCAGCAGGCGTTTATCCAATATTCTGCAGGTTTGAATTTCTGCTTCAATAAGCTCCTGTTGGGTTTCTACGGCAATATTTTTAGGAGCAGCTTTGGGTAATTTAAGGCTTTTATTTATGTTGTCTAATAGTCGTTTTTTCTCAAAAGAATTGGCCAGCATATATGTTTTCCGGCGTAAAAAAGCAGTAAAAGTTTCCAGGTTAGGATGTGCAGCCTGTTCTTCCGGCGAAATCGCATTCCCAATTCGAACTTTTATCTTACGCTTCTTTTGAGTAAGCATTTCACTGGGGAGTTTAGCCGTGCGTAAAATGTCACTTAGGCCTGCCAGTCGGTAAAAAAAGGTGCTGTTCTTTGCATGAAAATAAATTGGGATTACGGGGACATTAGCTTTTTGGATGAGCTTCATGGCACCCGGCTCCCAGGGTTTATCAACTATTCTTCGCTCCTGAATATAGGTTGACACTTCCCCGGCGGGAAAAATTCCCAGCGCATGGCCGTCTTTAAGATGAGCAATAGCCTGCTTTATTCCGGAAATGCTGGATTTGGCATCCTTGTGTTCCTCAAAAGGATTTACAGGCATAATATAAGGCCGTACAGGTTCCAGCCGGTGTAACAGGAAATTAGCTATTACCTTATAATCACTGCGTTGGGCAAGTAAGGTCTTTAAAAGGATCATTCCATCTATGCCACCCAGAGGGTGGTTGGAAATGGTAATAAACGCCCCTGTTTTAGGAATGCGTTTAAGATCTTTTTCAGGGATCTCAAATTTTATCTCAAATCCTTCAAGAATAGATGAAATAAAATCCTCCCCCTTTAGATTCTTGCGTTTCTCGTATTCCTTGTTAATTGTAGATAGCCTTGTAGTATGCAAGATCATCCAGCCAATAGATGTGCCCAAAGGTCCCAGTTTATCCAGGTTCATCACTTTAGCTACTTCTTTTGCGGAGACAATACCCATTGATGTTTTCGATTTTAATTTTTAAAATATATTAAATTGGGAATGAAACTTTCTGTCACTTCTATTCCCTGGAAACCAATTGTACTGTGTTTTGCATAACCTGCTTCAGCAAAATATCTTTATCTTTTTCCAAAGTTTTTAAAGCAGCATCATTAAAATGCCTGATGGTGTATAGCGAGACCCCGGGTATAAAACTCACCTTGAACCTGGCTTTTAAATGCTGAATAAGTTTTTCAAGATTATTGAACCTGTTATCTACACACACTGCAAAACTTATGGCAGAATTTTGGATGAGATCCACTTTCATTTGATATTGATGAAATAACCTGAAGATCTCACTAATATTTTCCTCTACCATAAACGAAAAGTCCAGGGTAGATAAAGAAATTAAAACCTGGTCTTTCTTGACAATAAAACAGGGCACTGCCGGAATCAGAGGCTGACCTTTGCTAACAGCTGTCCCGGCCCCTTCAGGATCTATGAAAGATTTAACGTACAAAGGGATCTCCTTACGCTGCAAGGGTTGAAGTGTCTTTGGGTGAATCACAGAAGCTCCAAAAAATGCAAGTTCAATGGCTTCTTCATAAGAGATCTGGTTCAATAACTGCGGATTTTCAAATACCCTGGGATCTGCATTCAGCACCCCGGGAACATCTTTCCAAATAATCACCTTTGCGGCATTGAGACAATAGGCAAAAATAGCAGCCGTATAATCACTTCCTTCCCTGCCAAGGGTGGTGGTGAAATTATTGGGATCTGAAGCTATAAATCCCTGGGTGAGGTACAATTTTCCAGGTTTCACGGCGGCTGCAATTTTTTCCTGCGTCTCTATCCAGTTTACTGAGGCATCGCGATATGTGCTGTTGGTTTTAATAAGCATCCGCGCATCAAGCCATTCATGGGAAATATCCTGTTGCTTTAAATATTCACTCACTATGGTTGAGGAAGCCAACTCCCCGTAGCATACAATTTGATCATAAACAAAGTCATATTGGGTAGATTTGTTATGACTTATGAAATTCTCCAGTTCCGTGAACAATGTTTCAATAATTTTAAAGACGGGAGAGTGCTGCGAGTTAAAAAGTTCTGAAACCAGCTCCAGGTGGTATTCTTTTACTTCGGAAAGACTTTCTTGGGGAATTTCGCCCTGCAGGAGATATTGCTTTACAACCACTTCAAAAGCATTGGTCATTTTTCCCATGGCCGAAATTACCACGACCTTATTTTGAAATCCAGTAGTTTTTAATACCTGAAATACATTTTTAACTGAAGCAGCATCTTTGACCGAGGCTCCTCCAAATTTAAATATTTCCATAGTTATTTTTTGATATTCTTCTGAATTCCCCGTTCATCCATATGTACTGTAAACCAATTCTTTTTAATGTCGGCACCGGTGTTTTCGTAAAATTCAATAGCGTTCTTGTTGCCTTCTGAAACTACCCATTCCACACGTCGTACCCCATTTTCATGGCCATATTCCACGACTTTCCGATAAAGAGCACCTCCAAGTCCGGTGCCCCGCATAGACTCCCGTACAATAAGGTCTTCCAGGTGTACAGTCCGGCCTTTCCAGGTAGAAAACCTGAAATAGACTAATGCCATACCTTCAATTTTTCCGTTGACATCGGCAACAAAGCATTTAAAATTTCCTTCGTCAAAACCTTCTTTTTCAAGATCTTTCACTTCAATCTCTACTTCATCTGAAGCATTTTCATAAGCCGCCAATTCTTTGATCAAATCAAGAACCTGTGGCATATCTTTTCTTTCTGCTTGTCTGATTGTAAATTCCATATTTTCTGTTTTTTCTCAGGCCTTTCAAGCAAATTTAGCAATACAAATTGATTCCCGGGTCAAGAAGAACTTAAAGAAATGTTTACAATGGTTTCCCCAGGAGGTTTTTCATTGCTGTTTCATTCATTTGCACCGTATTCCAGTTTTCAAAAACAGTAGCCCCGCTGCGTTTATAAAAATCTATGGCGGGCTGATTCCAGTCCAGCACTACCCATTCGCAGCGTTTTACTCCCTGTTCCAGTGCGTATTCTATTACCTTTTTATAGAGAGCACTTCCCAGGCCGGTACCTCGTTTTTGTTCCCGGACTATGAGATCTTCCAAATGAACCGTGCGGCCTTTCCAGGTAGAATACCTGAAATAACACAAAGCCATTCCTTCTATTTTCCCCTTTACTTCTGCGACGAAGCAGGTAAATAAAGGCTGCTCCCCAAAACCTTCCTTTTCCAGATCCTGCAGAGTGACCTCCACGGCATCGGGCTCCTTTTCAAATTCGGCCAATTCTTTAATGAGTTCCAGGATCTGAGGAAGATCTTCTTTGTTTGATTTTCTTATAACGTTTTCCATACATCTGTTAATTGTTTCAAAAATAAGGAACCTCAAACTTATATAAATCACGAAAACGTTATAGTACCTTATTAATTTTGAATATTTTTACCGCCACAAATAAAGAAACCAATAAAATGCCCAAAAGAAATCAGACCTTAGGTGAGTTTATAATTGAAAATCAGGCCGATTTTGCCTATTCTTCGGGAGAATTATCCCGATTGATAAACTCCTTGCGTTTAGCCGCAAAGGTGGTAAACCATGAAGTGAATAAGGCCGGGCTTGTAGATATTATTGGCGGTTATGGCGAGACAAACATTCAGGGAGAAGATCAGCAAAAGCTGGATGTTATGGCAAATGAAACCTTTATTCAAACCCTTACCAACAGGGAAATTGTTTGCGGGATCGCTTCTGAAGAGAACGATGATTTTATTACCATTGCCGGTTGCGACAGAGATCATCAAAATAAATATGTTGTTCTTATTGATCCTCTTGACGGAAGTTCAAACATAGATGTCAATGTTTCTGTAGGTACGATTTTTTCGATCTACCGCAGAGTCTCCCCAATAGGAACACCGGTGACCAAAGATGATTTTTTGCAGGCGGGGAACAATCAGGTAGCTGCAGGTTATATCATTTACGGAACCTCTACCATGCTGGTCTATACCACCGGAAACGGAGTTAATGGTTTCACACTGAATCCGGCTCTTGGATCCTGGTATTTATCACATCCAGATATGAAAATTCCAACAACCGGAAAGATATATTCTATAAATGAAGGAAACTATGTGCATTTTCCGCAGGGAGTGAAAGACTATATCAAATATTGCCAGGAGGAAAAAGAAGATCGTCCCTACACATCAAGATATATAGGTTCCATGGTTAGTGACATTCACCGGAATATGATCAAGGGTGGGATATTCATTTATCCAAAAAGCTCTAAAGCCACGAACGGGAAATTGCGATTACTGTATGAATGCAATCCCATGGCATTTATTGTAGAGCAGGCCGGTGGAAAAGCCACAGATGGATTTAAACGGATCCTTGAAATCAAACCCGAAGAATTGCATCAACGCGTGCCTTTCTTTTGCGGCAGCACCAGGATGGTAGAAAAAGCTGAAGAATTTATGGCCCAATATGGAGATTAATAATTAACGGTCCAGAAGGCACTGGTAATCTTCAAAACTTATTTTCCCGCTAAAGATCTGTATGGATCGTTTAATAAGCTTTTCAGCGGTAGACGCAGAAAAACCAATGGCTATGGCATATTTTCGCAACAACCCTATCTCATCCTGGTCAACTTCAGCATCTGAATATATGATGGCGAACAAGTCATGCAACCTCTCCAGCCTTCCTTCATATGTGTTATTGGGATGGATGGGATAATCTGTGGGTTTTTCAAGAATTCTTGAATATTCTTCTTCACTTATATTGAGTTTATGAGCAAAGCGTTTTAATAATTCTGTTTCGTGTTTGTTTAATTCGCCATCAACAGTTGCAAGACTCACTAAAGCTGCAAAATGTCCCAGGTTCCTAAGATGCTCCCCGGTACCGTAAAGATCTGATATTGCCATGGTTTTAAATTTAAATTTATTCCACAAAATTAACTTAGACAAGATAGCAATTCAATGATAATGATCAGGATTTGTAAGCTTTTACAATCGCTAATCTTTTCTTAATCACTTTATATTACTTGGTTATTTCCTTAATTTCAGAGCATATTTAAACTGAATGAATACTCCGCTCCTCGCTTTTAATGAAAATGGAATTTACTGCGCCCAGGCCAACGTTTATCTTGATCCCTGGAAACCTGTTGATCATGCGATTATCTCCCACGGCCATGCCGACCATTCCCGCTGGGGCCATAAAAAATATATCACCCATCATTCCAATGTTCCTATAATTAAACATCGTCTTGGGGATATTGAGGTCGCAGGAAAGGAATGGAATGAAACATTCACGATCAATGAAGTCACTTTTTCATTTCACCCGGCGGGACATATTATAGGCTCTTCCCAGATCAGGGTAGAATATAAAGGAGAGATATGGGTTTTTACCGGGGATTATAAAACTGAAGATGATGGTGTTGCCGTGCCTTACGAAGTAGTAAAATGCCATACCTTTATTACCGAATGCACATTTGGACTTCCCGCGTTCAAATGGCTCCCGCAGCAACAGGTGATTTCTGAAATTAATGAATGGTGGCAGGGAAACAAGGAAGATGGACGCACATCCATACTTTTTGGATACTCCCTGGGTAAAGCACAGCGATTATTAAAACATCTTGATCCCTCTATAGGTAAAATATTTACCCATGGTGCGATAGAAAATATGACAGAAGTTCTTCGGCCTCAATTGAGTTTTCCCGAAACAACCCGTGTTACCAGGGAAACCAAAAAAGATGAATTAAAAGGAAACATAGTACTTGCGCCACCCAGTGCCCACGGGACTCCCTGGATAAGGAAAATGGTACCCTATGTTACTGCATCTGCCAGTGGCTGGATGACCTTTCGGGGAGCAAGGAGAAGGAGGGCAATAGACAAAGGTTTTGTAATGTCTGATCATTGTGACTGGCAGGGTCTTTTAAGTTCTATAAAAGCCACAGGTTGTGAAAAAGTGATCTGCACCCACGGGTACACCGATATTTTTTCCAGGTACTTAGGTGAGCAGGGCTATGACGCCCGTACTGAGGAAACCCAATATGAAGGCGAGATGGGAGACCTGGAGGCTACCGTAGAGCGTGTGGATGATTTAGTTCCGGATGAGGAAAAAGCCGGTAGCATCAACAGTATAAAATCAAAAAAATAAACCTTTACCCAAGGAGGAGGTTGAGAAGACAATATGAGAGATTTTGCAGAGCTTATTAGAACCCTGGACAGTACCAATAAAACCTCCTTAAAAGTAGAGGCACTTACAGATTATTTTAAAGTTGCTCAGGACAGGGACAAGGTTTGGGCTATCGCCATATTATCTCATCGTAGACCTCCAAGGCCTGTCAATACTACGCTATTGCGAACATGGGCCTCCCAGCTTGCCAATATTCCGTTATGGCTGTTTGAGGAATCATATCACATTGTGGGAGATCTGGCGGAAACCATTGCGTTGGTGATCCCTGTATCAGAAGCCAACTCAGAGAAAACATTAACCCAGTTTCTGGAGGAAATGATAGACCTCAAAACCCGAACAGATGAAGAGAAGAAAGAATATTTGTTTGAGAACTGGAAGCTGCTTAACTATTATGAAAGGTTTGTTTTCAGTAAGCTCATAACCGGAAGTTTCAGGATTGGAGTGAGTCAAAAATTGATGACCCGGGCCCTGTCTAAAGCCACAGGAATAGAAGAAGATATTTTGGCCTATAAGCTCATGGGTAATTGGGATCCGGAAAGGATCACATTCACCCAACTGGTTCTGGAGGAGAATGAAGAGGACTACCTGTCAAAACCTTACCCGTTTTACCTTGCCTATGCCATTGAAGGAGAAGTGGAATCCCTGGGTGATGTACGGGAATGGACGGCAGAGCATAAATGGGACGGCATTCGTTCACAGGTGATCATTCGCAACAATGAACTATTTGTGTGGAGCCGTGGCGAGGAGCTGGTAACCGATAAATATCCCGAATTTGAGGCATTTGTAAAGGCAATTCCCAATGGCACCGTGCTTGACGGGGAGATCCTGCCATATATAGAGGAGGAAATAGGCACCTTCAATGACCTGCAAACCCGAATAGGCCGAAAAACGGTCTCTAAGGCCCTGCTGAAAAAAACTCCGGTGATCCTGAAAGCCTATGATATCCTGGAATGGGAAGCAAAGGATATCCGTGTACTCGCTTACGCGGAAAGAAGGAAGATCTTAGAAAAATTGTATTCTGAAGTAAGTGCAGAAATGGCCGGAGATGATTTTCCGTTGCATCTTTCAGAAACCATATCCTTTCAAAATTGGGATGAAGTGGCTGCTGAAAGAGACCGTGCCCGCGAAGAACGCTCGGAAGGATTAATGCTGAAGCGCCTGGATTCCCCGTATCTCGTCGGCCGGAAAAAGGGGGACTGGTGGAAGTGGAAGGTAGCCCCGCTCACTATAGATGCCGTGCTTACATACGCTATGCGAGGCCACGGCCGCCGCACCAACCTTTTTACCGATTACACCTTCGGACTATGGGATGAGGAGAAAAAAGAGCTGGTTACTTTCGCCAAAGCCTATTCAGGATTAACAGATGCGGAGTTCAGAAAAGTAGATGCCTGGATCAAAAAGAACACCCTGGAGCGATTCGGCCCGGTGCGAAGTGTGGTACCCCATCACGTTTTCGAAATAGCCTTTGAAGGAGTAGCAGAATCAAAAAGACACAAAAGCGGAGTAGCCACAAGATTTCCAAGGATCCTGAGGTGGAGGCAGGATAAGAAGATAGAAGATGCTAATACGCTGGAGGATTTGAAGGGGTTGATTCAATAAATTATCACGCAACCACCCCGTCCGCTAAAGCGGCCACCCCTCCTTGAATAAGGATGGGAGCTTTTAAATTGTGCTAATGAGCGACTTAATTCAAATAGAAAAAAGTACCGGCTCCTTCCCTTTTTCAAGGGAAGGTGGATTGAGCGGGTCGGAATAATATTGAAATTCAATCGTCTTACCGCTCAAGACGGAAGGGTTACTTGGTTAGTTGAAATGTGTTTTTAAGGATAATATCAATAGTATCTAAAAAAATATACTCTTGAAATTAGAGGTAACAAGAAAATTATTTCGCGCAACCACCCCGCCCGCTAAAGCGGCCACCCCTTCTTAAAAAAAGGAGGGGAGCTTTTAAAAAATCAAATGAACCAAACACAACTTATAAAATTAGCAGAATCCTGGTTTGAGGGGCAGGGGTGGAAGCCTTTTGCTTTTCAAAAACAAACATGGAAGGATTATTTTAAAGGAAAGCACGGGCTTCTGAACGCGCCTACGGGAAGCGGAAAAACCTATGCTTTATGGATCCCGGTTGTGTTGGAGTACATTAAGAACAATCCTGATTACAAGACCAAACACAAAAAAGGGCTAAAAGCGATTTGGATCACACCGCTGCGGGCGCTTTCTGTTGAAATTGAACACGCAGCAAGCCGATTTGCGGAAGAGATGGGAACACAATTGACAGTAGGAATAAGAACAGGCGATACTTCTATGAAAGACCGGGCGGCTCAGAAAAAATCAATGCCCGATCTCTTGATCACCACGCCCGAAAGTCTGCAGCTGCTGTTGTCTTCCAAAGAATACGATAAGACTTTTAAGGGTCTTAACGCGATAATTATTGACGAGTGGCACGAACTGCTGGGAACAAAACGCGGGGTTCAGGTGGAGCTGGGGCTATCCAGGTTAAAGACTGTTTCAAAGAAATTGAAGATTTGGGGAATTTCGGCAACTATCGGAAATCTTCAGGAGGCCCGGGAAGTATTGCTTGGGACAGGTTCTGATGCTTTTAAAAATTCGGAATTAATAAGGGCCAATCTTAATAAGAAGATCACGGTGCGATCCATCATTCCCGAGAAAATGGAAAAATTTCCCTGGCGCGGACATTTGGGGATGCATCTTATTGATGAGGTGGTGCCAATTATTCGAAATTCTAAGACCACTTTACTTTTCACCAATACCCGCTCACAATGTGAATTGTGGTTTCAAAAACTAATGCATAAATATCCTGAATTTGCCGGGGAGGTGGCGATGCACCATGGAAGTATCAACAAGGAAACCCGGCTTTGGGTAGAACAGGCGATACGTAATGAAAGCCTTAAAGCCGTCGTGTGTACTTCCAGTCTGGATCTTGGAGTTGACTTTGCTCCGGTAGAAACTATTATTCAAATCGGCGGGCCTAAGGGGGTGGCCCGATTTATTCAGCGGGCTGGGCGAAGCGGCCATCAGCCGGGGAAAGAAAGTGTTATTTACTTTTTACCAACCCATGCCATAGAACTTATAGAAGCTTCAGCACTGCAAAAAGCGGTAAAGGAAACGGTAGTTGAAGATCGCATTCCGTACTTACTAAGTTTTGATGTTTTGGTGCAGTATTTAACTACCCTCGCCGTTTCCAACGGTTTTTTTCCGAAGGATATTTATCCCGAGATCAAATCTACCTTCTGCTTCCAGGGAATAACAGATGAACAGTGGAAATGGCTGCTCAATTTTGTGACCAAAGGAAGTCAGAGCCTTCAGGCTTACGATGAATACAAAAAAGTTGAAATAGAAGAGAATGGCTTGTTCAAAGTAAATGATCGCGGGGTAGCCATGCGGCACCGGCTGCAAATAGGGACTATTGTTAGCGATGCGATGTTGAGTGTGAAATATATGAGCGGCGGGTATATAGGTACCATTGAAGAGTGGTTCATATCCAAATTAGCTCCCGGAGATGCTTTTACTTTTGCAGGAAGAAACCTTGAACTGGCCAGGATCAAAGGGATGCAGGTGCTGGTGCGGCCCTCGAAGAAGAAAAATTCTAAAGTTCCCAGCTGGATGGGCGGAAGGATGGGATTTTCGGCACAGATGAGTGAGCTGCTTCGGGCTGAAATGTACGCAGCCCGGGAATCGGCAGAATCAGGCGGGGGAGGATCTTTAGAGCTCAAAGCATTACAGCCCATCTTTGAGCGGCAGCAGCGGGAATCTATTATTCCCGGTAAGGATGAATTTCTTATTGAAACCTTTAAAACGCGGGAGGGTTACCACGCCATTTTTTATCCTTTTGAAGGTAGGTTTGTCCACGAAGCTTTAAGCAGTCTGCTCGCTTATCGAATAAGTTTGTTATCCCCCATCAGTTTTACCCTCGCCTTTAACGATTATGGATTTGAGCTCCTCAGCGACCAGGAAATCGATATGCAGCAAGTGCTGGATAATGACCTGTTTTCTCCCGCTTACCTGATGGATGATCTCAACAATAGTTTAAATGCAACCGAAATGGCAAGGCGAAAATTTCGAGATATTGCCGTTATCGCCGGGATGGTGTTTACAGGTTTTCCCAATAAACTTATCAAGAGCAAACACCTGCAGGCAAATTCGCAGTTGCTGTTTAGTGTATTTCGGGATTATGAACCCGACAATTTGTTATTCCTGCAGGCTTTCAGGGAAACATTTGAACATCAGCTGGAAGAAGGCCGTTTACGGCTGGCATTGGAAAGGATCTCCAGGCAGAAGATCCTGTGGAAAGCCTGTAAAAAACCTACTCCGTTCTCATTTCCAATCATTACCGACAGGCTTCGGGAAAAATTATCTTCAGAAAAACTGGAAGATCGCATCAAACGGATGTTGCTTCAGTGGGAAAAATAGAAGGAAAAATGATATTTTTGCAGGGTGATAGAAAAGATTAAGATTCGCCGGCAAAATTTCAGTTTACATTCCTCAGGAGCTATGTTTTGGGAAGAACAAAATATGCTGCTCATTAGCGATGTACATTTGGGAAAGATCTCGCATTTCAGAAAATACGGAAGTGCAGTGCCCCAAAAAGCCATTGCTGAAAATTTTGAGCGCTTATCCCGCGTGGTGGACCTTTTTCAGCCGAAAAAGATCTGTTTTTTAGGGGACCTTTTTCACAGTTCCCTTAACCTTGAATGGGATCTATTTGAAAACTGGATGCAGGAAATTTCTGCTGAGGTAATGCTGGTGGTGGGAAATCACGATATCATTTCAGAATTAAAATACGAAGCCCTTGGAATTAAAATCACTTCAGAACTAATACTTGATGGTCTTCTGCTTACTCATCATCCGGAAGAAAGGGAAAATTACTTTAATATCTGTGGGCATTTGCACCCGGGGTACAAGCTTAATGGCACCGGGAGGCAACAGGTAAAATTGCCTTGTTTTTACAAGAGTGAAGATCAAATGATCCTGCCGGCTTTTGGAGAATTTACCGGAAATTTCTGGATTTCGCCAAATGTTGGAGATCAGGTATATGCAATAACAAAAAAAGAGGTAATTTTAGTGTATTAGCCTAAACCTCTTAATGATGGACCGTAACCTTAGCCTTTTAAATTTTATTTCATTGGTACTGGTCGTCACTGTGAACTATTTTTCCCAGGTACTGCGGCTTAACAACAATACCATTGGAAGCCTTAGCGATGAATACAGCACTTTATTTACCCCCCAGGGATATGCTTTTTCAATTTGGGGTCTTATATACATAGCACTTTTTGCCTACGTGGGATTTCAGATCTACAGGTCCTTCTTTAGCGATGAAGAAACAGATTTTATAGCTAAGACCGGCCCCTGGTTTGCAATAGCCAATTTTGCGAATGCCGCCTGGGTGGTAGTATGGCTTTACGAACACACGTTGCTCTCTGTGATCCTTATGTTTGTGATCCTGTTCTCGTTAATTATGGTGATCAGGAAAACCAATATGGAGCGGTGGGATGCTCCTCTTAGTATCATTGCATTTGTGTGGTGGCCCATATGTTTTTATGCCGGCTGGATCACCGTGGCTACTATTGCCAATGTTGCGGCCTACCTTGTAAAAATAGGCTGGGATGGCTGGATTTTTTCAGAAAGACAGTGGACAATCATTATGCTTTTAGTTGCGGTAATAATCAATCTTTTGATGGTTTACAGAAGAAATATGCGGGAGTTTGCCGTTGTAGGTATATGGGCTTTATTTGCTATTTATGTGAGGCATACAGAAAAATATCCTGCGATCGCTTATGTAGCATTGGGTGGGGCGATAGTTTTATTGGGTTATACTGCTTATCACGGGTATGTAAACCGAAAAACAAATCCTATGTATAGGATAATCCATGGGGAGAAAGGTGCTTCTAATGCTAATGCATAACCTTTGGATATGTAGTTAAAATTTATTCAATTTTTGGAATTTTGGAGCAATAAGAGATGGGAACTAGAATGGAATGGAAAGTGGACTTGTGCACGATTTTAAGCCATAAAAATGCTTTAAATCCTAAAAGCGAAAGCTGTTGAGGATTTGGAAAAAGTTTGGGGGTAGCTAATCGGGAACTTCTAGATTAAAAGAAGAGACAGAAAGCTAACAAATAGAAATTTTGAAATGTAAAAACAGGAATTTTGAAATCGCTGGAAATTAAAGTAAATAAAAAGATCTATGATAAGGTACTCTGGTTGTTGAGTCAATTTAAACCTGAAGATCTGGTTATAGTGACAGATAGTGTAAATAAAAAGTACCTCAATGAACAATTAGCCACAATAGACCAGGGTAGAGGCAATTTTGTTTCAATTGAAGAATTGGATGCTGTTTTAGAAGAGAGAATTAAAAAGTATGAAATTTAAAATTCTCGATGTTTTTTCTCTCAAACTCGCAGATCAGGCCGAATATATAGCTAAGGATAAACCACAAGCTTCCCGGAGGATTAAAAAAGGCATTCTTAAAGCTTTAAGGAGTTAGAAAAAATGCCTTACAAAATAGAAAATCAATTTATTTTGAAGATGAAAACATTAGAGATTTGATTTTTCAATCTTATAAAATTGTATATCGCATATTACCTTCTGAAAAAACTATAGAGGTATTCGGATTAAATAAAGAAGAGGAGAAGCTTTAAAACTGTTTATAGAGGTATTTTTACCTTAGTCATATTAAAATTTTATGCTTTAATTGAAAATTCTTGTTGGTTTAGCAGCTCCCACCTTTAAATTCTGGAATTTGGTGCTTGATTTTTGGAATTTCCCTCACACCATCCCCTTAATATCATTGCCCCACGTAGGATAGGCGAAGATCATTTTTTTGAAATCTGAATGCTGCATTTTGGCAAACATCGCCATAGAAATTAAATTAATGACCTCAGATGCCTCTGGCCCCAGGAGATGAGCTCCCAGGATCTCTCCGGTTTTATTGTCTACCAAAGTTTTATAGGCATAGCCTTTTTCGTTGAGCCTTTTGGCATTGAACCACTGCGGCACCATTTTGTGTTCCAAAGTGAAATCCAATCCTTTTTCTACGGCTTGTTCTTCGGAAAGTCCCACACTGGCCAGGTTGGGAAGTGTAAATACTATGGAAGGTTGAGGAGGATACACCGCTTTTTCAGAATTGTTTTTGTTCAGAATATTGACCGAAACTATTCGGGCTTCTTCTGAAGATAGCGGAGTAAGCGGAAGTCCTTCAGTGGCAGAAACATCTCCGCAGGCATAAACACGTTCATTAGTGGTACTCTGGAGAAATTCATTTACCTCAATTCCTTTCTTAGAGGACGCGACATTGCCTGTTTCAAGATCCAAATCCGCTATGGATGGCACTCTACCGGCAGTATTGAAAATCATGGCTGCAGTAGCTGATATCTCCTTACCCTTCTGTTTTGCTTTTACTTTAAAGTTTTTCTGAAGTTTTTCAATCCCGGTAACTTCAGCATTGAAAATAAAATCTATGCCCAATTCTTCTGAAGCTTCGAGCAGGTGCTGCACCATATCTTCATCAAAATTAGTGAGCGGCCGCGGAGCAAAGTCCATCATAGTGACTTTTACTCCGAAGCGGGCGGCCATATGAGCGAATTCCATTCCTATATAACCGGCGCCAATGAAAAGCATACTTTCCGGAAGGGATTTTAGATTGAGAAAATCATCGCTTAATAGGGCGTATTCCCTGCCGGGGATCCTCAATTCCATAGGAATCTGGCCGGTGGCGATAACTATTTTTTTAGCGGTAATGGTTTTCCCTTCTACAGAAAGGGTATTTTCATTGAGAAAACGCGGGGATTGGTGGTAAAGATCAATTCCCAGTTTATCAAGATTTTTTTCGGTATAAGCGGGAACGGCATTGACAAAGGTTTCTTTGAAGGCCATGGCATCTTCCCAGCTCACTTCCGGGGCTTTGGTGATGCCTTTTCCTTTCATCTTTGCGGCCCGGTCAAGGATCTCGGTGATGCCCAAAAGCACTTTTTTAGGATCGCAGCCACGGTTGGCGCAGGTGCCGCCGTATTCGCGGTTATCGGCAATACCCACTTTAAGGCCGGAGGCAACACAATCTTTAGCAACATTCTTTCCGGCAGTTCCGGTTCCAATTATAAAAACATCGTATTCTTTGAAGGCCATTAAGGGGAAATTAGAATTTGTGGAAAGTAACCATCCCTGCCGGGAATTGCTGTTATGGAAATGGTAAAGTTAGTATGTGTGTTGGCACGGATTGCAAATCCCCGCTAGCAAGCTTATTTAAAAGTCTGTCAAAAAATAAAATAATTATCGTAGTCTTAATAAGATGATATTTTATGATTTTATGAAACCTGAACTCAAAGAAACTGTTATTAAATCTCTGGAAAATGCAGATGAGCGGTTGCTGAAGATGATCAAAGCTTTAGTAGAGAGTTACAATGAGGAAGAAGCATATCCTTCCACCTTAAATGAAGAATACTACAGGATAATTAATCGTCGCCGGATGGAATATTTAGAAGATCCCGAGGATATATATACGTGGGAAGAGGTAAAGGAAAATATAAGAAATGCATCTAAAAAATGATCTATGACCTGAAATTCATTCGAAAAGCTAAAGAGGAAATTACTGAAGCTTATAATTATTACGAAAATAGAAAGCCAGGACTAGGAGAGAAATTTTTAGAACATCTTGATACCTATTTCGAGAGAATTACTGCAAACCCAGAGCAATTCCCACCAAAGAATGATTTCGTTTCGGGAAGCCTTTATTCCAAGATTTCCTTTCCTGATCATTTTCGAAATCAAGAATAACAGTATAATTGGATTCAGTTTTTAATACATGGCAAGACCATGAGAAGAAAAGGATTTGAATTTTAAATTCTAAGTGTTCAGCTAAATTATTTTTTCCAAAAAATTAGTCCAAAATATTTTTCTGCTTAATCAAAAGTTAAAAAACAGTTGAGGTGTTGTAAAGGCAAAAGGATGCAATTACCTTTGCCTCAATGAGCAAAACTACTATCACCCAAAATTTCGCGAAGTCTCTGCAACAACAGAAACTTAGGGATTCCCTTGTCCAGTCACCAGATAATTCAGCTAAAATTCACCTCAAAGGCCTTATAGGTTCTGCCTTTTCCTTTGCGGTTGCCAATGCTTTTGAGGAAGCCGACAAGCCTTTTATGCTGGTATTTAATGACAAGGAAGAAGCTGCATATTACCTCAATGATCTGGAGCAGCTGGTAGGGGAAAAGAATGTACTTTTCTATCCCGGAAGTTATCGCAGGCCCTACCAAATGGAGGAGACTGATAACGCCAATGTGCTGCTGCGGGCTGAAGTTTTGAACCGGATAAACTCCCGTAAAAAACCGGCGATCATTGTCACTTACCCCGATGCGCTTTTTGAAAAAGTGGTCACCCGGAAGGAGCTGGACCGCAGCACGCTTAAGATATCATTGAACGACAACCTCTCCATAGATTTTGTCAACGAGATATTGTTTGAGTACAAATTTAAAAGAGTGGATTTTGTCACCGAACCGGGGGAGTTTTCAGTGCGGGGTGGGATCATAGATGTTTTTTCTTTCAGTAATGACGAACCTTATAGAATCGAGTTTTTTGGAGATGAGGTAGATAGCATACGAAGCTTTGATGTAGAGACCCAGCTTTCTACAGAGCAGGTGAAGAAGATCTCTGTAATGCCCAATGTGGAGAACAAGAAGCTGGATGAGATCCGGGAAAGCTTTCTAAAATATATTTCGGCCAATACCGTGATCTTTATGAAAGATCTCGACCTGTTCACGGCACAAATGGATAAACTTTTCAGCAAAGCCGAAGAAGCGTTTAAAACCATTTCCGAAGAAATAAAACACAGCAAACCCGAAGAACTTTTCTGCAATGCCGAAATGATCAAACGGCAGTTGGTAGAGTTCAGCGTAGTGGAATTGAGTACGCAGGCGTATTTACTTGGTTCTGGATTCTCCTTTTCAGGTCATCCTGAACCTGCCTTGCCGGCAGGCAGGCTTGTTTCAGGATCTAACGTGAATGATACTCAAAACATTATCGAGTACAACACCAAACCCCAGCCTTCATTCAATAAGCAATTTGATCTTTTGATCGATAACCTAATTGAAAATTCTGAAGCCGGGTACACCAACTATATTTTTTGCGTTAGCGATCAGCAGGCGAAGCGCTTTCACGATATCTTTGATGACCAGGACCGGGAGGTGAAATATCATACCGTGGTACTTTCCATGTTTCAGGGATTTATTGATGAGGTGTCAAAAATGGCCTGTTATACCGATCACCAGATCTTTGAGCGCTATCACAAATTCCAGCTTAAGAACGGTTACGCCAAGAAACAGGCGATCACGCTCAAGGAACTCACCAATTTAGAAGTTGGCGATTATGTGACCCACATTGACCACGGAATAGGAAAATTTGGCGGACTTCAGAAGATCGAAGTGGAGGGCAAAATGCAGGAAGCGATCAAGCTGGTGTACGGGGAGCGCGATATTTTGTACCTGAGCATTCACTCGCTGCACAAGATCTCCAAATTCAACGGGAAGGATGGAAAACCTCCCAAAATATACAAGCTGGGCAGCAACGCCTGGAAGAACTTAAAAGAAAAGACAAAGTCCCGCGTAAAGCATATCGCCTATAATTTAATTGAACTATATGCCAAGCGAAGGCTGCAAAAGGGCTTTGCTTATGGTCCCGATTCTTATTTGCAGCACGAGCTGGAAGCTTCTTTTATTTACGAAGACACGCCGGATCAGACCACAGCTACGGCTGCGGTAAAGGAAGATATGGAAAACGAACGTCCCATGGACCGCCTGGTTTGTGGGGATGTAGGTTTCGGAAAGACAGAAGTTGCTATCCGGGCCGCCTTTAAGGCAGTAGATAACGGAAAACAAGTTGCAGTTTTGGTGCCTACTACCATCCTTGCATTTCAGCATCATAAAACTTTTACCGAAAGACTGAAGGATTTTCCTGTAACCGTAGATTATCTCAACAGGTTTAGAACTGCAAAAGAGCGGCGGGACACCCTTGCCGACCTTGAGAATGGAAGAGTTGATATCATCATTGGAACCCACCAGTTGGTGAGCAAAACTGTGAAGTTCAAAGATCTGGGATTGCTCATTGTAGATGAGGAACAAAAATTTGGAGTTGCGGTAAAGGATAAACTTAAAACTATCAAGGAAAATGTAGATACCTTGACCTTAACGGCAACGCCTATCCCGCGTACATTACAATTCAGTTTAATGGCAGCCCGGGATCTCTCTACCATTACCACTGCGCCACCAAACCGTTACCCGATTGAAACTCACGTGGTACGATTTACCGAAGAAACCATACGCGATGCCATTTCTTATGAGATACAGCGGGGGGGGCAGGTGTTCTTTATCCATAACCGAATTGAAAATATTAAAGTTGTCGCCGGAATGATCCAGCGCCTGGTGCCAGATGCCAAAGTGGGAGTAGGCCACGGACAAATGGAAGGAAAAAAGCTGGAGAATTTGATGCTTTCCTTTATGAATAATGAATTTGATGTGCTGGTCTCTACCACCATCGTTGAAAGCGGACTCGATGTGACCAATGCCAACACCATCTTTATCAATAACGCCAACAACTTCGGACTTTCAGACCTGCACCAAATGCGAGGACGTGTAGGCCGAAGCAATAAAAAAGCTTTCTGTTACTTTATCACACCACCATTTTCAGCAATGACCGATGATGCCAGGAAGCGAATAACTGCTCTAGAACAGTTCAGCGAACTGGGCAGCGGGTTTAACATTGCGATGAAGGATCTGGAGATACGTGGGGCAGGAGATCTTTTAGGTGGGGAACAAAGCGGATTTATTAATGAAATAGGATTTGATACCTATCAAAAAATATTAAACGAAGCTATTGAAGAACTCAAGGAAAATGAGTTTAAGGATCTGTACCAGAAAAACGAAGATGTCGAGGACAAAACCTTTGTCAAAGACACCCAAATAGATTCCGATTTTGAACTTTTATTCCCTGATGATTATATCAACAACATTTCAGAAAGATTAAATCTTTACACTGAATTAAACAGTATTAAAACCGAGGAGGAGCTGCAAAAATTCGAAGCCAAACTGGTAGATAGATTTGGAGAACTGCCAACACAGGCAATTGACTTATTAAACAGCGTACGAATCAAATGGATCGCCTCGCATATAGGTTTGGAAAAAGTGGTGATGAAGCAGGGCAAATTAATAGGCTATTTCATTGCCGATCAACAATCCGGTTTCTATCATACAAATGCTTTCACTTAGTTACTGCAATACGTGCAAACCCATTCCCACTCCTGCACGATGAAGGAAAAGAAGACCCGGGCAGGGTTGAGGTTGTTGTTGACATTTGAAAAGATCACTTCTGTAGATAGGGCGCTTAAGGTGCTGGAGCCGCTGGATTTGCGGGTGAAGGAGGAAATAGCCCCCTAGCCCCCAAAGGGAAACAGTAAAAATAAATAAATAGCCCTCACATTTTTAATCCATAAGGGCTGCTGAAAATTAAATTATTGATTGACTAATCTTAACCGGGGTGGATGGCACACTTTTCATAGATATTATAACAGCCATACAGAATCTTTGCATACTGGTTTTCATTCATTCTGCTTTCAATATAATTTTCGAATAGGAGAAATCAGTTAAAGGAGAAGAATAAAAAAGTTATTTTAAAAAAATATTATTCTATCAGTTAAACTTTTTGAAAATTTTAAAACTGATGTAAAATAAATTAATTAAAATTATAATAATTAGACTGATAAATAAATAATCAATTAAAAAATAAAAAGAATAAATATTTATAGTAAGTATTTTACCTTTTAATAAAAATCCCAGAATAATTACTATCGCAGAAAAAATTAAATATGAGCGCATAATTATTGAATAAAAAAATCGTTTAAAAAAAAGGCATTAAATATTGAAAAATCTCCCATCCTTTGATCTTGAAAATTAATGTCCTCTATGTGGGTAGAAAATGCGCTAATAGGTAGTTTTTTTAAATTTAATTTTTTTTCTACCAAATCTTCAATCAGATCTATGTCGTTTTTATGAATCTGTTCTTCAAAAGAATTTAACTTATTGGGAAGAGTTAACCATTCTTGGGTATTTTCTTTTAATTCCACACGGACCACATAAATTGTATAGTAAGGAATGAGAATGCTTATATTAAGGCATATACTTATTAAAAATTTTTCTTTCACCTCTATGAGCTGAAAGTTATAAGCCCTATCTTTCCATGAAAAGCGCGTAACATCACTTGCAATTTTATTAGTAGGGAGTTGTTTAAAATCCTTGATGAATGGAAGTAAAGGTTTTGCTTTATGCTTTTGTATTATTTCATCAAGTAATTTGAATTGTGGTGTACTTTTATATTTAGGAAGTTGTTTTATGGAGCATATACCTTTTGGATAAAAAGAATATGCTAAATTTTTTAAAATCTCTAATTCGTAATTTTTATTTTCAATCGCAGTTTCCATTGCCAAACATATTAGTTTCAAATTCCGTTGGAATTACATCATAGGCCATAGGATTAAAATTAACCCTTCCACCATTTGTGACAAGAGGGTAATTGTATTTCAACCTCTCTTTAAAATATGATTCTACAATTGATTGAGGGAATTGCGTATTACCATATCTACTTACAGTTTCATTCATGCTTAATTGTAATGCTTGTGCAGATAATTCTGCTGCTAATCCTGGGGATATATCTCCACCGTTTATCATATTTGCAGGCATTCCAAATAGAATAGGTTGAGGGAATGAAATATCATAAGTTTTTTTTAAACCCTCTGGCGTTAGAACAACTACTTTGAATGTTACATTTTTAACCGCTGCTTCTTGCCAAGTTGATTCTTCATGAATTTTTGTAAAGTTAAAACTTTCACAGCTGGGTCCAATATCTTTTTTTTCATCACTATTATAACCAATATATCCACTTTGGTCCTCATAAAGTGAGGAATCCTGATAATCAGGAGAATCATAAATTCCAGCTACAGGAACTGTGTTTGCAGGTTGTTCGGGCGCAATAAGTACAACTTCTTCTAATTCCTGTTCACAACCCAGTCCATCTCCCCAACCATCGCCAGTACAATCCTCAAGCTTGTTGTTTTTATCTTTTAAGAAAAATTGGGATGTAAATAATCCATCTTTTACACGATACCTTTTCAAAAACTTACCATTTAAATCGGTAATACTTAATATTCCGCTGAATAGATAATTTTCTTGAGCACCGTTAGAAATTTTACTAAAAAGAACATGTTCGATTTTTCCATTTATATATAGAACATAAATTTCACTTTCAATACTTGTATTCTTAATTTGAGCAGGAATTATTGTAATTAATTCATCGCTGTTAAATATGGGTTGTTGTCTTATTTGATCATAATATATTTCAAGATTTGAATTTTGTTGTTTATTTTTTGAATTCAAGGTTGTTAAATGTTCAAGGGCTTCTTTTTTGGATACCGTCGAATACTGATTTTGAAAATCGGGCGTATCTAAAATTTCCTCCTTTTCACATCCAATAATAAAAAAAAGAATAAAGGGTAGGTAAATGTAAATTTTCTTCATTTTATATGAATTTTTAAAATTTAATTAAAAATTCTGTATTTAAATGTGTAGGGACATGAAGCTTAAAAAGCAGCAGAAAGCGGATTTTGAATTGGCAATATATATATATATTAGACTTCCTAATTTATTTTGAAATTTATCATATTTTCAGTAGAAAAATACCCCAATGACTGAGATTGTTGCTCATTTTTTAAAAGATAACTTCTATTAAGCGGGCATTCAAAGTTTTGGAGCCGTTGGATTTGAGAATTAAAGAGGAAATGAGCCTCTTAACCCAAAGATAGGGACTGTGAACATCTTGTCCTTAACTGAAAATTTCATCTTTAAAAGTATAAAGCCCCCCACAAAGTTAAAATCTGTGAGGGCTAATTAGCTGTATCTTTTAATGTATTTATTATTTCTTTGCTGATTTAATTTTCAATGTTAACTTTAGGATAAAAAAGCATTTAGACGAAAATTATAATTTTGTTGAAGATTAATTTAAAGTACTTATTTAAGTACTTTAAATATCTTTGCATTATGGAAACAGTAAACTATTCTGAATTTCGTGCTAATCTAAAGCATTGGTTCGATAAAGCAGTTAATGATGTAAGTGATATCATTATTAAGCGCAAAAACGGGAAAGATCTTGTTTTAATATCCTTAGATGAATATAACTCCTTAAAGGAAACCACTTACTTAATAACAGGAAAAAACAGGGATGTTTTATTAAATTCTATTAAAGAACTTGAAAGCGGCAAAGGTGCTCAAAAAGATCTAATTGAATAGATGAAATTAACCTGGTCCACTTCTTCCTGGGATGACTATTTGTACTGGCACAAAACCGACAAGAAAATAGTAAGACGAATCAATGAACTTATTAAGTGCTGTATGCGCACACCTTTTGAAGGACCAGGTAAGCCGGAAACTTTAAAAAGATGATCTACAGGTTATTGGTCTAGACGAATAACATCAGAACATCGATTGGTATATAAATATGAAAATAAGGAATTACTAATAGCAGCCTGCCGCTACCATTACGGGAAATAAAACCAACCTTGAGAACGTAAAATTCTGATTAAGAGAAAAAATTTCTTAAATGCACTTCTAATGCAGCAATATTAGCAAAAGCTTATATATGTTACCGGCTCCTTTCCATTTGAATTGTGGTATTTTGTCTCAAATTAAATAAGCGAAAAATGAAAGCTGTTGGAATAAGGACATCCCTCCCCATTGAAGAAAAAGAAAGTTTTATTGCGTTTGAAACTGCCAAACCTAAGCCTGGTTCCCGTGATCTCCTTGTTAAGATAAAAGCTGTATCTGTAAACCCTGTAGATTATAAAGTGCGAAGCAGTTCAGCAAAAGGGAAAGAACTGGATGAGCCCAAGATCCTTGGCTGGGATGCCTCGGGAATTGTGGAGGCCACAGGAGCTGAGGTCGAATACTTTAAAGAAGGGGATGAAGTCTTTTACGCAGGAGACATAACCCGCCCGGGAAGCAATGCAGAATACCAGGTAGTTGATGAGCGAATTGTTGGGCATAAACCAAAAAAATCCACTTTTGAGGAAGCAGCCGCAATGCCGCTAACTTCTATAACTGCTTTTGAATGTATTTTTGACAGGCTGCTAATAAAAGAAAATGGAGGTGAAGACCAGAAGATACTTGTAATAGGAGGAGCCGGGGGAGTGGGTTCTATAGGAATTCAACTGCTGAATGAACTAACGCAACTTACCGTGATCGCAACTGCTTCGCGCCGGGAAACCGAAAATTGGTGTCTGGAAATGGGAGCAGATGTGGTGGTGAACCATCATAATCTGGTTGAAGAGCTAAAAGAAAATGGAATAACAGAAGTTGATTATATTCTCAATTTTTCAAATACAGAATTGCACTGGGAGGCCATGGCAACTATTATAAAACCCCAGGGTCATATTTGTTCAATAGTTGAAACAAAAGAGAACGTAGATCTCAATAAACTAAAGAACAAAAGCGTTTCCTTTCATTGGGAACTTATGTTCACCCGCCCCATGTTCGGAACAAAAGATTTGTCCCGGCAGCACGAGATCCTTGAAGATCTTTCTGCAATGATGATGGATAAAGGCAGCATAAGATCTACTTTAAAAGAAACTTTTCACGGCCTCAAACCCGAAACCTTTAAAAAAGTTCACCAAATACAGGAATCCGGGAAATCAATTGGGAAAAATGTTATTAGCTTTTAAAAATTATGCTCATTTCTGATTATTGCTCAATTCGGGATTATCAGCCTTTAGAAATCCTAATTTCATTATAATATGGATGTAAATTATGAAACCGATAAAATATACCGGGCAGCACAAAAAAAGATTGCATAAGTTGCTTTGATTCAGGCGTAAAGGACAAAAAAAATAACACCTGACATCGGAAATTTTCTTTCTGAAAATGACGCCGTTCCAAATTTTCTTCGATATTTGCGAATTAATGAGTACTAATTTAAATTGAAGTATTGTGTGCGGAATTGTATGTGCGTTTGAATTAAAAGAAGCCTCTGAAACGCTGAGGCCCCAATTACTAAACATGGCGAAATGCCTGCGCCACCGCGGCCCGGACTGGAGCGGAATATATAGCAACGAAAAAGCCATTTTAGCCCATGAACGCCTGGCTATTGTTGATCCTACTTCAGGAAAACAACCATTGGTTAGTGAGAATAAAAATTTAATTCTTGCTGCTAATGGTGAGATCTATAATCACCAGGAATTGCGAAAGCAGTTTGATGGCAAATATAATTTCCAGACACAATCTGATTGTGAAGTGATCCTGGCCATGTATCAGGAAAAAGGAACAGGATTTCTGGATGAGCTTAACGGGATCTTCGGATTTGCACTTTATGATGTGGAGAAGGACGAGTATTTCATTGCCCGTGATCATATGGGAATTATTCCGCTATACATAGGTTGGGACCAGAACGGAACTTTTTATGTCGCTTCAGAATTAAAAGCCCTGGAAGAACATTGCAATAAAATTGAGTTGTTTCCACCGGGGCACTACCTGTCCAGTAAAGAAGATGGATACCAGAAATGGTATGAGCGGGACTGGATGGAATATGAAAATGTGAAGGATAATGAGACCAGTATTGCTGAACTCCGGGATGCCCTTGAAGCCGCAGTACACCGTCAGTTAATGAGTGATGTGCCTTACGGGGTATTACTTTCCGGCGGACTCGATTCTTCCATTACTTCAGCATTAGCAAAAAAATATTCAGATAAAAGAATTGAAAGCGGGGATAAGGATGCTGCCTGGTGGCCGCGTTTGCACTCTTTTGCCACAGGGCTTGAAGGCTCTCCCGATCTTGCTGCGGCTCGAAAAGTAGCGGAGTACTTAGACACTGTACATCACGAAGTGAAATTTACCATTCAGGAAGGTATAGATGCTATTAAGGATGTTATCTATCAACTTGAGACTTACGATGTAACCACAATACGTGCTTCTACCCCTATGTACCTTATGGCCCGGGCAATTAAGGCAATGGGAATAAAAATGGTATTGAGCGGGGAAGGAGCCGACGAGATCTTTGGCGGATATCTGTATTTTCACAAAGCACCTAATGCCAAAGAATTCCACGAAGAAACAGTGAGAAAGCTGGATAAACTTCACCAATACGATTGCCTTAGAGCTAATAAATCGCTTTGCGCATGGGGAATCGAAGGCAGGGTGCCATTCCTTGACAAGGAATTCATGGATGTTGCTATGAGCATCAATCCGCAGGATAAAATGATCAATGGGGAGCGCATGGAGAAATGGGTGCTGCGTAAAGCTTTTGAAGATTACCTTCCGGCGAGTGTTGCCTGGAGACAAAAAGAACAATTTTCAGACGGGGTAGGATATAGCTGGATCGATACGCTAAAGGAAATGGTGAATACCCAGGTAAGTGATGAGCAACTGAAGAATGCCCATTTTAAATTTCCGCTTCAGCCGCCAAAAAGCAAAGAAGAATATTTTTACCGCTCGATATTCACCAGCCATTTCCCAAGTGATGCGGCTGCCTTATCGGTGCCTTCTGTAGCCTCTGTGGCTTGTAGTACACCTACGGCTCTGGAATGGGATGAATCTTTTAGAAATATGAATGATCCTTCCGGAAGGGCTGTGGCCAATGTTCATTCTGATGCGTATAAGAAGGAATTGAAAAAAGAAGCTTTAAAAGCAGAGTAAGTAAATAGCAGAGTTAAAATAATAGGAGCTCAGACCTCACAGGTTTTCAAAACCTGTGAGGTCTCTTGTTTTTATTCAAGTATAGTCTATATTTTTTTTATTTAAAGATCACCGGGCGCGGCTTTCCGAAATTATAATCCTGGAATCCAAAATCGGAAGTATGAAAGGAATTGGTCCTGATAAGATTTTGACCCTGTCCCGGGATCTCCGGGTAAAAAGCAACGGAGAACTGGAAAGTATTGAAGACCAGGTAGTCATTACTGATGATCACCCCGGCTCCTACGGAGGTGTACATTTTGCTGTGGGTAATCCTGTGGTTTTCATCTCCAATCATGGCAACGGAATAATTGAGAAAGGGATTGAGGCGGAAGCCCCAAAGGTTCCAGGGTGCATAAAACTGGGTTTGAAATGTGAGCAAGAACTTCCTGGTACCGTATAGGGAACTATTAAAACCCTGGAGGCCCATTGCGTTCAGCTCAGCAAAGTCTGAACCATAATCACCTAAAAGATTTCCGTGTTCATTGATCGTAATTCTGTCCCCAAATGAGTCCAGTCGATTCTTACCCCAAATGACCTGAGGCTTTACAAACTGCCGCACCTTCCAAACGCTACCGATATTAATGAGATTTGTAAAATAGTTGGCCTGAAATGAATAGGTGGTTTGTTCAGCTTTTTGACCTCTGAAAAAACTTCCAGCCTCAAAATTTGTGCTTAAAAAGCCCCAGCTAAAGTAATTTCCGTAGGCTACCCGCCCGCCTAAATACAGTCGCTCATTTTGATTTTTCCTTTGATAACCACCGGTAAGTCCGTAAACGGTGCCTACCGGAACATCTTCAACAAAACCATAGTTGAAAATATATTCGTCTTTTACGTATTGCCGGGAGGCAATCCCGATGCTACCCATATAAAAGGTTTCGCTCGCAAAGAAATTTGCCTCATCATATGCTGCGGGTGGTTTTTCTCTAAAATCTACATTCAGCATTCTGGCTGAAGTTATGAGATTGGTAGTACGGTCATTGTCAGAACCTCCTTCAAATAATTTGAAAGAGTGTCCTCCCCAAAAGTCGTAGGTGTTATATTTCAGGCTTTCAATGCTCATTTCAAAATCCCGATCGGGAAACAGGTCTTTTCTAAACTGCTGGTCTACATAAATACCACCTGCCCACCGGGTAACAGGGGAGTAAAAATTCCTTTCGATGTTCACTCCTTTGTAATAGGAATCGTCTAAATATCTCCTGTATCCCACGTAGGTCCTAATGAAGGTATTTCTTAAGTTGGGGATGGTATAGCTCGCATCATAAGCATTGTTGCCAATATCAAACCGTCTGCTAAACCGGAACCTAACTTCATGGCCTGTACCTACAAAATTTCGTTCCCTCAGGCCTATGGTGGTTTGCGTACCCGAGAATGCACCTACGGGGGTAATACTCCAGGAATCAAGCACCCTTACATTTACATCTACGGAATCTGATCTTATGCCGGCTTCGGTGTTTTCTACTGTAATGAGTGCGCTCCTGATATAGGGCTGCGACCTGATCAAACGTTCAGATTCTCTTACTAGCAGCGGGTCCAGAGGCATATTTTCCTCAATTAACAGCAAACCATTTATAGTAGCCCGGTTGGTGCTTATGTGAATTTTGTTTCCGGTAGATTCTGCCCAATTGCGGGGCTTGGCGAGGGTGTCAGAAATTGAGTGACCGAAAGGATCAAGGGTCTCTATAGTAATATTCCTAATGATCTTCCCCTTAAACCGGTTGTAATTCCTAAATTCCCGCACCCTGATGGTGGCATTCTTATTTTTTCTGGTGGGCCGGAATACCAGGTTGTGAAGCATTTTGGTAAACTTTTTTTTCCCTGAAAACTCCTCTATTTGCCGGTATATTTTAATGGAGTCTTTAGCTGTTTCCTCCTCTTCCTGAGCATAAACAGTGAAGCCGGAGCAAAGATAAATTATCAGGAGGGGAAAATAATTTATGATCTTCATGACTTTAAAACGCAAGATATATTATAGCAACCTGGTATGGCAAACTTAGAATGTATAAATATATATCTTATAAAGAAGAGCTGTTTAATTTTTGGAAATTTTAGTTTTTACTAAAAAATTATGTCTTAGCTATTTAAAAGGAAAAACGTTTTCAGTAGGAAATTTTCTTTAAAAATCCAGAGGTAATATTGTGGTTCTTTCCCTTCTTTTTTGCTGCCGCTTCTTGTAAAAATCCAGGTTGTGATAAACACTAATTCGCGGGATATGCCTGTGCTCAAAGTTAGTTGGTCCGGTATCATATCTAAAGGTCCACATATAGCCGGCCTGAATTTGAATATTTTCATTCAGGATATAACCAAGCCCCACAAATACCCGGTTGTCTTCGAGGTAATTGTAAGTGATCTTCTTTCCGGCTTGTACAAATATTTCCTCATAAAAGGAAAAGAACAGGGTCTTGTTTACAAGTTTGTAGTTATTCAACGGATAGTAGCCTGAGATCTTATATCTAAATCTATGAGAAAGTATAAAAGGAGAATCTTCTATATAATCCCGTTTCCAGCGCTGTTCAAACCGGAAGGTGTGATAAAGTTTAAGGCGATCAAAAGGTTGCACCAGAAGGAGCTGTTGCCACAGCCTGTACTGCGGCACTATGTTGTCCTGGTTAGGCAGGTCCTGCTCAGGAGCCCAGTAGAACGGGGTAACTATACCTGCAGTTAATTCCAGTTGCTGGTTTGCCAAATAAGTTAGGCCAAATCGCAGATATATTTGGGCCATATCATCTACAAAATTATTTGTACGGCGCACATGATATTCTCCGTAATAGAACATTTTTTCGGTAAGCCTGTATTTGGTGTAGCTCCCTAACCACAAGCCGGTGGTATGCCGGTATTCCTTTTGAGGTGCAGCGTCTTCCTGCAAATCGTACGACAGTTCCTGCGCTCCTGTTTGGGTGCTGAGAAGAAACAGGAGGCCAAGGATGTACTTAAAATTTTTCACGCTAAATACTATTTAGTAATTCTACCTGGTCACTTAAAGAATTACTTCTTGCCAGACGTCTTTCCAGGCGACTGGTATTTTTATCTTCAAGAAAAATAAGACGTTCCTGCATTTGGGATGCCTGCTGCAGGTGCTTTAAAGCTTCTTTTGGTTCATCGGAATTTTTGCCTGCTGCGATTATTAGTTCCTGGATAACCTCATTAGTAACAATATTATAAAGCCTGCGTTTCTTTCGTGCCGGTACCTCAGTAAAGGTAAAGGGATCAAAAGTCAGCTCGGTATACAAACTATCAATTTCATCTTCCTTCTGTGCAATGTCTTCTCCCAAGTTATAAATCCTTTGTAAGAGGTCCAGATGTAAAATAAGGTCCTGCCCGTATGAGATTTGTTCAGAAAGATCTTCGGCATCAACAAATTCCGAAAGCATTTTTGGGTATGAGGTATTTGTAAATTGATTTTCAATTTTTCTCAGCATATAGTTTACCTGATTATGCTGTGTTTGATTAGTATATAAGCTGTCCAGATTTTCTTTTTTATCAACTATTTCATTGTGCAAATCTGATATTTCCCTGTTTACCTGGAGTTCATCCAGCCTTTCTGTCAAAACCTGGATCAGAGAATCGGCAACTCGGTTTCGGTCAGTGAAATTTTCCACGATATATAACAGAAAATTTTCTCCTTTTTCATCGGGTTCATAATCGAAGATGGTGGTTTCAGAATTTACGGTAATAGTATCACTGGAGAGCAGGTTGTGGGCGTAATCTACCAAAAGTCCCTCTCTGTTGTAAAACTCGATTTGATCTTTTGATAAAATATTGTTCCATGGTTTTATATAATTCCTGATCTCCTCCTGTTTTTGTGCCCAATTGATAATAACTTCCAGATCCTGATCCTGGATCAAAGCAGGGTTATCAATTTCCATTGCATTTATAGCCTGTATTTTATTTCGGAAATCGGCATGCTCAACTACCCAATCTTTTAGTGCCGCGGTTTCTTCTGAAGAAAGGGTATAGTAAGCCCGGTTTGTGCCCAGGGGAAGTCGTTCTGAAGGATCTAAATTTTCGTCAAATTTAAAGATTTCCGTAAAGATCATTTCCAGGATCTCTTCTCCTTGCTCCTGCACCTGGAGGTACTTAGAGTTTCTGGGATATCCATCACTAAAACTTAGACTAAGAGGTTTATTTGCCAATTCCAGGGCGCCCTCTTCATTGTTTAAACTGGCCTGTAAACCTTCGCTCAAAGGAAATTCTATTTCTTCTGTAAGTTGATCATTTACAGTCCTTGTTAATTTTAGAAGAACACCATTTTGATATTCTCTTCTTTCCCGTGTATCGGTTTCAAAAAAAGTAAATTCCCAGAAACCTTCCATCAATCCGTTATTTGCCTGTCCCTTAACAGCTGCTATATCTTCATCTTCGTTGGCAAAAAAGAATTCAAATTTGCCATCCATTCTGCCTTCAACAACTCCGGAATCGAAGTATTTCAATCTTTTCTGTCTTACTTTATCTGCATATAAAATACTTTCCAATGTGATATTCTCTATAGGAACTCCATTACTATAAGTGATCTCCAGGATTTCATCTTCAGTATATATAGTGTAATCCAGGTCAACATCAGATATTTCGTCAATTGCTACTCTATGGTTTTTTGTTTCGTAAAACCAGGGCCCCTCTTTCAGGTTCTCTTCATAAGAACCTTCCCAATAGTTATAAGTTGCTTTGGTTTGAGTGTCAAGAAGCCGAACCTCCCTGGTAAAAATAAAATCACCTGATTTGATTCTGTTCCCATCGTTATCCTCGATATAGGTAAACTCCGCATGCCCTTCATAACCCGGAATAGGCTGGTAGATACTATCATAGGTTTGGAGTTCCTGTGATGCAGCATTTCCACACATAAAGAGACATCCTATGATAAATGAAATGGTATTAAAATGTAAAGAATTATACATATTATTTTTTTTGCTTTTATAAATCCTCAAAAATAAAATTAAGCATCATAAACTTTTTCTTTTTTTAGATTTTTTCCTCATTGGGCAAGGACTATTCCAATCAAGAATACAATTCAATTAATTTCCGTAAGGTATAATCTGTTTTTCATTAAAAATTCTTAATCAAAGGGAGGCGGGGACCGGGAATTTTATAAAACTGTGTTTTTCAGGAACTATAGAGCGCTAAGGGTACAGCATCAAAATTAATAGCAACCTTTTTTTAGATAATGTAAAAAAGGTGAGAGGTCAAATTGCTTTCCTGAAGTTATCAAATTCTGTTAAAATAATCAAGTTTTTTCCACAGGTTCTGTAGAAATTTTCCACGCATCGCAGTGGGAAATCTTTTTTAATATTATTTTGTTTCGGTAAGATATTATTCAAAATGCAGGAAAGCGTCCTTTAAATGTTCCAGCCTGGTTCCGGCTTTGTTTTTAATAATGGCGACAATGTCAAAACGAACTTCTACATCCATATGATGTTCATTTACAAAAAAATCTACTGCTTTCACCATGCGCTGGATCTGCCGGCCTTTTACAAATTCCTGGGGATTTCCAAAATCGGGAGTACTGCGGGTTTTCACTTCTATTATAGCAAGAGTATTTTCTTTTCTCGCAATAATATCTACTTCTGCTTTTTGGTATATGAAGTTACGGGCTACAATTTTATAGCCATTTTTTATTAAGAACTCTACGGCCAGATCTTCCCCTAATCTACCCAAATCATTATGTGCTGCCATTCCTTAGCAGGAATTAATTATAATTTTGGGGCTATTAAATATACCTAATTAAAAAAACATATAATGCATCAAGACAGATAATTAAGCTTTATATATGATCGTCTGTACCTTTAAATTCATATTTTTAATTTCTTTTGGGGTAGCTTTAATTATATGGTCACCGTAGTATTTAGGTTGGGGTTCCTGTTCAGGTGCAAGAAAAACCCTTAAGTTGCTATCTTCCATTTTTCCGTCATTCCACATCACCGCACCGCTGTAATCCCATCCAAAACCGTAGAAAGAGACAGGTTTTTCATTAAGGGCATTCAGTTCCTCGTAGGTGGTTCCTATTTTTATTCCGGTTGAGGATTGCCATTTTCCGGCTGTGGTGAATCTTATGTCATTGATATCTGTTCTGCCGGCATCTGTCCAGGTGATCTGGATCTCATTGGGAGTGCCACCGTATAAAATAGTGTAATATAGCTCCTCAGTGCCTTCATCAAACATGCCTACATCTTCTTTTATCTTGGCATCAGCATATTGTTGACGGATTTCTTCAGCATTAAGTTGCAGTAGATTTTCCACTATAAAATTGTTTTCTGAAACCGCTGTCGTAGTGGGTTGTTTTGTGCTTTTACAGGAAACTATTCCAAGTAGGATGAAAAGTAATATCAATTTTTTCATTTGGTTGGGGTTATTAGCAATTTGAAGCAAAGGTAATTTTCGGAAAATCCAAATCTAACAAATTATTACTATACTCTTTGCTATTGTTACGTACCGATAAAGTAGATACATTTCCCGCACCGCTATTGTCTTTTACAAGAATTTAACGTGTAATATTTCGCAGTTGCTTACCTTTACGGCCAGTAAAACCAAAAGAATTAATGAATACTACGCCACAACGTTACACTGTTACCGCAGCATTGCCTTATACAAACGGGCCTCTTCATATAGGCCACCTCGCAGGAGTTTATGTGCCTGCCGATATATATGCACGGTTTTTAAGAATGCAGGGCAAAGATGTGGCTTTTGTATGCGGAAGCGATGAACACGGGGTAGCAATTCCCATGAAGGCAAAAAAAGAGGGTGTTACTCCTCAACAACTTATAGATAAATATCACGGGATCATCAAACAGTCTTTTCTGGATTTTGGAATTTCTTTTGATAATTACTCCCGTACTTCTGCTGAAATCCATCATAAAACAGCTTCAGAAATTTTCAGAAAATTATACGAAGAGGGAAAATTCATTGAGGAGACTACAGCGCAGTTATTTGATGCTGAAGCCAATCAATTCTTAGCAGATAGATTTGTAACGGGAACCTGTCCTAAATGCGGTAATCCTGAAGCTTACGGAGACCAGTGCGAAACCTGCGGGAGTTCCTTAAATGCTACAGACCTCATCGATCCAAGATCGGCTATAACGGGTGCCGTACCATCGATGAAAGAAACCAGACACTGGTTTTTACCCTTAGATCAATACCAAGACTGGCTAAAAGAGTGGATCCTGGTAGGACATAAACGAGACTGGAAAACCAATGTGTATGGGCAGGTAAAATCCTGGATCGATGATGGCTTACGGGCGCGTGCCGTAACAAGGGATCTCGAATGGGGAATTCCCGTGCCTGTTGAAGGAGCCGAGGGAAAGGTTCTGTATGTTTGGTTTGATGCCCCCATTGGTTATATTTCTTCTACCAAAGAATGGGCTGCCCGGGAAGGTAAGAACTGGGAAGACTACTGGAAGGCAAAAGACACTAAACTGGTACATTTTATTGGTAAGGACAATATCGTTTTCCATTGCTTGATCTTTCCAATCATTCTTAAGGCTGAAGGAAGTTATATTCTACCTGATAATGTTCCCGCCAATGAATTTTTAAACCTGGAGGGAAATAAACTCTCTACTTCAAAGAACTGGGCTGTGTGGCTGCATGAATACCTTGTGGAATTTCCGGGCCAGCAGGATGTATTGCGATATGCGCTAACAGCAAACGCTCCCGAAACCAAAGACAACGATTTTACCTGGAAAGATTTTCAGGCCAGGAACAACAATGAACTGGTTGCGATCTTCGGAAATTTCATCAATAGGGTAGTGGTGCTTACCGATAAATACTACAGTGGGGAAGTGCCTCAACCGGGTCAATACTCTGATGTTGATGAACAAACCATCGTAACCCTTAGGGCCTATCCTTCAGTAATAGCAAGTTCTATTGAAAAGTACAGATTCCGGGAAGCGCAGGGAGAATTAATGAATCTGGCCCGGCTGGGAAATAAATACCTTGCCGATGAGGAGCCGTGGAAAATGATCAAAACCGATGAGGAAAGGGTGAAAACAGTAATGTACGTGGCCCTTCAAATTGCCGCTGCGCTTGCAACTCTAAGTGAGCCGTTTTTGCCATTTACATCGGCAAAATTGAAAAAGATTCTGAATATGGAACAGGAAAATGCTCCGGGTGATGAGGGAACGCTATGGACAGAGATCTCTACCAAGAAATCCTTACTAAATGCCGGTCACCACATAGGAAAAGCAGAATTGCTTTTTAGTAAAATAGAAGATGAACAAATTCAGCATCAATTGGAAAAACTAGAAGCCACAAAAGCAGCAAATGCTGCCGAAAACAAAAAAGTAGAACCACAAAAAGAAACTGCAACCTTTGAGGATTTTACTAAAATGGACCTTCGGGTGGGAACCATTGTTGAAGCTACAAAAATGCCAAAAGCAGATAAACTATTAGTTCTCAAGATAAATACCGGACTGGATACAAGAACCATCGTTTCAGGAATTGCCGAAAGTTTTAAACCTGAGGATATTATTGGGAAAAAAGTGACTGTTCTTTTAAATCTTGCCCCGCGAAAATTACGGGGAGTAGAAAGTGAAGGTATGATCTTAATGACTGAAGATGCCAAAGGGAAGCTGGTATTTTTGAATCCTGATGTGGAGGGAGTTGAAAATGGGGCGGTGATATCTTAGGAGGTTAAGAGGAGCTTGGAACGTACTGTTTTTTAACCACGGAGGGAACGGAGTTTAGCACAGAGTTACACAGAGTTTTCTCTGCTAACTTTGTGAAAACCTCTGAATACTCTGTGTTTAAATTCCCAATCTCAAATTTTCTTGCATTGCAGAATAAGCTCGCATCCAAACTGACCATTGAGAAAAAAATTAATGCTTAAAATTGCTTACCATCCCATCTATAAACATCCTCTCCCCGAAGGCCACCGCTTCCCGATGGAGAAGTATGAGCTGCTTCCCAGGCAATTACTGCACGAAGGCACCTGTAAAGCAGAAAACTTTTTTGAACCTGTAGCAGCACAAGAACAATATATCTTAAATGCCCATACTGAAGATTATTACCGGGATCTGGTAAACCTGGATTTAGATGCACGGGCGGTGAGAAAAACAGGCTTTCCGCTCTCCAAGGCTTTGGTAAAAAGGGAGATCATAATTGCAGGAGGTACTATTCGTGCCTGTGAATATGCCCTGGAGCACGGAGTAGCCATGAACATTGCCGGCGGCACCCATCACGCCTATTCCGGCCATGGGGAAGCTTTTTGTTTATTAAATGACCAGGCAATAGCGGCGAGATACCTTCAGCAGAAGAAACTTGCAGAGAAAATTCTCATTGTAGACCTTGACGTACACCAGGGAAATGGAACGGCAGAGATCTTTGAAGGTGATGATTCTGTATTTACCTTTTCCATGCATGGGAAGAACAATTATCCGTTCAAAAAGGAAAGATCAGATCTGGATATTGAGTTTCCCGATGGCACCGGAGATGAGGAATATCTTTCTATACTCAACGAAAACCTTCCGAAGCTAATCGAAGAGCAGCGACCAGATTTCATTTTTTATCTAAGTGGGGTAGATATTATTTCCTCTGATAAATTGGGCAAGCTGGGATGCACTGTAGAAGGTTGTAAACAGCGTGACCTGTTTGTACTTCAAATGTGCAAAGACCTTAAAATTCCTGTTGAGGTGAGTATGGGTGGCGGTTACTCCCCGGAGATCAAAACTATAATTGAAGCCCATGCCAATACTTATAGGTTGGCACAGGAGATCTGGTTTTAAGTATCTGCTAAAAAAATTAAACAATAACAATGTCCTTAAACCGTCATGCTGGACTTGTTTCAGCATCTAACGTAATTAGTAATGAAATTCCTCCTCCTACTGAGCCTGTTCTAAAAACCTGCTCCTTCAAAATAAAAGCACCAAATTCCAAATTCCAAATTCCAAAAATTATTCCTCAATCTTCCCTTTTCTACTGCTTTAAAGTAACAGAAACAACAGCTCTAATCTGTAAAACATTAAAAAAACATGAAATTTTACCTAAAATTAACCGGGGAGGTTTAACTTTAAATTTCAGAAGAACTTCATTAATATTTTAAAACTATTGTATGCCTTTTTCTAAAACTCGTTTGCTCTTTCTAGTTTCTCTGTTCATTGGATGTTTCACTTTTTCTCAAACGCAGGAAAAAAGCGGATCAGAAAAAATCAGGCTTAACCAGATTGGTTTTTATCCGCAGGGGCCGAAAATAGCAGTGGTAGTTTCTGAAGATGCAATGGATTTTACCATTCTTTCAGCCGATGCGAAAAATGAATTATATTCCGGCCGGTTAAGTGAAGCTAATGAATGGCCACATAGTGAAGAGGTCGCGAAGCAGGCAGATTTTTCAGAATTTGACTCGCCGGGGGAGTATGTACTGCATGTGCCGGGAATAGGAGAAAGCCATCCTTTTGAAATTCAGGAGGATGTTCATTTTGAACCGGCCAAAGCCAGTTTAAAAGCCTTCTATTTTCAAAGAGTTTCTACTGAACTTCCGGAAAAATATGCAGGAAAATGGGCCAGGGAAGCCGGGCATCCTGACAATGAAGTGAAAGTGCATAATTCTGCAGCCACAGCTACCCGCCCCACCGGATCAACACTTTCTGGTGCCGGTGGTTGGTATGATGCAGGAGATTATAACAAATACATTGTCAACAGCGGAATTACCATGGGCACCTTGTTTTCGCTCTATGAAGATTTTCCTGAATATATGGATACGCTAAACCTCAATATCCCTGAAACCGGAAATGCTGTTCCCGACATT
>JAGXIL010000018.1 GCA_024635655.1 Gillisia sp. | reverse complement strand
TTTCTAACATTCTTGTTGGCCTACTAGGGCTCCCTTCGACGGAGCTCAGGACAGGCTTCTCGCCAAATCCCTCAATAAAACAAAAAACCGAACTGTTTTCACAATTCGGTTTCTAACATTCTTGTTGGCCTACTAGGGCTCGAACCTAGACTCTTCTGGACCAAAACCAGACGTGTTGCCAGTTACACCATAGGCCAGCGTTTCAATGCGGATGCAAATTTATAACAAAGTTTATTCTACGCAAACATTTTTTCATTTTTTATTATCCTAAATTCAGAATAGCCTGAAAAAAAATATCCGGTAAAATAAATCCTTTTTCATCTCGTTTTTTAATCATTCCTTTAAATTATCTTAAATTCGCCCAATTATATTCATTAAGGACAAAACATGACCAATTTTAGTTTTAGTAAGTGGAATAAAATTCTTGGATGGCTTGTATTTTTAATCGCCCTTACTACTTACACCCTCACTCTTGAACCTACGGCAAGTTTCTGGGACGCAGGAGAATACATTGCAACATCGGCAAACCTGGAAGTAGGACATCCCCCGGGAGCACCTTTTTACCAAATGACCGGTGCATTTTTCTCCACTTTCGCAACAGATCCCGGCCAGGTAGCTTTAATGATCAATTTTATGTCTGGCCTGGCAAGTGCTTTTACGGTGTTATTCATGTTTTGGTCTGTAGTATTACTTTTATTTAAAATAACAGGGCCTCCGGAAGAACTTACTTCGGCAAATAGAATTGCGGTACTGGGAAGTGCTTTTGTAGCTTCAGTTGGTTTCACTTTTACAGATAGCTTTTGGTTTAGTGCAGTAGAAGCAGAAGTCTATGCCATGGCAGCTTTTATGATGGCTATTCTGTTTTATCTGGGATTACTATGGGAACGGGATATGTTCAAGCCCAGGGGAAATAGATGGCTAATTCTTATTTCCCTGGTGATAGGATTGACTTTTGGGGTGCATTTCATGGCCCTTCTGGCTATTCCCGCAATTGGATTCTTATACTTCTTTAAAAATTATAAAAAAGTAACCGTCAAGAATTTCATCATTGCCAATATTGCTGTGGTGGCGGTTTTGATGTTTATTTTTAAATTATTACTCCCTTATACCCTGGCTTTCTTTGCCAATGCCGAAATATTCTTTACCAATACCATTGGGTTGCCTTTTAACTCAGGTACCGTAATTGCTTTATTGGTTATTATTATCGCTTTTTACTTTGGAATAAAATATACCCGAAGAAAGAGATTTTACCAGATGAACACGCTGTTACTGTGCATTCTTTTCATTCTTATAGGGTTTTCCAGCTGGACTATGCTTCCTATTCGGGCAAATGCCAATACGGTGATCAATGAAAATGACCCAAACAATGCAAGAGCATTATTAGCTTATTACAACAGAGAACAATACGGAGAAACGCATTTATTCTACGGTCCGCAATTTACGGAAATGTATGCAGGTCTTGATCCTGAAAATCCGTATAAAGATGATGCTCCCAATTATGAAAGGGACGAGGAAACGGGGAAATATGTGATCGTGAACGATTATAAAAATGCCCGCCAAAATCTTGATGACAGCCACAAGGATTTTCTTCCCAGGATGTGGAGCACCCAGCATGCTTCCAATTATATGCAATTTACCGGGCCCATTGATTTTAAAGTAAAACAGGAATACCAGGGCGAAGAACAATTGCAAATGGCCATTGCCGAATTTCGAAAGAACCATGCCCAGGGTAGAATAGATTATGAGGATTATGACAGCTTTCTCTCCCAGTTTAGCCAATATCTTGATGTGGAGAAACCTTCCTTTACATCCAATATAGGGTACCTTTTTGAATATCAGTTTGGCTACATGTACTGGAGATATTTGATGTGGAATTTTGTAGGTCGCCAAAATGATGTGCAGGGCCAATATACAGACCTGAACGGGAACTGGCTTAGCGGCATCACCCCAATAGATGAGTGGCGACTGGGATCTCAGGATAATCTTCCCGGCGATCTTAAAAATAATAAAGCTCGAAACACTTATTATTTCCTTCCCTTTATTCTTGGCCTCATTGGAATTTTCTTCCATTACAACCGCGATATAAAAGGTTTTTGGGTGTTGACGGTATTTTTCCTCTTTACCGGACTCGCCTTGAAAATATATTTAAATGAAAGGCCTTTTGAGCCAAGGGAAAGAGATTACGCCCTGGTAGGTTCCTTTTATGTCTTCGCGATATGGATGGGCTTTGGCGTATATGCTATTTTCGATTATGTAAAACGGCATATAAAACCAACAATAGCAGCACCCCTAGCTATCGCCGTGACTTTCCTGGCGGTACCAACAGTACTTGCAGTTGAGAATTGGGATGATCACAACAGGTCAAACAGATATACCGCTCTTGCAATGGCTAAGATGTACCTGGACTCTGTAGACGAGAATGCCATATTATTTACTATTGGAGATAATGACACCTTCGCCTTGTGGTATGTCCAGCAAATTGAAGGTTACAGAAGAGATGTGAGGATAGTTAACACCAGCCTTTTTGCTACAGACTGGTATATAGACCAAATGAAACGAAAGGCCTGGGAAAGTGATCCTATTCCGTCACAACTGGAACGGCCTCAATACAGGGCAGGAACCAATGAATTTGTGATCTATCAGCAGGTGACCACAGATACCATGGCCCTTCAAAACTGGATGAACTGGATTGCCAGCGACAATCCCGGAACCAAAGGGGAATTACAAAGCGGACAGGTAGTAAATACTTTTCCCACAAAATCTTTAAGGGTACCTGTTGACAAAGCAAGTGTACTGGAAAACGGAATTGTGGAACCTGAATATGCCGATGAGATCGTGGATAATATCTTCATATCGCTGGAAGGAAACGTGATTTACAAAAACCGCTTGTTGATGCTGGATATCATAGCAAATAACAATTGGGAACGCCCTATTTACTTTACCGGCGGAAGTTTTGGAAATGATGATTACCTCTGGATGAAGGATTACCTACAGCTTGATGGGGTCGCCTATAAACTTGTACCCATACAAACCCCGGTGAATCCCCGAAATCCATACGATATGGGGAGGATCAATTCTGATAAAATGTATGATATCGCCACATCGTGGTATTGGGGGAATATGGAAGATCCGGATATCTACCACGATCCTGAAACCCGAAAAAATTCTATTACCTATAGAAGCAATCTCGCCCGACTTGTTGAAACTCTGTTAGAAGAAGGTGATACTGAAAGAGCCAAAGAAATTCTGGATCTGGCAATGGAGAAAATGCCTGTTGATTATTATGGCTATTACACCCTTTTAGAACCTTATATAAGCGGATATTATGAGGTTGGGGAACCTGAAACAGCAAGGGAACTATGGGAGAAAGTTGCTGAAAAGTATCAGGAAAACCTCAGCTATTACAGCGGATGGGACGCAGACCGGCAATTTGAATATGCCGATAATATTATAACTGACATGGAGCGGTACCGCGCCCTGGTTGACCTGTTATTCCGAAATGATGAACAGGATTATGCCCGTGAAAAAGCTGAAGAATTCAACAGCTATTTGAGCCTGTATCCACGTTTTTACCAGGATGAAGAGGAAGAGATCCAAACTCCCCGTCCTGTAGACAGAGCAATAGACAGAGAACTTCGAAATCCTGAAAATATAGACTCCCTTGACAGCACTTTGATCGAGCTGGACGAAGGTGTTTAACATCAGAAATATTTCTGCACTGGGAAGGGTATTTTACCCTTCCCTGCTGTGGAATTTACCTACCAAAACCAAAACAATTTACCTCACTTTTGATGATGGCCCCATTCCCGAAATTACCCCCTGGGTTTTATCCCTGCTGAAGGAGTATAACGCCAAAGGCACCTTCTTTTGTATTGGGGAAAACATTGTCAGGCATCCGGAAATATTTCAACAGATCTTATCTGAAGGACATCGCGTAGGAAATCACTCTTTCAATCATTTAAATGGCTGGAAAACTTCTTCGAAAAAATATGTTGAGAATGTTTTGTTTGCGGAAAGCCGGATCTTAAATTTACCATTTGATCCAAAAGCCGAAAATGGGCTCTATTGTCAACCGGTAGACTATTCGGCTTCCGCTGGAAAGCTTTTTCGTCCTCCTTATGGAAAAATAAAACCCGGGCAAATAAGAAACCTTCAACAAAGAGGGTATAAGATTGTAATGTGGGATGTGTTAAGTGAAGATTACGACAGCAGTATTTCCGCAGAAAAATGCTTTAGAAATGTGACAAACTATGCTAAACCCGGAAGCATTATAGTTTTTCACGACAGCCTGAAAGCTTCAGCAAATCTTCAGGAAGTATTACCAAAGGTTTTAAGTTTCTTCAAGAAGCAAGGTTTTGAATTTAAGCGGCTTTAAAATACATTATACATATTCTTTTAAAAGGCCAATCAAGGTATTAGCATCCTGTTCCCCACTTTGTCTCCACTTCATTTCACCATTCTTGTAGATCATTAATGTAGGCAAACCTTTTACCCGAAGAGCTTCAGCCAGCTGGGTATTCTTATCTACATCAATTTTAATGACCTTGGCTTTATCTCCAAGGGCAGCAGCAACATCCCTTAGAACAGGGTGCATCGAAGCAGAAGCTTCATTCCATTCGGTATAAAAATCCAGCAGTACCGGAATATTCAGATCAATTAATTCTCCAAATTTTGACATATAACAAAAACTAAATTGCAATTAGATTTTAATACCAAAAGTGTATTCTTCATCAAATATAGTAATTTCTTTGAATTATGCGGGTTTTGGTCCTTTTCGTAATTCAATAACACTTATTTCAGGCCAAATTCCAACCCTTCCCGGGTAAGCTAAATAACCAAATCCGCGGTTGACATTTATATATCTTCCCAACTCTTCATAGATCCCCGCCCAATTTTCATATCGGTATTGTACAGGACTCCATTTGAACCAACCCGGGATCTCGATCCCAAATTGCATTCCATGGGTGTGCCCGCTAAGGGTAAGGTGATAATGATTAGGATCTGACTTTATTTTTTCCTGCCAGTATGAAGGATCGTGGCTCATCAGGATCTTAAAGTCTTTCTTGGTAAGGCCTTTTCCTGCAAGGTCCAGATCTCCCTTTTTCTTAAATCCTCCAATGCCCCAGTTCTCTACTCCTACAAGAGCTATCCGCTCTCCATTTCTTTCTATAAAACGGTGCTCGTTGAGCAGTAAGTTCCAACCCATTTTGGAGTGCACCCCCTTTAAAGCCTCTAAATTGGCCTCTCGTGCAGTATCACTCTCCCATTGAACATAATCTCCATAATCGTGATTACCAAGTACTGAAAACACGCCGTCCTTAGCTTTTATTCTTCCAAAAGTACCTGTGTAGGCATCCATTTCTGTTGCCACATTATTGACGAGATCTCCGGTAAAAAATACGGTATCACTTTCCTGCTCATTGATAAGATCTATGGCATATTCGATCTTTTTCTTATCATCAAAACTCCCGCTGTGGATATCACTTATCTGGGTTACCCGGTACCCGTCAAAAGCATCGGGGAGATCATCGAAATGCAGGGTGTAATTCAATACCTTATAGTTATATTTCCCCTGGTACATCCCGTACAAAAGGGATCCAAATGGTATAGCCGCAATCCCTAAAGCCAGCTGACTTATAAATTTTCTTCTTGACGGAAGGCTGAAAGAGGTTGAGGGCGCGGTCAATTTCTCATAGGCTGCAAAAATGAGCCTTATAATATCTTCTCCCAACATGAAAACTGTGGTGATAAGATTAGCCGCCATAAAGGCAAGAACAAACCCTAAGGAATATCCTCTCCCCCCGGTAAATCCTCCCTCAGGATTGGGTTGGGTCCATTGATATATAAAATTTCCGAGAATAACCAAAGAAAGCAGTATATAAGCGGCTATTACCCAGTTACTCCTGGTAATTGTTCTCAAAGCCTGGTAAGCATAAATATTAAAAAGAAGATAAATAACGATAAAAATGATCCAGCGCATTAGCAAATTTTATTTTTTGCAAAGATAATACTAATGCTGTGCCAAAAAATTCTGGGTTCCTTGAATAAGTTGATGAACAGATAGAGGAAAGATATAGGTTTTTTGCACTACAGAAATGATATACAAATTTTCCATTTTTATAAAAAAGCTAATGTGAGTCCAGCCCCATCGCGTAGGATGATTTGGTAATAGAAGTTGCATTTTCTGCTGCGAGAATCAAGACAAGTTCCGTTATCTTGTCACCTGGAACAAAATCCTTCACCACCTGCTTTTTCGAAACTATTTTAAACCAACTCTTCTTCAGATAAATTGTGTGCTTTAGACTGGTTTTTTATCTGCCCCTACTAAAGGATTTTTGCATACCCGAGGCGAATTTGGAAAAGTTCAAGTGAAAGAAATAAGCTATTTAAGCCAGCATGTTTCCTCCAAAAAATTAACCGCTATTGCTTTTTAATAGTCTTTCCATACCCATTTTCCTCAAATTCTTCCTCCTGTAAGGCAATCTTTCCATTCACAATCACATATTTCATACCCTTAGAAAGTTGTTTCGGATTTTCATAAGTGGCAATTTCCTGAATGTCTTCAGGACGGAAAATTAAAATATCTGCCTTGTAACCCTCTTTGATCCGGCCCCGATCCCTGATCTGGAGAACATCTGCCGGGAGACCACTCATTTTATAAACAGCTTCCTCAAGGGAGAGAGCATCTTCTTCAACAACATATTTCTCTATAATCCTGGAAAAACTTCCGTACCCCCTGGGGTGGTGCATCCCCGGGCTTCCATCTGTACAAACATTAATATGCCTATCCAACAGAAGGATTTTCTGTAGCTCCTCATCCATTATAAAGTGGGCAGCCCCGGCTCCATAAGGCCCAATGTCCTCTATTAAAATCTTTTCAAAAGGCTTCTCCAGATCCTCAACAAGGTCTGCCAGGGTTTTTCCTGTATAAGTTCCTGAACCTATTAAAGTTGATTCCGGCCCGTTGCGCTGAACAACTTTCTCCCGAAGATAATTTTCCAATTCCTCACGGCGCTTGCTTACTACCTCTTTAAAATTGTTGGGTTCTTTAGCCCAATCCGGAAATAGGATGGCGATCCCGGTGTGACTGGCTGTGTAAGGGTAAACATCTGCAGTAACTTTTATTCCCTCTGCCCTGGCACTGTCTAATAAATTAAGGATCTCTTTTGCCCGTTGCTCTCCCTTACCATAGACCACTTTTAGGTGAGACACGTGAACAGGACAAAATTCTCCCTGGGCAAGTAACTCCCGGAGAGAAGATTCAACTTCATTATCATCCTCATTCCGCAGATGGCTCATAATAATTCCATTTTCCTTTCCTACAACCTCTGCTAGTTCCTGCAGTTCCTGATGGCCGGAAAAATCTCCGGGACTGTATTCAAGGCCGGTTGTCATTCCAAAAGCACCGGCTCTTATTGCTTCTCTTAGAAGTTGCTGCTGTACTTCCCGCTTTTTTATTAAAGGCTTTGTTTCATAATTAATTCCTGAAAGTTTTCTCAGTGTATTATGACCTGCAAAAATTGCAATGTTTACCGCGGGGCGTACAGCATCCACTTTATTAAACCAGGTGGTGAGATCATTTACTTCCGGACTAAATCCATCCTGGCCCAACGTAATTGTGGTAATACCCATCGCTAAGAAATTCCTGAACTCCGGAGTCTCCAGAGGGTCTCCGTGCGAATGAGTATCAATGAAACCCGGTGTTACGGTGAAACCACCAGCGTCAATCACCTTCTCCCCTTCAGGAGATTTGCTGGTATCCCGTTGAACTTCAGCTATGATATCATTTATAATTAAAATATTGGCAAAAAATTCCTCTTCCCCTGTGCCATCAATTACTTTGGCTTTTTTAATAACAAGGTCATATTTTTCCGTTGATGACAGCTGGCAAAAAGAGATCAGGGGAAGACAGATCATCAGCAGTGTAAAGTGTATCTTCATTGTGGATGTTGCTAAGATAAATTCAGGTTTGGTTGATATATTTCATACCCATCATATACATGATGTTCTGACCTTCAGTAAAAAAATTTAATTTCCTACAGCTCTTCCATCGTAACTTCGGGAATCTGCTGCACCGTAATAAATTCCTTCTTCAGCATCAATAAAAATTCCCATAGCCTGCCCCTGGTTGGTGATGTATTTAACTTCATGCCCCATCGCCTCATACAGTACCTTAGTATCTGGTGAGATCCCGTAACGCTCAAATGATGTTATATCCGGCAGCCACTGGTGATGAATTCTGGGAGCTTCAATCGCTCTGGCAATATTCATTTCGTGATCCAGAACATTTATAATTACCTGGAAAACGGTATTAATTATTGTACGGCCTCCCGGGCTTCCAATAACCAGTAGAGGTTTTCCATCTTTAGCCACAATTGTTGGTGTCATACTGGATAACATTCTTTTTTCGGGAGCCACCAGGTTTGGATCTGTTCCTACAAAACCTTTGGTGTCGGTATGCTCCGGGATAGGATTAAAATCCCCCATTTCATTGTTAAGCAAAAAACCTGCTCCATCCACTGTAATTTTAGATCCGTAGCTATGCTCCAGGGTGTAAGTCATAGAAACTGCATTTCCTTCTTGATCTACTACAGAAATATGGGTAGTTTGCGGACTCTCATAGCGCAAATGTGCTGTTGAAAAATTTGCAGAATCACTAACTGAAGCTTTTTCAGGGTTTATCGTTTCCCGCAATTTCGCGGCATATTCTTTTGAAGTCAGTTTTTCCACCGGCATTTGTGGATTAAAATTTGGATCTCCTAAATGTTGAGCTCTATCGGCATAACCGCGTCTCATGGCTTCGGTTAAAACATGAAGGTATTCTGCTGAATTGTGGCCCATTTCCTTAATATCAAATCCTTCAAGAATATTGAGCATTTCGATTAAAGTTACCCCTCCCGAACTTGGTGGAGGCATAGAGACTATATTATAGCCCCTGTAAGTTCCTGTCACGGGTTTAAGTTCTTCGGCTTCGTAGCGGGCCAGGTCCTCTTTTGTAATTAATCCGCCGTGCTTTTTCATTACATTTTCTATGAGCTGAGCGGTTTCTCCTTTATAAAATCCATCGGCCCCATGTTGCTGAATTCGTTTCAGCGTTTTTGCCAGATCCGGCTGTTTAAATAACTCCCCCTGCTTATAAATCTTTTGCCCATCCTTTAAAAAAGCTTCTGCAGTAGCTTTATATAATTCTTCATCTTTATGATCTTTTACCCATTCCAGAAAGGAATTCATATAATGAGTGGAGGGAAATCCATTTTCGGCCAATTTTATTGCTGGTGCCACAAGATCTTCCCATGGCAGTTTTCCCATTTTTTGATGAGCCTTATAAAGGCCTGCCACAGTACCCGGAACTCCCACTGAAAGTATTCCTTCATGATTAGAATTAGCCTTGATTTTCCCGTCTTCTCCCAGGAACATATCCCGGGTTGCCGCTAAAGGCGCTTTCTCCCGAAAATTAAAAGTAGTTTGTTCCCCATCATTTCCATGATAAACAATAAAACCACCTCCTCCAATATTACCGGCTGAAGGCAAGGTGACAGCCAGCGCAAAGGCTGTTGCCACACTCGCATCTATAGCATTTCCTCCCTGCTGCAGGATCTCATTTCCCACCTCTGATGCCAGGTAATGACTGGTTACCACCATACCTTTTTCTGCACGACTGGCAATTCTACCAGATTGAGCAAAGGTGCTTTGTGCCAGGCTGCAGATCAACAGAAGGCATATAAAGAAGCTGTTTTTATTTTTCATGAAAAATTTTATACAAAATTGATTAAGTAAACCTAAAGAAAATTATGCCGGGAAGCAACAGAAGTTTAGGTAACTAAGCCAATATTTCCGCCAATAAGCACATCAATATCAAAGTGCTACTTTGGGATATTTGTATAAAACGTCTTCAGCTTTCAGGTATAAGCGAACAGAAAAAATGAGACTTAAAAAAATAGGGAACATTTAAGGAGGTTGATTTATATAACAGGATGTGCTACATTTAAGACCGCTATTAGTAAACCAACTTTCGAATTATCTATACATGAAAAGAAGGAAATTTATCCAGAACACCACTCTTAGTGCGGTAGGATTTGCTGCAATTCCGACTGCTTTTAGTTTAACTCAAAACAAAATAATTGATATGACCAATAATTTCCCCATCACCATCGCAACCTGGAATTTTCCTAATGCCAGTATAAAAGCAGGCGAAATGCTTGCCAACGGGGCAACCGCTCTGGATGCTGTGGAACAGGGAGTGATGATAGAAGAAGCAAACCTGAAAAATACAACGGTAGGAAAAGGTGGTGCCCCGGACAGAGAAGGCAATGTTACCCTGGATGCCTGTATCATGTCTCCGGAAGGAGATGCAGGAGCAGTAGTTTACTTAAAGAACAATACTCACGCGGTTTCTGTAGCCCGAAAGGTAATGGAGGAAACGCCTCACGTGATGCTGGCCGGGGAAGGTGCAGACCAGTTTGCCAGGGAAATGGGATTTGAAAAAGAAGATCTTCTCACGGAATCCTCAGAACAGTCTTATAAGGAGTGGCTAAAAAAGAAAGAATACAAACCTTTGATAAATATTGAAAATCACGACACCATCGGTATGCTTTGCATAGATAAAAACGGAGATCTGGCCGGGGCCTGTACAAGTTCAGGATTATCTTATAAAATGAACGGAAGGGTTGGGGATTCCCCAATCATTGGATCGGGTTTATTTCTTGACAACGAAGTTGGGGGCGCAGTTGCTACCGGAATGGGAGAAGCAATAATGAAAAGCGTAGGCAGTTTTTTAATAGTGGAACTCATGCGCCAGGGGAAAACCCCACAGGAGGCTTGTGAAACTGCTATTCAACGAATTATAAAAGCAAACCCAAATTATCAGGATTTTCAGGCTGCTTTTATTGCTATTAACAAACAGGGAGAGGTTGGTTCCTACTGTATTCAGAAAGGTTTTAGCTATGTAAAATACCAGGAAGGCAAAAACGAGAATATCCCAAGCGAATTTTTTATCGAATTACAGAAAAAATAAAACTTTTTTATTCATTTAAAGATGCTATTGACTTCTCTTTTTCCTTTAAAACTTGAGAACTACCTGATCCTTCCAACTGAAGTTCCTGGATCAATTCGGTCACTGCGATAACCATTTCAGTACAGATCACAATGAGAGCTCCCCTTTTTGCATTTTTTATGGCATAAGTCACAGCTTCTTTTTCATCTTTGATTATGGTAACTTTTTTGTGAGGGTCATGGCTATAGATTCCTTCTTGTAGAAATCCTATGATCTCTTCTACAGTTCTCCCCCGTAAATGTTCATCCTGCCTTATTATGATCTCATCAAACATTTCTGCTGAAATTTTACCTAATTGAACCGTATCTTCCTTCTTTCTGTCTCCAACTCCGGTGATGATCCCAACTTTAACTGAAGCATTTACCCGATCCGTGAATTGCTTTAAAGCCCTCATTCCTGAAGGGTTATGAGCATAATCCATCAATAACCGGAAATTTTTGAACTGAAACAGGTTCATCCTTCCGGGAGTGTGGCCGGGAGAAGGCATAAAAGTTTCCAGTGCGTTTTTGATATCCTCCAGGTCAATATTATATATATAAGCTGTTAGCACAGCAGGCAAAACATTCTGAATCATAAAACCTGCCTTACCTCCAAAGGTTAAAGGTACATTTACCGCTTTGACAATTCTTAGTTTCCATTCACCTTTACAAATGGTAATATATCCATTCTCATAAACTGCTGTTAATCCGCCTTGCTGCTGCATTTGCTTTATTCTCGGATTATTTTCATCCATGGAAAACAGGGCCACCTTGCTAACCACATTTTTTCGCATTTCATAAACCAGGTTATCGTCTGCATTTAAAATGGAATACCCATTAACGGAAACAGTTTCCGGAATTACCCCTTTAACTTTAGCCAGCTGCTCAAGGGTATGGATTCCTTTTAATCCCAAATGATCTTCAGACACATTAGTAACTATTCCTACATCACATTGTCTAAAAGCCAGCCCTGAACGTAGCAACCCTCCCCTGGCACATTCAAGAACCGCAAAATTCACAGTAGGATCCTTAAGTACAAACTCAGTACTTTTGGGCCCTGTACAATCTCCTTTCATCAGCAACCTGTTTTGAATATATACTCCATCACTGGTAGTATATCCCACTTTATAACCTTCCTGTTTTGCAATATGGGCTATCAACCTGGTGGTGGTGGTTTTTCCGTTGGTTCCGGTTACCGCTACAATTGGGATTGATCCTTTGCTGCCTTGTGGAAAAAGTTTATCGATCACCGGGGCCGCTACATTTCGGGGCAATCCGGTGGTGGGGGAAAGATGCATTCGGAAACCGGGGCCTGCATTCACCTCGATAACTGCCCCCCCGGTTTCAGATAAAGGTTTACTTATATCTGAAGTCATAATATCTATTCCGCAAATGTCGAGTCCAATGATCCTGGAGATCCTTTCGGCCATGAATTTATTGTAAGGATGTACTTTATCTGTCACATCTTCAGCTGTACCACCTGTGCTTAAATTTGCAGTATCCTTTAAGATCAGTTTTTTCCCCTTCTGAAGAACTGTTTCCAAAGTATAGTTTTTAGCCTCTATTATACTTTTGGTAAGATCATTTACAGTTATTTGCGTTAGGGTCTTTTCGTGGCCATAACCCCGCCTAATATCTTTATTGACCTCATCTACTAATTCCTGAATATTATGCTCTCCATCTCCTATAATATGCGCCGGGCTGCGTTTGGCAGCAGCGACCAGTTTATTGTCTATAACCAATACCCGGTAATCTTCACCGGTTACCTGTTTTTCGACAATTACCAGGCGTGAGATCTCTTTTGCAGCATGAAATCCAGAAAGGGCTTCCTCCCAGGAATTTATATTTACAGTTATTCCCCTACCGTGGTTCCCATCAAGAGGTTTAATGACCAGCGGATAACCCAAAGATTCTACTATTTCTTTAAGATTTGGTTCTTTACTTAAGATCTCTCCTTTGGGAATAGGGATTTGCGCTTGTTCAAGAAGGTTCTTTGTGTCTTCTTTATTACAGGCAATCTCCACCGCCAGATTACTCGTCTCGCTGGTAATAGTTGCCTTTATCCTTTTTTGATTGGCACCGTAGCCTAACTGGCACAGCGAGTATTTATTAAGTCTTATCCAGGGAATTCCCCGGGAAACTGCTTCTTCTATAATAGAATTTGTACTTGGCCCTAATCTAAATACCTCTCTTAACTCCCGCATTTCCTGAATATCGGAGGAAATTTTATAATTCTCCCCGGCAATTAAGGATTCACATACCTTTACAGCTGCCCGGGCCGCGTATTTTCCCACTGCTTCTTCAATATATTCAAAGACAACATTGTAGACCCCTTTCTCTCCATAACTCTCCACTCTCCCAAAGCGCACATCCATACCTGCGAGGCACTGCATTTCCAAAGCAACATATTCTATGATCTCCGCCATCTTTACGCCCTCTTCCACCTGCTGAAGAAATCCTTCTTCCTTGCCAGTGGTGCAGGGGTAATTTTTAAGGCCGGGTAATGTAGACTCAAGTCGTCTTCTGAATTCCGGAATGGTGGAAGTAGATCGTTCCTCCATCTCCTGAAGATCCAGGATCATTACAATTAATTTATGTCGGGTGACGGACCAGTAATTCGGGCCACGCATGATGTTGATTTTCCGTATTTTCATTTCGTTTCCAGGATCGGGGTCTTAATTGTAGAAAAGTAAAAGGACCTTAATGTAAGAATGAAAACACAAACCTGGAAAATACAGCCTTAAATTTAAATATAATTTATGATAATAAGCACGTATTTAAAGAGATGAGACACCTGCAAAATATATCCTCACAAAACTTCCGGTATAATTAAAAGTTGTTAAATTTTGTTTAGTTGATTTTTAAAGGGTTGTTTTCCTATATAAGAAATATAAAATGATAATTGTGATCCTCGTGAAAAGACAAAATTCTTTTAACAGGAAAGCTTCTCCAAACCCTTACTTTTTTATATCAACACTTTGCCTGTGCCTGTTGGGAATATCCTCTACTGAATATTCATATAGTTCATTTGCTTCCTCCTCCTTCAGTTTTTGCACATGGTCAAGAGCTTCAGTAACCACATCACTGCAAATAACAATTAAAGAACCTTTTTTGGCATTTTTAATAGCATAGGTGGCAGCTTCCTTTTCATTTTGAATAATAGTGGTTTTTTTATTGGGGTCTCTCTTTTTAATTCCGTCGTTAAGCATATTGATAAGCTCCGATTCTGTTCTGCCCCTTAAATTTTTGTCCTGTCTTATGATGATTTCATCAAACATTTCAGCAGCAATACTTCCTATTTCGTTGGTATCTTCTTCCCGCCGATCTCCTACCCCGGCAATGATCCCTATTTTTTCTGTAGCGTCAATATTCTCAATAAATTTTTGCAGCGCCCTCATTCCCGCAGGATTATGAGCATAATCCAGTAATACCTGAAAATCTTTGAATTGAAACAAATTTAATCTTCCGGGAGTTTGTGATGGGGAAGGAATAAAGGATTCCAGGCCTACTTTTATCTCATCAATTGTAAATCCTCTTACATAAGCCGTAAGCACTGCCGGAAGCACATTTTGTATCATAAATGCCGCTCTTCCACCAAAGGTAAGTGGTACGTTAACCGCTTTGATCACCCGCAGTTTCCATTCTCCTTTACAAATAGTTATAAATCCGTTTTCGTAGACAGCACACAATCCGCCATTTTTTTGCTGGTTTTTAATTCTTGAATTGTCTTCATCCATGGAGAAAAGTGCCACATTACAGGTTAGGTCTTTTCTCATATCGAAAACCAGATCATCATCTGCATTGAGTATAGCATATCCTTCCGAAAGCACGCTTTCCGGAATAATACCTTTCACTTTAGCCAGTTGTTCTATAGTATGGATTCCCTTTAATCCCAAATGATCTGCCGCAACATTGGTCACAATGCCAATGTCACACTTATGAAATCCCAGGCCTGCCCGAAGCAATCCGCCTCTGGCACATTCCAGCACTGCGAAATTTACCGTGGGATCCTTCAGTACAAATTCCGCACTGGAAGGACCGGTACAATCCCCTTTCATCAACATCCGGTTCTGAATGTAAATTCCGTCACTGGTGGTATAACCCACTTTTAAACCCTTTAGCTTTGCAAAATGGGCTATTAATCTTGTGGTAGTAGTTTTTCCATTTGTTCCTGTAACGGCAATGATCGGGATCTTCCCGGTAGACCCGTGCGGAAAAAGTTTGTCAATGACCGGGGCAGCAACATTCCTGGGAAGCCCGCTGGTTGGCGCCAGGTGCATTCTAAATCCGGGGCCGGCATTCACTTCAATTACAGCTCCTCCTGTTTCAGAAAGAGGTTTACTAATATCTGTGGTCATGATATCTATTCCGCAGATGTCAAGATCAATAATTTTAGAGATACGTTCTGCCATAAAAATATTGGCAGGATGTACCATTTCGGTTACATCTTCTGCCGTTCCACCTGTACTTAAATTGGCAGTGTCTTTAAGGACCAGACGTTTCCCTTCATTTAAAACAGAATCCAAAGTATATCCGTTGGCGGCAATGATGCTCTTCGTAAGATCATTTACAGTGATTTGGGTCAAAACATTCTCATGGCCATAGCCTCGTCTGGGATCCCGGTTCACCTCCTCTATAAGCTGCTGAATTGTCTGGATTCCATCTCCAACAATATGCGCAGGAGTACGTTTTGCCGCAGCAACCAATACATTATTGATGACCAGTAAACGGTAATCTGCACCTGTTATAAATTTTTCAACGATCACCGAATTGGAGATCTTTTTGGCAGCTTTAAAACCTGTAAGGGCATCTTCCCAGGTGTTTATATTTACGGTAATTCCCCTTCCGTGATTGCCGTCAATTGGTTTTGTCACCAAAGGATAACCTACATATTCCACTGCAATTTTTAAATCTTCCTCAGTTTTTAGTATTTTACCACGGGGAACAGGAATTTCTGCCTGTTCCAGTAGAAATTTCGTGTCCTCTTTATCCCCTGCTATTTCTACCGCAATGTTACTGGTTTCACTGGTCACAGTGGCCTGTATTCTTTTTTGGTGCGCTCCATATCCCAGCTGGCAAAGCGAATTTCTATTTAATCTTATCCAAGGAATTCCCCTGGCAGCGGCTTCTTCAACTATGGAACCTGTACTTGGCCCCAGCCTTACCTCTTCTCTAAGCACCCGCATCTCGTGAATATCCTTTGCTAGATCATAATCTTCTCCTTTGATTAGCGCTTCACAAACCCTTACGGCCGCACTTGCTGCATAGATCCCTACAGCCTCTTCCATATAGGCAAAAACAACATTATACACTCCTTCTTCCCCATACCCCCGGGTTCTTCCAAAGCCTACATCCATTCCTGCCATGGTTTGTATCTCCAGAGCAATGTGCTCAATGATATGCCCCATCCAGGTACCTTCTTCTACACGTTCAAAAAAACCGCCGGGCGTCCCTACAGAGCATCTGTGCCCATACATATCTGGAAACGTGGATTCCAGTCTTTCTTTAAAACCTTCAATGGTATTTGATGGCCTCTCCTCCATTTCCTCCAGATCCAATACCATTACTATTAATTTGTGTCTGTTTACAGACCAGTAATTGGGGCCCCGCATTGCATTAATCTGACGTATAACCATTGAATTTTATATATTTTAGTGAGTGATTGAGGCTAAAAAAGAGAATATTAAAAAGCCGGTAATGTATGAATAGGAATATTATTAATCTATTTTTGCAATTAAATTTAATGTTTAATTATGATTAGAGGAACCCTCATACCCATAGGAGGAAATGAAGATAAAGGATTTCATAAAGCGAACAGATTCCGAATGGATTACATAAGCCAGGGAATTCTGGCCAGAGTAGTCTTTGAAAGCGGTGGCAATGGAGCAAATATCCTTGTCATCACTACGGCATCGGGAATACCGGAGGAGATTGGGAACATGTATATGGACGCATTTAACAGGTTGGGATGTAAGAACGTACAGCACGTGTATATATGTTCAAAGTCTGATGCCGACAGCGAAGAGAATATCCAAAAATTAAAAGCAGCAGATTGTGTGATGTTTTCCGGCGGAAATCAATCCAAGATCACCACCCATATCAAAAATACCAACTTCCATGAAATTCTCATGGACAGGTATAAAAATGAAGAATTTGTAGTGGCAGGCACCAGCGCAGGAGCTATGTGCATGTCTGAAGAAATGATCTCCGGCGGCAGCAGCAAGGAATCCTTTATTAAAGCTTCTACAAAAATGCGGGAGGGCATGTCTTTTATTCCCGAAATTATCATTGACACCCATTTTATTCAGCGTGGCCGTTTCGGACGTTTATCTGAAGCCGTGGCCCGGTACCCGGAGCGCGTGGGAATTGGTCTCGCCGAAGATACCGGAATGGTAATTCGCAATGGAAATGACTGTGATATCATTGGATCGGGTATGGTCATTGTTTTTGATCCGGGAGAACTTACCCACAACAATTATAAGATCCTCAAAGATGGCACCCCTTTAACCATGAGGAATTTGATCACTCACGTGCTTTCTTCGGGAGATAGTTTTGATATCGAAAACAGAATTGTAGAAGTCATGGCGGCATCAAAAAGTTTGCTGGATTAGATAAAAAATCTTTTTTTGGAGCGCATTGACAGCGGCTTATTTCGCCGGGCCGTTTCCCGCCCTCGCAAGTCGCTCTGCCCCTTCGCGAAAAGCTTCGCGGCAGGAGCTCCAACAATTGCTCCGTCGGGGCTAGCAGGAAATCAACAGATTATTCCCCTCCCATAAAAAGTATCATCAGGAATAAAGATCCCATCATGATTCCAATGATCCCATACAGGATCTTTATATTTTCAGATCTAATGCTGGTATTTTTGTAGAGGGCGTAGAGGCCCAGCGGGGGCATAAAAATCAAAAGGATCTCTATAAGGCTTCTGCTGTTATGCCAGTTTTTGGAAGTCACTTTTTCCTTCATATAAATGATCAGGTAGAAAATTTACATTTTAATAAAGTTAACTAATTTATTTTTAAATAGTTGAAAAAAAATATCAGCATTAAAACATTAGTCTTTATAAATGGAAACTTCTTCCCGGCCGGCAGAGTCTTTAATTGCCCGGTACATTCCTTCGGTATTGAACGGAAGCGCAACATTTCCTTTGGCATCTACGGCAATGAGTCCACCGTCCCCACCTATTTCGAGGATCCTGTGATGAATCACTTCATTGGCAGCATCCTCAAGGGAAAGACCTTTAAACTCCATTAAGCAGGAAACATCATAGGCCACAACTCCCCTGATAAAAAATTCTCCACTGCCGGTACAGGAGACCGCGCAGGTGTTATTGTTGGCATAATTCCCGGCACCAATCATGGGGCTATCCCCCACTCTTCCATATTTTTTATTGGTCATTCCCCCGGTAGAAGTGGCCGCAGCAATATTCCCGTGCTTATCACAGGCTACAGCCCCAACGGTTCCGAATTTGGAATCCTTTTTAGAAGCGTGATCCAGTTGAAAAGAATCTGAATCCTTGATCTCCAGCCATTGTTTATGACGAAAATCATCGTAGAAATAACTTTCTTCTTCTAAAGTATAATTCCGGGATTTGGCGAATTGCAAAGCCCCTTCCCCTGCTAGAAAAACATGCTCACTTTTTTCCATGACATCGCGGGCGAGGGAAACCGGATTTTTAATTCCGGTGATCAAAGTCACGGCCCCGGCATTGCGGTTTTTCCCTTCCATAATTGCGGCATCCATCTCGTGGGTTTCATCGGCGTTAAAAACACTTCCTTTTCCGGCGTTGAACAGGTGCGAATCTTCAAGAACATTCACAGATTTTTCAACAGCTTCTACGGAAGTAGCCCCATTTTTCAACAGGTTATAGCCAACATCCAAAGCCTTCTGTAAAGTAGCACGATATTCCTTTTCTTTCTCTGAAGTCATCTGACCTTTCAGCAAAGTCCCCGCTCCCCCGTGTATGGCTATAGCTATTTTTTGCATATTTTTTATTATGATTTTTCTGATGAAGTTATGTATTAGGGCAAAATGAAATTCCAAATTCTGTTTTCTGTTTTCTGTTTTCCGTTATAAACTACGTTAAGACAAAAACAAACATTCGTGCACCCGCCTTTCGGCAGGCAGGTTCGTGGCTAATTTACCACAGGACAGTTTTCACGTAAAGCAAAATAAGGTTAAAAAATAAGGGCGCAAAAAGAGCCACTAAGGCACAAAAGCACGAAGGTTTACTAAGGTCTTACAGCCTTTTAACTTTCCAACCAAGAATGGAGAACTTCCTCCTCTTCTATCTCCCGCTGAATTCGCTGAATTTCGCTGAATTTTTTTGGCTTCATACTTCCAGTACCGCGTTCGGTACAATTACAACCCGTCCAGACTTTCCACTCTCCACTCTCCACTTTCCTCTTTCCACTTTTCAAATCTTCCCCTCCCTAAACGAAATACGTCACAACTTTTTAACTGACAACAGCGAACTGACAACCGAGAACCGAAGAACCCTCTCAAAATTACCTTTCCACTCTCCTCTCTCCTCTCTCCACTGTCCACTGTCCACTGTCCACTCAAAATTACAAATAGCATTTTAAATGCAGCCATAAGTTTTGTAGTTTTATAGTTTATAAGAAAACTCCTGATGGCCGAACAAAAACGCTTATTTCTACTTGATGCTTACGCTTTAATTTTCAGAGGATATTACGCCTTTATAAAGAACCCGATCGTTAATTCCAAGGGATTGGATACTTCTGCTATTATGGGGTTTACAAATTCCCTTTTTGATGTGATCCGAAGGGAAAGACCGGACCACCTGGCGGTTTGTTTTGACAAAGACGGCAGCTCGGAGCGTACCGAAATGTTCAGCGAATACAAAGCCAACAGAGATGCCACCCCGGAGCCTATAATGACCGCTATTCCATATATTCAGCAATTACTAAAGGCCATGCATATTCCCGTTGTTGTGCTTCCCGGTTGCGAGGCCGATGACGTTATTGGCACCCTTGCCAAACAGGCAGAAAAAGAAGATTATAAAGTTTTTATGGTAACTCCCGATAAGGATTTTGCCCAATTGGTCTCTGAAAATATTTTTATGTACCGCCCTGCAAGAATGGGTAACGGAATAGAGATCCTGGGGATCCCTGAGGTAAAAGAAAAATTTGGAGTAGAGCGGCCCGAGCAGGTGATCGACTTTTTGGGCATGATGGGAGATGCTTCAGATAATATTCCGGGTTTACCGGGAGTTGGTGAAAAAACAGCCAAGAAGTTTCTGAAGGAATTTGGGAGCATGGAAGAACTCCTTGCCAATACCCACAAGCTGAAAGGCAAAATGAAGGAAAGACTGGAGGAGTTTGCCGAGCAGGGGATCATGTCTAAAAAACTGGCTACTATAAAATGTGACTGTAATGTAAAATTCGATGCCAAGGATTACGAATTATCACAACCCGATGCCGAAAAAGTTCAGGAGTTGTTTGAGGAACTTGAGTTCCAAAGGCTTAAAGAGCAATTTTTAAAGTTGTTCTCAGGAGAACAAACTGCTACTCCTTCCCAGGTCACCGGCACAGCTACTGCAAGAGCCCAAATTGCTACTGCCGGAGCAGGTCAATTTTCCCTGTTTGGAGGCGAAGCTGAAAAGATCGAATCTATTTCCAGCCGCAGCACCTTAAAAGATGCTGCTCATGTCTACCAAAGCCTTTCCCCGGGAATGGCAACAGAAATGTTTCTGAACAATCTAATGAAGCAAAAGTCGGTTTGTTTTGATACAGAGACAACAAGTTTAAATCCGTTGGAGGCAAAGCTGGTGGGAATTGCTTTTTCCTGGGAAACCGGGAAAGGATTCTACCTTCCGTTTCCTGAAGCAGATACAGAAGCCCAGGCTCTAATTGAAAAAATCCGTCCATTTTTTGAGGCTGAAGAAATTGAAAAGATTGGTCAGAATCTAAAATATGACATAAAGGTTTTGGCTAAATACAATGTAGATATCAGGGGGCCGCTTTTTGACACTATGATCGCACATTACTTGATCAATCCTGATATGCGCCACACCCTTGGAGTGCTGGCAGAAACTTATCTCAATTATACTCCGCAAACCCTAAACGATCTATTCGGAAAGAAAGGGAAGAATCAGGGGAAAATGAGGGATGTTTCCCTGGAGTTGCAAACAGAATACGCTGTTGAAGATGCCGATATCATTCTTCAGCTAAAACAACATTTTGCTCCGGAACTGAAAGAGGCCAAAACAGAAAAATTATTCCACGAGATCGAAATTCCGCTAGTGCGGGTATTGGCAGATATGGAACTGGAAGGGATCAACCTGGATGAGGATTTTCTGCAATCCCTTTCTGCAGATCTTGAAAAAGACATTCAGGAACTGGAAAAAAATATCTATAAAGAAGCAGGAGAAGAATTCAACATTGGTTCGCCTAAACAGCTGGGAATCATGCTATTTGAAAAACTGGAGCTGGTAAAGAAGCCAAAAAAGACAAAAACGGGGCAGTATTCTACCGGCGAAGATGTCCTGGCAGTATTGGCCAATGAACACGAGATCGTTAGGTGTGTGTTAGATTATCGCGGACTGGTAAAACTTAAAAACACTTATATAGATGCCTTACCCACCCAGGTAGAAAAAACTACCGGAAGAGTGCACACAGATTATATGCAAACCGTTGCCGCTACCGGAAGGCTGAGTTCCAACAACCCAAATCTTCAGAATATACCCATTAGAACCGAAAGAGGAAGACAGGTAAGAAAAGCATTTGTACCGCGCGATGAAAATTATGTTCTGCTGGCCGCCGATTACTCGCAGATAGAACTTCGGATAATTGCTGCGTTGAGCAAGGAAGAGAACATGATCAAAGCTTTCCAGAGTGGCGAAGATATTCACGCCTCCACCGCTGCCAGGGTATTTAACGTTGCTTTGGAGGAAGTTACAAGGACCCAGCGAAGCAATGCCAAAACAGTGAATTTCGGGATCATCTACGGAGTTTCTGCTTTTGGCTTAAGTAATCAAACCGATCTATCCAGGGGCGAATCCAAGGAGCTAATCGAAACCTACTATGCAACCTATCCTCAGCTTCGGCAGTACATGAATGAGCAAATCGATTTTGCCAGGGAGAACGGATATGTACAAACGGTATTAGGCCGAAGACGCTATTTAAAAGACATCAACTCCCAGAATCAGGTAGTGCGCGGTGCAGCCGAAAGAAACGCTGTAAATGCCCCTATACAGGGTAGCGCTGCAGATATTATTAAGATCGCGATGATCAATATTCACCGAAAGTTGAAAGAAGGAAACTACAAGACAAAAATGTTACTTCAGGTTCATGATGAATTGGTTTTTGATGCTCATAAAGATGAACTGGAGGTGATGAAAAAAATGATCAAAACCGAAATGGAGAACGCCTTTAAACTCGATGTACCACTGGATGTGGAACTGGGAGTTGGAGAGAACTGGCTGGAGGCGCATTGATCTATAAATCCATAATTAATATACAACGGGGATATAGAGGCGACATTTTTTAAGTAAATTATGCTTTTTACTGTATAAAACCTCCAATATGCCAGAAAATACTGAAAATTCAGACCAATATTCCTTTGTTCAAAAAGTTTGGATAGTTTGTAGCATTCTGGCCCTGATTATTATTTTTCTACTGCTTGTTGAAGCTACTTTTAACGTCATCATTCTAATTTTTGCAGGTGTGCTCATCGCCTGCTATTTTAGAGGAATAAGCTCATTTTTAGAAAAAAAGACCGGCTGGAATTCTTCAGTAACGCTCACAATTTCTATTGGGGGCACTTTTTTAATCTTAGCAGGCATTTTTTGGTTAGCAGGTGCCACGATATCCAATGAGGCCGAAAAGATCGAGGATGCACTCCCCGCTATGATAGAAGAGGTCAAAGGACTCTTGAATGACAGTGACGTTGGGCAGGAGGGTATAGAGAAAGTTGAGGAGTGGAGGGATTCCGGAAAATTCGGCACTTTTGTTTCCAGGTTGTTTGGCAGCACATTTGGGTATATGGGTGATTTTCTTATTATTGTAGTTATCGGGATCTTTTTCACCGCCTCCCCGCATTTATACCTGGATGGAATTGTTCAATTGGTTCCACCCGCGAAAAGAGAAAAAGCTGAAGGCGTTTTAAAAAAACTGGCTACAGGCCTAAAAAAATGGCTGGCAGGAAGATTTTTGGCGATGCTGGCTGTCTTTATTTTAACCAGTATTGGGCTGGTCATCCTGGGAGTTCTCATGTGGCTCACCTTAGCGCTTATTGCGGGATTATTAAATTTCATTCCCAATTTTGGCCCCATCGCGGCGAGTATCCCCGCCATACTTATTGCACTTTCCATAAGCCCCACTACGGCAGCTATTGTTGCCGGATTGTATTTGGTTGTACAGCTACTTGAAAGTGGTTTGATCAATCCCATGGCTCAAAAAAAACTGGTTAAAATACCCCCGGCATTAATTATTATTTCTCAATTGCTGGTAGGTGCAATGACCGGTATTTGGGGGATCATTCTGGCCACGCCTATTCTTTTAATGGTAATAATCCTGGTGCAACAACTGTATGTTAAGCCAATGAATGAAAAGCATCAGGGATGATCCGGGTACAATAACAAAATTTATTATTTAAATATCTCACTTATAACATTTCAGGTTTTTGTCAAATAAAAAAACCGCTAAGGAGATCCTTTCCGGTTAATATGATTGTAAATTAGAAATAGTTCTTGATCTCTTCCAACATATAAACATCAAAAATCCCCACAAAAAGATCTGTGAGGATTTTAACAGGCTAACTATGGGGGTTTATTTTTTGGTGTACTCCAGAGAAACAACGGTAACTTTCGAAACCGAAGTATCTCCGGGATCAGCTACATATTTTTGGGATTCAAGTTCTGTAACTTTAAAGGAAAAAGTATTTCCATCTAACACTATTTGCTTCCTGTCTTGATAGATCGTACCATCAATATCAACCTTTAGAATAAGCACATCACCTTCTACACTCCAGGTACCTGAATCGGTACGGTTGCCCATACAAAAGAACTCATCATCTGCTTCTCCTGCCTTGAAATCCATTCTTGCATTCACAGAAGAAAATTTATAATCCGAATTAAAAGTTATGGACATAGGCTTAAAACAATCTGTCTCAGAAAGCAAATTTTGATTGTAAATACCGTCTCGGTTCAGGTCAACAGGAGTATCTGTGGACATTTTGCTTAAATCCCAGTGTCCTACAAGTTCAGAATCCTGAAAATTGGCGGTTAAAATTTTGGTTTCCAGGTCCTCTGCCTGAAGATCTGCCAAGTCATCATTAGCACAGGAAGATAAGACTAGAGCGAAAGAAACAAAAAACAGGGGGGAGATAATTTTTTTCATATTCAGAAAAATAAATTTTTATCGTGAATTTTATGCAGCAAATATATGTGTAAATTTCTTCAATTTATGACTGTATTAACATTAAATGTGCCATTTATCGTGTAATTATGTATTTCATCGTCATTTCAACATCAGTTTTTTCATTGTTTGACCTTTATATTGTCCTCGAAAATCGATAAACGGTGGTAGAAAATTAGAGATCTAAAAACAGGGGATCAACTCAAAAAAATTAATCCTGATTATCAAAATAAAAGTTGATGTTATTTTTCTGAAGGGGAATACTCAAGGGCAACCACAGAAATTCCGGAAGCCGAGGCACCTCCCAAATTTTTCACGTAATCTTCTGACTCAGCAGCGTTAATTTCGAAAATGAAAGAATCTTCGGTAAGGATAATTTCCCGCTCAATCGTATTTAAAGCGCCATTGCTCCATACATATAAGATAAGGGTATTGTTATTAAGACTCCATTCCCCGTTTTGAGTGGTTCTTCCCTTACAAATGAACTCATCCCCGTCCTCACCTTTTTTGAACTCCATACTGTAATTTACAGAAGAGAAGGTTTTATCTCCATTGAACCTGATCCATACAGGATCGAAGCAATCTGTTTCAGCAAGTAGATTCGTGCTTGACTCCCCATCCTGGTTTAGATCGACAGGATCTTCGGTAATAAGGGATTTTAGATCCCATTCCCCCACAATATCTGAGTCATAGATAAATACGCTGAGCATTCGGGAATTGTACTCCTCATCTTGATTCTTAAGATCTTCAGCTTCACAAGAGACGAGCGCCAGACCTACAAAAACAATGATCATTTTAAGAAAAATCTTTTTCATAATATAGAAAAATTACGTTTCAGTGGGGTACAACGGGGTCAAATATAACAAAGTCCAAACAATAATTGGGAATAAATTAACGGTTATTTTGCATTTTATCGTCAAAATAATGCTTTTTAGCGGATTTCCTGCCATAGATGCTGATAGATGACCTTTAAATTATGCCTGCTCCCCAACGCACTTGCACATTTTTGCTAATAATTATATATGGCATCTTATGCTACTCTAAAGCAGCTGAAATCCAGTTACTTCCATTCCCATAAATTATTGAATCTAGTATTTGCTTTTAGAATTTATAATTGTACATTTGCACCCCTGTTTTCACGATTCAAATTCGGGTTACAGGGAATGGAATGTTTAATAATCAGTAAAATTAATTAGTGTGGACACATTAAGCTACAAAACAGTATCGGCCAACAAGGCTACCGTGACCAAGAATTGGGTACACGTAGATGCTGATGGTCAGACTTTAGGTCGTCTTTCAACTAAGGTAGCAAAGCTACTTAGAGGGAAATACAAACCTAACTTCACCCCACACGTTGATTGCGGAGACAATGTAATTATCACCAATGCTTCCAAGATCAATTTAACAGGTAAAAAATGGGATTCTAAGGAATACATTCGCCACACCGGCTATCCTGGGGGACAACGCAGTCTAACTGCAACCGAATTATTCAATAAAGGACCGGAAAGGTTGATTGAAAATGCGGTAAAAGGAATGCTGCCTAAGAATAAATTAGGTGCAGCAATATTCCGCAATTTAAAGGTATATGCAGGATCAGAACACGATCTTAAAGCACAAAAGCCTGAAACTATTAATCTAAACGATCTTACGTAATGGAGGTTATTCACAAAATTGGTCGTAGAAAGACGGCTGTTGCGAGAGTATATGTAGGCCAGGGAACTGGTAACATTACGATCAACAAGAAAGATTTCAAAGATTATTTCACTACAGGACCATTACTTTTCAAAGTTATGCAACCCCTAAACATGACCGGGAACGAAGAGAACTTCGACATCAAGGTTAATGTATATGGTGGTGGTATTACCGGCCAGGCAGAAGCAATTCGTTTGGCAATTTCTAGAGCTATGGTAGAATTGGATGCCGACAACCGTGCGGTTCTAAAACCTGAAGGTTTAATGACCAGAGATCCAAGAATGGTAGAACGTAAGAAATTTGGACAAAAGAAAGCTCGTAAGAAATTCCAGTTCTCTAAACGTTAATATCATTGGGCACTGCCCACAAGTTCATTTAATATTAAATAAGATTTTTGTTGTTATTCCGCCTGCCGCGGAAGTTAGTTTAGCATCTAAACGATCAAGGCCAGATGAGAAATCGCCACTTGATTGTTGCTAGTCTCAACAGAACGTAAACTATTACAAAAATGGCAAACAAAGTAGAAGTAAAAGACTTACTTGATGCAGGTGTGCATTTTGGCCACCTTACAAGAAGATGGAACCCAAACATGGCCCCGTATATCTATATGGAGCGCAACGGGATTCACATCATAAACCTATATAAAAGTGCTGCAAAAATGCAGGAAGCCGGCGAAGCAATGAAGAAAATTGCTGCCAGCGGAAGAAAAATACTTTTTGTAGCTACCAAGAAACAAGCGAAAGAAATTGTTGCAGATCAAGCTGAAAGAGCAAACATGCCTTACATCACTGAAAGATGGCCCGGCGGAATGCTTACCAACTTTATCACCATTCGTAAAGCCGTTAAAAAAATGGCTTCTATTGACAGGATGAAAAAAGACGGTACCTTCAACACCCTTTCCAAGAAAGAGCGTTTACAGGTTGACCGTTTAAGAGCTAAGTTAGAAAAGAACTTAGGTTCTATTGCAGATATGAGCCGTCTTCCGGCTGCACTATTTGTAGTGGATATCACTCGTGAACACATTGCTGTTAAAGAAGCGCAAAAATTAAACATTCCAATCTTTGCGATGGTTGACACAAATTCTGACCCACGGGAAGTAGATTACGTGATCCCATCAAACGATGATGCATCCAAGTCTATAGACAAAGTGGTTTCTTACCTTGCCGATTCTGTTATTGAAGGTCTTTCTGAAAGAAAATCAACCAAAGAAGATGATTCTGAAGATGATAAAAAAGAAAAGACCACCAGAGCCCCAAGGCCTAAAAAAGCTAAAGCAGAAGTAGAAGTACCTTCTACAGACCCTGAGGATAAAGAGGCAATGAAAGAGGCTAAAAAAGATGTTAAGTTAGAGTCTAAAAAAGAGACTTTAGCAAAAGCTGCTGCTTCAACTGAAGACGGAGGAGAAGAAGAATAACATCTTGATACATTTATATGAGTCGTTTAGTTCTTTTCTCAGTAAAAAACTAAACGACTTAATTTTTATAAATTAAAAACCATAAAACATCATGGCAAATATAACCGCCGCAGAAGTAAATAACTTAAGAAAGTCTACCGGAGCCGGTATGATGGATTGTAAAAAAGCATTAGTTGAATCTGAAGGAGATTTTGACAAAGCGATTGAGATCCTGCGTAAAAAAGGACAAAAAGTAGCTGCAAATCGTGCCGACAGAGATTCAGCTGAAGGTGCTGCAATTGCAAGGGTAACTGAAGATTCTACAAGAGGAGTGATCATCTCCCTTAACTGTGAGACAGATTTCGTTGCAAAAAACGAGGCTTTCATCCAGTTGGCTGAAGACTTTGCAGATATTGCATTGTCAACTTCTTCAAAAGAAGAATTACTTGCTGCAGATTATAAAGGAATTTCGGTTCAGGATAAATTAACTGAGCAAACCGGAGTTATAGGTGAGAAAATTGAAATTGGTGCTTACAAGACTTTGGAAGCTCCTTTCGTAGGTTCTTACATCCACGCCGGTAATAAGATTGCAGTTCTAACAGGTCTTTCTAAAAATGTTGATGGAGCTGAAGAAGCTGCTAAAAACGTTTCTATGCAAGCCGCTGCAATGAACCCTGTTGCTTTGAACGAAGAAGGTGTAGACCAGACTGTGATCGATAAAGAAATTGAAATTGCAAAAGACACATTGAGAGAAGAAGGTAAGCCGGAAGAAATGCTGGATAATATCGCAAAAGGTAAGATCAAACGTTTCTTTAAGGACAATACTCTTGTAAACCAGGATTTCATAAAAGACAACAAAATGAGTGTTGCCGCTTATGTAAAATCTGTAGACAGCGACCTTGAAGTTGTTAGTTTTGAGAGAGTAGCTCTTGGATAATCTTTTCTTCTGAAGATCTTTTCCAGAAAATAAATAAAGCCGTTTCGCAAGAAGCGGCTTTTTTTTAGGACTTATTTTTTCCCGTCATGCTGAACTCGTTTCAGCATCTAACATTCTTGGTCAGTACCCACATTCTAGCTAGTTCCCCCTTCAAACCACGCCAGACCCTGAAATAAATTCAGGGTGACGGTAGGACAGAGAGAGAGAGAGAGAGAGAGAGAGAGAGAGAGCCATAGAACACCCGTTCATCCTCGCCCCCGTCATGCTGAACTCGTTTCAGCATCTAACCTTCTTGGTCAGCACTAACCTTCTCGCAAGTTCCCCCTTCTAATTACGCCAGACCCTGAAATAAATTCAGGGTGACGTTAACGAGAGTCATGATAATATAGCAAGACTACTAGAATTAGCGTAATCCTTCAAAGAGGTCCCTTAACTCCGGATTCAACGATCTAATAAGATTCCATTTCCAATCCTTGTGCCAATTCTTCAGTTGTTTCTCCCTTGATATAGCCTGATTAATTGAGATGAATTCTTCGAAATACAGCAAATATTTTAAATGATATTTTTTGGTGAATAAAGAACCTTCACCATTTTTATGTTGCATTATTCTTGTGTAAAGATCAGAAGTTACACCTACATAGAGCATTGTTCTAGTTGCATTAGATAGCAAGTATGTATAACTTTTTTGCATAGGCTCCTTTAAGTTAATACTATTTTTGCTAAGAAAACTAGATCATCCTCGCTCCGTCATGCTGAACTTGTTTCAGCATCTAGCTTTCTTGGTCAGTAGCACCATTCTCGCCAGTACCCCGTTCTAAACACGCTAGACCCTGAAATGAACCTGCCTTGCCGGCAGGCAGGTTCAGGGTGACGGTAGAGAGAGAGAGAGAGAGAGAGAGAGAGAGAGAGAGAGAGAGAGAGAGAGAGAGCCATAAAACACCCGTTCATCCTCGCCCCCGTCATGCTGAACTCGTTTCAGCATCTAATATTGTTGATCAGCACCACCATTCTCGCCAGTTCTCCCCTCAAACCGGATTAGACCATGAAATGAAATCAGGGTGACGGTAAGGAGAGGCCCTGAATATCCAATCATTCTCCTCATTTCCCTATCTCCCCAAGATGAGTGTACTTAAACCCTCTTTCATATTTTAATCCGTACCCCAGCATGCGGTCCAGGGAAGCATGGGAGAAGAGAATGATCCCGATAAGCTGAAGGATCTCGTGATTTAATAACACCCCTGCTATACCTACAATCACAGCAATTCCTTTGTGATGAAAAAGATTATACAATACTGCGCCACTCCTGTTGCCAAATAGATATCCCAGCATCCCTACATCAGGAAGAAAGAGAAGAACAGGGAACCACCACCATTCAAGAGACAGAAAGCTAAAGGCAAAGATCCCTCCCAGAAACATAGCCAGCTCTTCAATTTTTAATGTTGTTTGCATAACTATTCGATTTTGTACAGTACAGGCTTAGCGGGTGTGGCATCATTTTCAAATGAGGCGATCTGTAGATTTAAAATATAATCTCCATCCACAATTTTATTGGGCACATAGATCATTTCAGTAATTGTGGAATTGACCCTGGTGTTCCGGGGGTAATCCCAAAAAGCTTTATGAGCGAGCAGCTTTCCTTCATCCTTTTCTTTGTCTACAGATGGCAGATCTACCAGGAGATGCCTGACGCCGCAGTCCCGAATGTATTTGGCAGCTTTTTCTTCAAGATATGGCCAATTGGAATGGGAATATTTCCTGCTCCGCTTATCGATGTAATTAGGCAGAGTACGAATAATAAGTGCATCTACCCTATCTTTTTGAAGTTCCTTTTTCATAAGCTCTTCAGTGATAACCATATCTTCTCCCCACTTTTCGGGTTCCACAGAAATAAGCAAAGCAGTAAAAAAAAATTGTTTTAATGCATCATTGATGCTGTGGAATTCCCTGGTGATATGGCCCACACATTCGGTATGGGTTCCATGGGCATGCGGATTAAACTGGATATTGTTGAAATTTGTAGAAGCGCCTTCACTTACTTTCCCTACAAAATCCCCATCCCGCACAGGAACTATGTTGGGTGCACCCATATACCAGGCCACCGGATTTTTATCATCTCCCCGTAAGCTCAGGGATATGTCTAAAGGTTTGGACAGGTCTATGTTATAGGTTTTATTATTGTAGGTTATTTGGGCTTTCATTTAAATTTTTCAAGTAGTGTATTTCGTCATGCTGAACTCGTTTCAGCATCTAATTTTCTTGGTCAGTACCAACATTCCCGCGAGTTCCCCCCTCAAACTGCGCTAGACCCTGAAATTAATTCAGGGTGACGTAAGTAACCAATTCACCTCACCACGTCATGTTGAAATCGTTTCAGCATCTAACTTTCTTGGTCAGTACCACCATTCCCGCCAGTTCCCCGTTCTAACCACACTAGACCCTGAAATGAATTACCATTGACGTGTTTTGTAAAATTGTGTATATCAGGAATTTATGGGTTAAATTTTAATAGGCAATTTTTGGATTTTATATTCCTAAACGTCAATCTCCTACGCTAGGTAATTTATTTATCACGGGTCTCAGGGTGACGTAAGTAACTAATTCACCTCACCACGTCATGCTGAACTCGTTTCAGCATCTAACTTTCTTGGTCAGTACTAACATATTCGCCAGTACCACGATCTTTTTTAGGTTAGACCATTTGAAATATCACGCAACCACCCCGTCCGCAAGCGGCCACCCCTCCTCGGAAAAAAGGAGGGGAGCTTTTATACTTTTGCGCTGGTTTATCCAATCCTAATTTTCAGCATCCAAATTTACCAAAAACAAATCTGCAGCGATGCCGTCACTTAAAAATTTTCCTTTTTCAGTAACCCCTATTTTATCCTCTTTTTTATCAAGTAAACCTTCCCTGAGATGTTCCTTGGCCTGATCTAACAAATAGTTTTTAAACCTAAGCCCAAACCTCTCTTCCACTTCTTCCAAAGATATTCCCCACATGGTCCTTAAGCGGGTCATCACGTACTCATTGTACTTATCTGTAAGGCTTAATACTTCCTCCTGAAATGGTATTTTTCCTTTTTCAAGAGAATTAATATACAGGGAATTATTGCTAACATTCCATTTCCTGCTTTCCCCGTCATATGAATGTGCAGATGGCCCTATTCCTAAATAAGGTTTTCCCATCCAGTAGGCGGTATTGTTCTGTGAAAAATAACCTGGCTTCCCGTAGTTCGAAAATTCATAATGTATGAAGCCTGCACGCTTTAAGGTTTCCGTAAGGATCTCGAAATGGGCTTTGGCTGCTTCATCATCTACAGGTATTATTAATCCTTTATCGATAAACTTCTTTAAAGCTGTATTGGGTTCTACTGTCAAGGCATAACAGGAAAAATGCGGTAGCCCGAGATCCAGGGCAATTTCAATATTCTTTTTCCACCGCTCCTCGCCCATATCCGGAATTCCGTAGATAAGATCGATGGAAATGTTATTAAAATAATCCTTTGCCATTTGGATGCTTTCTAAAGCTTCAGTAGCATTATGCGCCCGGTTCATAAGTTTCAGGTCTTCTTCAAAAAAAGACTGCACTCCTATGCTCAACCTGTTAATTGGGGAATTACTTAACAGCTCCAGTTTCTCCCGGGAAAGATCATCGGGATTGGCTTCAAGGGTGATCTCTGCATCTTCAGCAACAGTGAAATTTGCATGTATGGTTTCAAAAATCTGTTTCAGTTCTTCGGAAGAAAGTAATGATGGAGTGCCTCCGCCGAAATAGATAGTATGAACTGTTTTTCCCGGAATTTCCTCCTTCCGTAATGAAAGTTCCCGGCACAACATTTTGACCAACTCCCCTTTCTTCTTTACCGAAGTAGAAAAATGAAAATCACAGTAGTGACAGGCCTGTTTGCAAAAGGGTATATGAATGTAAATTCCATAATCCCCATCCCCTCCCGGCCTACCCGAAGGGGAGGAGCTGGATTCTCTTTCACTAATTCCTTCATCCCCACCCCGCCTCCCCAAAGGGGAGGAGTTGGAATTTTCAGGAATTTTTCCATACCCATTATGTTTTTCGGAAGGGGAACTGAGGTTTTCGTGATCCCTTTCATCCCCTCCCGGCCTCCCCCAAGGGGAGGAGCTGGATTCCCTTTCACTTAGAGATAAAGCTTTATTTTTTATGTTAGAACTCAAGGACTTTTAATTTTACAAAATTCCCCCTTTGGGGGTTAGGGGGCTTTCACCTTCGCCGGATTCTGCTTTACAAAAGCATCCCAGCCTGTATAGCTTTTCCCTACACTCACCGTGCCTGAATTATAGAAGTGACAAACTGCGGCTGCAAGACCATCTGTAGAATCCAGGTTTTTTGGGAGTTCTTTTAATCCCAGTACACTTTGCAGCATTTTGGCTACCTGTTCCTTGCTTGCATTTCCGTTTCCGGTGATCGCCATTTTGATCTTTTTGGGAAGGTATTCGGTAATAGGAATCTGACGGGATAATCCCGCAGCCATCGCTACTCCCTGTGCCCTGCCAAGCTTCAGCATAGACTGTACATTTTTTCCGAAGAAAGGAGCTTCAATGGCGATTTCATCAGGATGGTAGGTGTCAATTAATTCAATGGTACGTTCAAAGATCAATTTCAGCTTAACATAGGGGTCGCTGTATTTGCTGAGCAACAATTCATTGAGCTGCATAAAATGCATTTTCTTGTTCTCTACCCTTATAAGCCCAAAACCCATTATTGTGGTTCCGGGATCAATGCCTAAAATGATTCTTTCGGTTTTCAATAAATTTAATTACTTGCTCTTAAAGCGTTTATAAGTTTACACCTGCAATCCTGTAGTACTTCACAAAGCTAAGCATTTCTAATTAGCTATTCCTATATTTGAAAACAGGCTTACATGCTAAAAATGATAATTTTTATTCTTGTTCTTACCGGATCTTACGTTTTGCTGATGTTGGCATTAGTGATGGGCTGGAAGAAGATCCCGGAATTCAGGACAGAAAACGCCCCTGGTGTAACCAACTTCTCAATAGTTGTTCCCTACAGGAATGAAGCAAAGAATTTGCCTTTACTGTTACAGTCATTTCTCCAACTTGATTACCCTAATAATAATTTTGAGATCCTTCTCATAAATGACGCTTCTGAAGATAATTCTGAAAATATATGTTTCGAATTTTTGAAGGAGCATCCCAAATTACATGTTATTTTACTGGATAACTTCAAAGTTTCCAATTCCCCAAAAAAGGCCGCAATTACTTTAGGGGTTAAAAATGCACTTTTTGACCATATCATTACCACCGATGCAGATTGCCTGGTCCCCAAATTATGGTTGCAGGCTTTTGACCAGATGTTAAGAAAAACAGAGGCTCAATTAATAGCGGGTCCTGTAGCTCCTTTTCAGTATTTGTCAGAAAAAGGTCATGCAAATAGTGGACACAGGCAAAGGCCTGAAAGTTGGGAAACTTATAGAAAAAAAAGGAGATTGAAATACTTCCATGCCTTTCAGGAGATGGATTTTTTAAGCCTGCAGCTGGCCGGTGCCGGCGGATTTGGACTGGGCAATGCCTTTATGTGTAACGGCGCCAACCTGTGTTATAACCGAAGCGCTTTTTATAAAGTAAGTGGATATTCCGAAAATAATGACATTTCCAGTGGAGATGATGTTTTTTTACTTCAGAAGTTTGTTGAAAAGAAGTTGAAGGTAGCTTATTTAAAGACACAGGATGCCATTGTGCTCACTAAACCTCAACCAGATCTTACCTCCTTAATTGCACAGCGCATCCGCTGGGCGTCTAAAACCCCTGCCTATAAAAGTTCTTTCGCTAAGGTGACCGGGTTGATTGTACTGATTATGAACCTTATTATTGCAGTAGGGTTTATTCTGGCTTTTCTCCAGTTAATTTCATTCCAACCCATTATGATGGCTTTCTTATTTAAATTCCTGGCAGACCTTCTGCTGCTTTATAAATCGGCTCAATTTTTTGGGCGGAAGGAAGTATTGAGAAATTACTTCTGGAGCAGCCTGATGTATCCATTTTTTTCAACTTCGGCAGCTTTGATGTCTATGTTTAAGAAGGTGGAGTGGAAAGGGAGAGTTTCAAGGAGGTAGGCGTTAGGCGTTAGGCGTTAGGCGTTAGGCGTTAGGCGTTAGGCGTTAGGCGTTAGGCGTTAGGCGTTAGGCGAAAATTAAATTTTATTCTTGTGAATGAAAAGAATTATTCAGCTTTAATTACAATGGGCATGGTGAAGACGCTGGAGACCGGAATGCCGCGTTTACTGGCCGGATATATTTTGGGAAGGGAATCTATACTCTGCTTCAACCACATTTCCAGTTCAGGGATCTGGTTGGTGACAAGGGTATCTACTTCGAACGATTCAAGGTTGGGTCTTCCGGTTTTGGAAATTTCCAGATGTACGAAAATTGTATCGTCTATAGTTTCAGTAACAATAGGTTCCTGCCTGGCCAGATAGGTGTAAACGGAATTTGCTACGGTTGCCTCAAAACAATCCCTCGCCTTTTCCAGTTCGGTTATATTCTGGCAATTTTCAAAGGCGGGATATTCATCTACTTCTTTCCAGTTTAGACTTTTATATTCCTTATCCAGAACCTCTTTAGAAGAAATTCTCTTTGTCTCAAAGTTGTTGCAGCCAACCATCATTGGGAATAAGAGCAGGAGTAGGATCTTTTTCATGAAAGGAATTTGACACTTGATTTTAAAAATCCAAAAATAGTGAATTTGAAAAGATAATGAAGGGAGCACCTGTTTAATTTCCTGTAATTCTTTTGGTTAATGAATATTAAAATCCAATGTTAAATACCGCCGTAAGAACTTTTCAGTTTTTCCAATAAGACTTTCAAAAGTTTTACACAGGGCTTCTTAATTCTCCGCTACCTGGGCGCCATGGAAAATTCCTTGACAGCATTAAATCAGCTATAGTCCGAATTTCCTTTTAATCAGAGGACAAATCATTAACCAATACTGCAATTTATATTCCCAGATTCCAGCCTAATATCAATTTAATAACATTAGTTTTTACGGTTCCTCCCACGTGTTTAGGTACGCCGCCTGTATCTATTAATCCCAGGTCATCTCTAATTTCAATGGTCAGGTCATTTTTCTCATTGAGCGCTATTATGGTTCCAATACCCGCGGATAATCCGAAATCTATTTTTTTCTGTTCTGTCAAAACATTACTCTCGTCAATCGAACCGTTTGGTTTGATTCTGTAATTGAGCAAATAGTTCACAAAAGGCCCCCCATTTACAAAAAAACCAGAATTGACAAATTCGTATTTCAATAAAACAGGTAAGTTTATATACTCATAAATTTCTCTGAAACTTTGTTTCCCCGTTTCCTCCGCTTCGTAATCATAATATGTTACCTCCAATTTCTTAATTTTCCTCTCGTAATTGACATTGGCCTTTAGTGACAGATCTTCTGTGAGATAATAATCAAATGTTACCCCCAATAAATATCCCAGCTTAAAATTATTGTATTTGGCATATTCGTGGCCTCTGATATCCGGATAGGTCATTCCCGCATTGACACCGATTTTCAGTTCATTTTGTGCATTTAGATTCAGGGAGAAAAACAAACCTATGATGAGCAGTACCAATTCCTTGATCTTCATTGAAGCATACTTATTATTATTTAAAGCAATTTTTGATCTTTTGCAATTAAAAGGTGCCATAAAGTTGCGTACGGTTAGCACGAACCTTTGAACTTATATTCAAGTTCACCTATATTATTTTTATTCTGCTTTCCTTTTTTGCAACTCCTCAATCTTATTATGGGCATTCTTATTTTGGGGATCAAGATTAAGCGATGTTTTATAGTTTTCAATAGCCAGATCAAGATCTCCCATTTTCATACTAGCTTCTGCATAGCTGTCATAAACGTTCGAACTATGAGGATAGAGCAAGGTGTTCACTTTAAAAATAGCCTGGGATAAATTTATATTATTTAAGTTGAGAAAATGGTAACCTAATCTGTTTATATTGTCTTCTAAAATAGCCGAATTATTGGGATCCTTCTTTTTTAATTCTTTATATCTTACGAGAGCCTGATCATAATCTCCGGATTCGAGTAACTCAATAGGTAATTTGTCATTTCCTTTCATTTGAGTTAAAGAAGAATCCAGGTAGCCACTATGATAACGGATGATCATATTGTAATTATCCTTTTCGGGATCTAAAATGAATTGAACAACCCGGTCTTTATCTTCTCTGCTAACATATGCTGTGTCTGAAATTTTTAGTAACTCCACTGGTTTTTCACCCAGGTTTTTTCTGAAGAGCTGATTTTCATTTTTATATATCTCAATGATATTTTCATCATTTAACCTGTAGCGCCCTTCAATTTTTTCAATTTCCTTAAGATCTGGTTTTAATTTTTTAAACCGGGTAACATACCCATCCCAATTATAGGTAAGTGCAACAGATCTAATCAATTCTGAAATAAATTCGGGATGGTTCGAATTTATTAATACTACCACCCCGTAACCTTTTTCTTTATGCGCAATTAATTCACTATTAAATCCCTGAATCTCTCCATTATGGAAAAAATAGGTTTCATTTTTCATATTAGATATGTTGATTCCCAGGGCCGGGCCACCACCTTCCATCAAAGGCGTAAGCATTTCATTTGTTGTGGTTTGAGAAACTACCGTATTTGTTTTTCCTTTAAGGGTTTGCTGGATATCTATAGCAAATTTTGCCAGATCTTCTGCTGTTGACCATAATCCTGCAGCGGCCATTTCAGGATATCTAAAGCTTTTACCTAAAACCATTGACCCATCAGCTAAATAACCGGTTGCAGCAGTTTTTAGTTGCACCTGTTGAAGAGGCTGATCATAGGTGCTGTTGTTCATTTTTAAGGGTTGAAGAACTAATTCTTCCATTAGTAAAGGAAATGTCTTTTCCTCAATATCGATCATCATTTGCTGTACAATTGTAAATCCACCTCCGGAATACCGGAACCCTTCTTCCGGAACTTTATCAACCAAAATCGCATCTGAATTAGCCGGAGAATTTCCATTTAAAATTTCAACCAATGTAGGCAATGGGAGATCAGATCTATAGCCATAAAAGCCATGAACCGTGACTCCTCCGGAATGGTTGAGAAGGTTTTTAAGAGTGACCTTCTTCTCTTTGGTAAACTCATTTTCCGGCAACTTCCAGGATGTCAGGTAGGAATTGATATCTTCATCTAAATTAATTTTATTTTGTTCCATCAGCCGTAAGGCCCCGTATGCAGCTACCGGTTTACTAATTGACCCTGCTTGAAAAAGTGTTTCCCTGGTAACTGGAGATTTACTTTCTTTATCCATTACCCCATAGGATTTCACAAACTCAATTTCGCTATTGTTAATTACGGCTATGCTTACCCCGGGAACACCATAGTGCTCCATGCGTTCTTCTATAGACCAGGTAGGATCACCTTCAAAGAATACCGGATTTATAAGACTGGATTCTACTTTTTTAATATTACCGGATAAATTATTAGGTTTAGGGACGCTTGAGCACGATTGAAGAAGAATTAGAATGAGAAGAATTAATAAACTGTATTTCATAATATGTACTTTAAAAATTTTGCAGAACGTCCCGTTTTTATACTTGGTGAGCCGGGAGGTTTGATCTGTCCGGAATAAAATTGGGCGTAACAGACAGGGGATTTCTCATTTCAAATTTATTTTATATGCTCTTTTGCTTCATGTTTATATTGGCCTCTTTCAGTTCAAGTTTTTTCTCTAACATATATTTGTCAATGCTATCATTATTCTCAAGTATTATAATTGATTCTGCCATTCTAAGATCATAAATAGAATCATTTCTGATCCTGCATTGTGCATAGACATAATATTTCCCAAAGCCTCCCTGAATGTAGGTCAATCTCCAGTCATTTCCTTTTCTTGATAATAGACTTAATTTCTGTCTGGGCAAAGAGTCTATTATAACATCAGTAGCATTATACCTTTCGTTGGGATCAGCCAATTCGAAATGTCCGTTGGTTATATTTAAAAGAGCCTCACTGAGTACTTTTGGAATGGAATCTTTGGTGTCAAAGTCAGTCCAGTTTTCCTCTGATTGATTTATGGTGTTTTTATGACTGGTGCTTAAATCAGTATGTTTATCAACCTTTTTATCTGAACAACTGATAAGCAGGATTACAATTAGAAGACTTAGTAATTTTTTCATTTTATAGATTTATAGTCGATTAAGCACCAAGGTACCATTGTTTTTATACATTATTTTGGTTAGTTTACTACTTCAGGTTTGTCCTTGGTTTTCTTTCTTAATAATCCAATCATCTGACCAATTCCAATTCCATAATATACACGGTCCTTATTGACTTGTACCAGTGGTGAAAGAGAAAGACCATAAAACCTTGTAAATGGAAATTCTATTTTAGGATTTATTATCAAACTGAAAGTATGGTACCTGTCATAATCAAAAGAATAATTTTGAGTAATAAAACTTCCTTCTACCGGTTGCCAGTTAGTTGGTTCTTTAATTGCGGTATAACCAATTCCTAAGGATAGGTTTGCTCTAATAGTTCCCTTTTTGTTTAACGAATAAATTCTACCTGCTAATAGCTGAAGATTCCCCAATTGGTCATATGGATTGGCTAAACCAAATGCTATAGCGCCAAAAAATCCGGAATTATAATTTTCCGGTGCAGAATGAGGTTTTCGTATAAAACCGGAATATCCGATCTTAAATGAGTATTTTTCTCTTAATACATAGTTTGCATTTAGATCTACCCCAAGATAGTTTCCCATAGATAATTCACTGCTGTGGTATATGGCATTATTTTCTGACCATTGTGCGTTAACCAAATTAATACACAAAATAAAAAATAAAGTAAATACAATCTGTTTCATGAAATTCTGACTAACAGTTATCCATTAAATGTTCTTTTTTCGTTTTCTCTTTGCAAACATTGTCCAAGAAGTACAGGTACGGTGGATTTCCCTTTTCAATTAAGGAACTCCTGGATTTTTGAATAGTAATCTTCTCCATAATATTTATAAAATTCTCCGGTAGGTTTTACTAGCAAAAATCCTTCACAATTTTCGTGTTCAGTAAATACATTTTCATGAAAAAATCCCGAATCCAATATAAATTCTGATAATTTCTCAAAAATATCTCTGTGATAGGAATCTTTGGTGTACACAAAAAAATCAGTAACATTATTGTTAGAACTTATTCGCCATGAGATTCTTATACTATTACTGGTTAATAGTTCGTTCCTTTTTTTGCTAAATTGAACAGAAATGCAGTTCGGTGCTTTTTGGGTAAAATTCACCAGAATAGATTTACCATTAGGAATTGTGGTTTTAAATTCTGTCTCCAGTTTATTCATCAATTCTCTGTATTCAGTTTTGTTCAATGACCCATAGTATGTTTTTCTACTTTTTTTGTATTTCGAATTAAGTTTTGTATTTACTCCTTTATTTTCAGTTACGATCTTATTTGTACCACAAGAAACAAGTAAAATAATTGATATGAAATAAGCTCCTACTTTAAATAATCTGTTCACAGGTTATAATTTAATCAGTTTAGGACAACGTCCCGTGTAAAAACTGTACGAGCGGGCGAGATTGATTGTCTGCAAGACAACCAAACATTACAAGCGAGTATGGAACTTCGATTTGACACAGGTTTTAGCATTGTTTTTAATATGTTATTGGCAACTGGCTTTACCATTTTATAGTTATGTAATATTCCAATATTCTCAGCCCAATAAACAAGACAAAAGCAATGAGAAGTTTTACGAGAAGCTTTGTTTTCGTTTGATTAATTTTATTAGATCCCAATAATGCTTTTAAGCCTTGAATAAGTTTTCTCCTATGAAGCCATAGAACAATCAATATCAGTAATTGGTAGAGAATAGCGGCTTTTAAAGCTCCCGGGTGAACTTCGAAATATATGTCCTGAAGAATAACGTTAATTAAAATGGTGGATGTAAACAAGCAGCCAATTATCCGCGTTTTTTTTATTAAGATCAGAATTCCTCCAATGATTTCAAAAAATCCAATAGTCAAAGCAAATGATTGGGAATACCCATAAAAGGCCCACATCAACTCCATTCCGGATAATTCAGAAACAGTTTTATCAATTTCCGCCCCTCCATCGAATTGACTTAATTTTGCTCCGCCGTATATAAACATTGCAAGAACCACAACCCAGCTTATGGCATTTTCAAATATTTCAATCTTATCTTTTTTATCAAGATTCATTTATGGGATAAATTTTTGAGCTTGTTGCCAACGCACAAATAAAACAACCTATACATCATTCCGAAGAATATGCTTAGGTGCTGCTAATTAAATATGGAAATGATTATTGTAGGGAATGGTTAAATCTACAAGAATTTTTTAAATAAACCGGTTTTAGACTTGGAGGTTGCTACTCCTCTGCCAAATACTCTTTTATTTTGCTTTCTACCTCATCTCCCATAAGATTTCGTGCTACAATTACACCGTGGCTATTGATCAGAAAATTTGAAGGTGTAGACGAAACCCCATATGCTTTAAACGCCTGTTGGTCGGGACTATGCAGATTGTTTAGCTCAGGCCAATTGAATTCATCCTCCTGTATCGCTTTCATCCAGGCGTCCTTTCTTTTATCCTGTGAAACGGTAATAATTTCAAGACCTTCAGTTTTATACCTGGGGTAGATCTCCGTTAGCGTTGTTACGTTCATTTTTCTACTGGAACCACAGCTGGAAGACCAGAATTGCATTAGAGTTAGTTTTCCAATTAGATCAGATATCTTTACTTCCTCCCCGACGGAATTCAGCACCTTTAGGTCGGCAAACTGTTCTCCAACTTCGGCAATATCCTTTTCTAAATATTTTGCAACCTTCATTCCTAAAGAAGATGTCTGTATCTCCGGAGAAAGTTTTGAGTAATACTCAGCGACTTCTGCCTGCCACCAATCTCTTTGGGCCATTACCAAAACATAAGCACTCACTAAGGCATCTGGATGATCTTTTATAAAATCTTTCTCCCTTTGATTTATTATATCCCTTGAAGTTGTCTTTACATCAGCATAAACTTCATTCCGAACGAATCGGGCAAGAGTGTGATTTTTTGAGCCTGTGACCTCTGCATCTTTAAAATCCCCATTTGTAGCATCAAAGGTCATAGCATTCTCCTCCAGCCACAACTCAACAAACTTTGTTTTGTCTTTAGTGAACAGCATTACATATAAAACAGGCTCCGGGAGATCTGTTGTAAACCGGAAGGTGTTGTTGCGCACCATAGCAGAATCTATTTCCCCTCCATTGACTAAATCCCGGAAATATAAGTAGGTGCCATCTTCAAAATCGGCTGTCTTTCCGGTAAGTGAAAATTCGTTGTTTTGGGCCAAAAGGAGATTTGCCGTTATAAAACAAAGGAAAAGTAGTGTTTTTGAAATCATGCCGGTTCCGTTAAATTAAATTAAAAGGTATGAAAAAAAACTTCTGTCTTCGTTCTTCTCATTCCCCGACTGCCAAATGTTGCTCTTTCTTTAGATCCCTTATCCTCGTTTTTGCGAGGTAGCGCAGATCTTCATTTCCTGTTGTTTCATATTGAGAGAGATATGCTTTATAGAAATTGATCCTGGTGGTGATATCCTCAAAATAATTATCGGCTGCAATGGCTCTTTCATACAATGCCCGCTCATTTTGGGGATTTTCTTCCAGGGCCTTGTTCAAATAATCATAGGCATCTTTGTATTGCTTTTTCAGCTTATAGGTAAGGCCAAGGCTAAGATATTCAGCATCTACTGCCTGTTTTTTTATAAGTATGGACATGAGCAGATGGGCTTCAGATTTATCAAGCTCCAGGGTTGTCGCGTATAATTTGCCCAGGGTATAATGCACTGCAGAATTCCGGTCTTCTAATTCCAGTGCCCTTTTATAGATCTCTATGGCTGCTTTAAGATCCCTCTCCTGGTAATAAGCGTAACCGAGTTTTGTTAAGATAAATTCGCTCTCCTGCCCCAGCGTGAGCAGCTTTTCATATACAGGAATTGCCTTTTTGTATTGTTCCATAGCCGAGTATGTTTGACCAAGAACAGAAAGCAGGGAAACGTTGTCTGGATGTACTTCCAGCCCCAGAAGACAGTAATTTTTAGCCATATCATAGCTGCCCTTTTGCAGTTCGTATTTTGCTAATTTGTAAAGCGCTCCCGGATGGGAGATTTCCAGGTCTACCGTTTTCTTATATAATTCCAACGCCTCTTCCCGCTCTTCGCGCTCTGCAATAAGTCCGCGCTGATAATAGAAATTTGCATTGTCCGGATATCTTTCTATCAGCGAAAGGTAAACACTGTCAGATGCCTGCAGTTGGTTTGTCTTAACCAGCGCAGCGGCATAATTGATCGCCGTAAGCACCCTATCCGGGTTTTGATCAAGCACGGATCTATAATTTTCAAGGGCGGCAGCTGTTTGCCCGCGTGACATCTGGAATTTTGCCAACTTTAGGGAAACTGCCTCGGTCCTGGGAGAAATACTTTCCAGGGACTCCAGGGCCGCTGTATATTTTCCAACGGCATATAAACTATCTGCCAGGTTAATGGCACTTTGCTGAGCCATAAGTGAGCCTGCAGTAGCGAAAAGGAGAAAAAAATTTACAATCCTTATCATATTATTCTTTTAATAATTGGGTAAGCTGGCCGGCAAGTTCAGGGTGAGAAGGGCGTTTTGCCATGTGTTCTATGACTCTGCCTTCTTTATCGATTAACACATATCGAGGGACTCCTGTAACGGAATATTTTTTAACAATTGCTTCTTCCTGTTCCGGATCGTACAAATGGATCCCCCTGAATTGGTGAGCTTTTATTATTCTAGCTAAGCCTTCTTTTTTACTTCTAATTCCAATAGAAAGAAAGCGAATTTGCTCATCTTTAAATGCTTCCTGAAGTTCATTAAACTCCGGCATTTCCTCAATACATGGGCGGCAGGAGGTAGACCAAAAATCCAGGTAGACAAGGTTACCTTGCAACTCTTCCAAAGTGATAATCTCCCCCTCCATGGTATGCATTGAAAAGGTGGGAGCAGGTTTACCGGGGGAGAGATCCTTAAGATCAAGATACTTTTGAGTAACCTCTTCCTTGTATTGTTTTTTTTGAAAAAATTTGTGTGAAGCCGCATAGAAGTCATCCAGTTTTTCAAATCTATGCATAGCAAATTTTGCTATGGCAAAAAGTACTTCTTCCTTTATAATGGGATTAGTTACAGGAAATTCCTCCATAAAAACATATTCCCAGACCTCAATCTTTTGTTCTTGTGCAGTTTGCCAAAATTCTGAAAACATAAGAATGGGAAAGAGGCTCACATTTAAGAGATCCTCATCATTAAGGTCCAGATGGGAAAAAGGTTCAGGATATGTGGATGAAGCCTGATAGGTGGTATCCACCGTTACCCGGGTAAAGGAATAGTTATGAATTTTATGTGCCTTTTCTACCCTGGCCCAAATAGATTCACTTCTAAAAAGCTTTGGGGCAATTTCCCTATGTCTCTCAATTAGATCAAGCCGTTGCTTCTCCAGAGACTCTGCAAGTTCTAGAAAATCATCCTCCGGGAGATGGGAAAAGTATTGGTAATAATTTTTGCCTCCCACCTCTGAGATCAGGGAATCCCTGGATTTTAAATAATTATTTTCCCTGCCTCCCGGTCCCTGAAATGAGACATTCCCTTCGCTAATTTGAAGCTGAAGGTTATATCCCGATTTTAAAAATAGGGATATTTTTTCATTAGCTACCTGAAGCAGATAGTGCCCTTCCTCCAGGAAGAGGGTATCTCTGAAACTGCCTTTAGCCTTCGCAGGAATGCTGCGCATCACCTCCTCTTGTTCATAGTATCGGAATCTGGCATCTGTTTTTATGTTCAGAGAATCTGCCTGAAACCCATCCAATTCTCCGAAAATCACTACATATTCCGGGGTTGATTTCTCTGCAGAACAGGAAACGATCAGAAGAAACAGTATAAAAATGGGAAGCAAACGCATATTTCAAAGTTTTAAAGCAAAGCCGGGGCCTGGGCCCCGGCCTTCGCCGCTAACAAAATAATGAATATGGTGAGGAGCCTATTCATTCACCTGGAATACTATGGGCAGGGAATATGAAACGGAAACAAATTTTCCTTCATGCATTGCAGGTTTCATTGGTGGTATAAGATTTATAACTCTTTTTGCTTCTACTTCCAGATCAGGGTGGGGAGCACGGGCACGCACGTCACTTACTTTGCCTTCCTTATTTATTGTAAAAACAGCAATAATTCTATTTGTACCCGTCAATCCTAATTTTTCGGCCAAACTATTGTCAAAATTTTCACTAACTATAGTTTGTATTGTGCTGGAAGTACATTCTTTTCTCACCTTAGATGAAACAAGGTCATCGCATTCCATAAACAATGGAGGATTTTGTACAACCGCAAAGGGAATATCGGCAGATTCAGACTTTGGGTTTACCCTCCTTTCCTCGATAATTTCACCTTGTATGTTTTCCATGATGATCTCCGGCTTCCCGGTCTTAGAATTTTCAGAAAAAATAACTGTCTTTTTACCGTCAGAAACAGCCACTTGACTATAAATGCCGGAATTCATTTCTTCAAAAGCCTTCGAAATTTTCTCTTTCTCATCAGTTGTTTGGTTTTCAAAATTCTTGACTTTAATGTATAGCGCCTTTTCTTCAATTTTACTTATTTCCTCATCTGCAGGGGATTTTTCTTCAGAACAGGCCACATAAGTTAGCATCAACAGCATGAGTGGTACCATTACCAGGAACTTAAGCTTTGAAATAGTTTTTGATCTTGATTTTTGTAACATAACGATTCGTTTTTTGATTAATGAATGATTGAAAAATTGATTGATAAATGAAATGTTCTGGGTATTAAAAGCACTGTTGAGCAACTGCTCATAATAGCTGCGCTTTTCTGTTGTCTTTACCACCACGGAATCGGCGATGAACTCGTGCAGGGTGGCGATCCTCTCCTGATATATGTAAATAAGCGGATTGAACCAAAAAATGATCTTGTAAACCTCGAAAAATACAAGGTCCAGGCTGTGCTTTTGCTTTACGTGCACCAGCTCGTGAGAGAGGATCTGATGCCTTTCAGCTTCAGATAATTTATCTCCTAAAAAAATGGTCTTGTAAAACGTACAGGCAATTGTGGAGTTGGGAACCTCAATGATACGCAGGTCCTTTTCCGCAGAAATGGCCCTAAACCTGAAAAGTCTGTTTAAATTCCGGTATTTCCGAAATAAAATAAAGAGGCTTGCCACTACTCCCGCTCCATAACATACCAGCCACCAGTTGATGTTGGTCCCTGCAGTAAGGGTTTCCGTTGTATCTAATGGAGTAGCCGCCGCGGGTGCCTCTCCAATTAATACTTCCGGCAACCATACCGTGGAGATTTCGGAAATGGTTTCCGCAGGTAATATAAAAGCGAGCGCCTGGATCTTAATTAGCGGCAACAACAGGGAAATTACAGAAGTGATCAACAGGTACCAGCGGTTATAGCTGAAAAAGGTCTCTTTTTTCAGTAGCACTTCGTAAACCCCCAAAAACAGGAGCTGAAATATAATGACTTGTAGGATATATGCTAACATCACTTCTATAGTTTAAAATTTCTAATAATATAACCGGCTAAATGAGATCTGATACCCAGCTCAAATTTTGCCTTTTCAATCTTCTTCCCCGGGGATAAAGATCTCCACCGGAAGGGAATACGATACCCCAACTGTTTTTCCTTCGTGGTTCCCCGGTTTCATTTTTGGCAAACTTTGAACCACGCGAATAGCTTCTTCCTCAACAACGGCTTTATCTTCTACAGCAACTCCGGGAGTCACCATTCGGGATTTAGCCCCTGTGATTTCCCCGCTGCTGCTAATCGTAAAAACAACTACAAGCCTGTTTGATCCTTCTTTTAAGTAGGGTTTCACCGCCAGGGTATTGAAATTCCTGTTCACATAATCCTTGAGGTTTTTACTAAAACACTCCTTGCCGGCTTCTCCGTTCTCGGCCTCACAACCGGGGTAAACCGGAATTTGTTCCACTACTGCAAATGGGATATTTAATTGGGGAGGACTTACTGAATTAATTATACTTTCCTCACCATTTATCCCTGGTGTATGAACATTGAATGTCTCCCCGGAACTCATTCCTGTACCGGAATAGGAAACAAAAGATAACATAAGCAATATAAGCGGCAGCAATGCCAGGTATTTGATCTTTGCAGCTGTCTTTGATCTTGGTTTTTGTAACATAACGATTCGTTTTTTGATTAATGAATGATCGAAAAATTGATTGATAAATGAAATATTTCGGGTATTGAAAGCAGTGTTGAGCAACTGCTCGTAATAACTGCGCTTCCCGGTTGTCTTTACCACCACGGCATCGGCGATGAACTCGTGCAAGGTGGAGATCCTCTCCTGGTATATGTAAATAAGCGGATTGAACCAGAAAATGATCTTGTAGACCTCGAAAAACACAAGGTCAAGGCTGTGCTTTTGCTTTACGTGCACCAGCTCGTGAGAGAGGATCTGTTGTTTTTCAGCTTCAGATAATTTGTCTCCCAAAAAAATGGTCTTGTAAAACGTACATGCTATAGTGGAATTGGGAACTTCAATGATGCGCAGATCTCTTTCCGCAGAAAGTGTCCTGAAGCGGAATAATCTGCTCAAATTCTGATATTTTTTAAAGAAAATAAACAAGCTTGCCAAAACTCCTGTTCCGTAGGCTACCAGCCACCAGTTGATCCTGAGCATTTCCCCTGCAGTTTCAGTAGTTGCTGAAGTTTGTGCCGCCGCGGGTGTATCTCCAATTAACACTTCCGGAAGCCATACGGTAGTGATCTCCGGAATTGCTTCTGCAGGGACCAAAAAGGCGAGAGCTCCAATGTTTACCAGCGGCAACAACAGCGATATTACCGAAGTGGCGAGCAGGTACCAGCGGTTGTAGCTAAAAAAAGTCTCCTTTTTCAGCATTACTTCATACACTCCCAGAAACAGGAGCTGAAATAATATGACTTGTAAAATATAGCCTGTCATTTTAATCTTCTTTTTTATTGATCTCCTTCAATATCGCTTCCAGCTCCTTTGTATCCAGGTCGTTCTTCTTTACAAAAAACGAAACCATACTTTTAAAAGATCCGTTGAAATAATTATCAACCAGTTTATTCATGCTCTGGTTGCTGTAGGTTTCTTTTTTAACAAGGGGAAAATAGTTATAGCCTTTTCCCATTTTTTCATGACCCACAAACTCTTTGTTTTCCAAAATACGCACAATGGTAGAGACAGTATTATATGCCGGTTTGGGCGCGGGCATTTGTTCGATGATCCCGGCGACATTTGCTTTTTCAAGTTGCCACAGGATCTGCATGATCTCTTCTTCGGCTTTGGTAAGTTGTTTCATAGTATATGCTTTGAATTTTAATATCAAAAAACTTCTCCTCTCTTTCAAGAGCCCTACACACTTGATTTTGGCAAGGAGAAGAATTTCAACACAGCTAATATAAACTAACTTTTTAGTTTAACCTAATCTTTTAGTTTAAAGTTTGCAATTATTAACTCTTCCCTCCCTTGATCACGGAAATTGTTTCCTTACTTATTTAAAAGATACGATCTTATTACCTGGTGTAGAAAAGGACCACGAATTTAAATTAGCATAAGGAGTACACTTTATAATTATAAATTTTATTTTTGAGCAGAAGTTTATTTTATGTGTGGTTTTAACTGAAAGAACTATGGACAAGGAAAAAGTAAGAAAAGAATTTAATGAATTTCTGGATTCGGCTTCAGATGAAACGATCAAAGATTTCCTGAAGTTTATCAAGGAAAGAAAAGCAAAAAGGAATCGATCGGGTGGTGATATTGATAGCGCAGATAAGCGGTTTAAAAACAGGTCCAATTAATGGATATCCTGCTCGTAAGCATTGGTGCATTCCTGATGATCGTTGGGATATTAGGAAGTTTTCTCCCCGTGTTGCCCGGAGTTCCCATAAGCTGGCTGGGCCTGCTTATGCTGTATTTGGCACCTTCCGTTCCCATGAACTACTGGTTCCTGGGCATCACCTTAATATTTGCCGCCCTTATCTATGGACTCAACTATATCATTCCGGCGATGGGCACCAAAAGGTTTGGCGGTAGCAGGAGCGGAATGATCGGGGCCACTCTGGGTCTGGTTGCCGGGATCATAGCCCCCATTCCCCTGGGAATAATCATTGGCCCTTTTATAGGCGCTTTTATAGGAGAGATCATCAATAAAAGTGACCGAAAATCGGCTTTAAAAGCAGCTTTTGGATCTTTTATCGGATTTCTCGCTTCGAGTTTTATGGAATTTATTGTAGCGCTGGGCTTCGCGTTACTTTATATCTGGAAGGTATGGGAGTTTAGAGAAGTCATCTTTTAATTTGACTTTTCAGCCAACCCCCATCTCCCTGCCAGCACGATAAAAATTAAGCCTCTACCAGTAGATCCCCGGTAGTGGGAGCTGCTTTGGTAATTAGCAGTTTTTCAATATTTTCTGCCGTTTCCCGCAGCGCCTTTTCGAAGCTGCTTTCAGAAGAAACTGCAGTAATTCCCTTTCCGGAAAGATCTAATCTCATCTCGCAAATTTTATCTTTTCCCGCAGCAGCATTTACTTTTTTAAAAAAAACCTGAGCTTTATTTACCCGGTAGCTGCTACCTAACCGGTTTAGCTTACTGATCACATATTCTGTCAAAGTCTCGCTGAAAGGCACCCTTCCAAATTGGATATTTATGGTCATAACTGTGAGTTTATTTCTAAAATTAAAACCTAAATACGACCTAAAATATGAGCAGGATCAGGTTTTGAAAAATAGGGGAATTATTTTCCTATCCTGAAGAGAACTAAGAAATATTCTCATGGTGTATAAGGGAAATATTTGATGTATAAGATGCTGAAAATCAAATTAAAACAACCTGAAGAATAAAAATTTGGTTATAGCAGAAAAAATTTAAAAGTTTTTGGATTTTTTTTCTGCTGAAGTGCAAATGCTTTAAGACCAGTAAATCCAGGGATTATTCTGTCCGAAAATCCAATTACAAACGACTACAATCGTTTGCAAACGAAAGTAAATGATTAAGAACCGAATTCCACTTACCTGCTGTTCTAAGTTTGTCCTGTTGAATCGTAGGAATTCAATAGTATTAACTGTTTAACCATTAAATTAATAATCATGAACGCAATTAGAAACAAAGTACAGTTGATTGGAAGAGTAGGACAGGATCCTGAGATCTTAAATCTTGAAACCGGAAACAAGCTGGCAAAATTTTCCATTGCCACCAACGGAGGCTACACCAATGCAAAAGGTGAAAAAGTAGAAACTACAGACTGGCACAACATCGTTGCCTGGGGAAAAACTGCCGAGATCATAGAGCAGTATGTCAACAAAGGCAAAGAAATTGCCGTTGACGGGAAACTCACCACCCGCTCCTGGGAAGATAAAGAAGGCAACAAACGCTATACTACTGAAGTAGTATGTAATGAAGTTTTGCTGCTTAGCAAATAATCTTCTTCTGCTATCGCCGGAGATACAAATCCGGCGATAGCTTTTTCTTTTTAAGAGCTGCCATTTTCCCCTTCCCGGCGTATCATTTCAGATGTCCCAGTTCCTGAAATTCCCAGCTTAAATACAAAAATAAAATACCCCTTACCCCCTATTGCCAAATTCCCCGGGCTAAAATTTTTATGAAAAATTTTAAAAATTGGATGTTATGAAAACCAAAGTGAATTTACTTGAATTATTAAAAAACAGTTTCGGATTTGACAGTTTCAGGCCAAATCAGGAACAGATCATTAGCGGGATCATGTGCGGGCAGGATGCCCTGGCCATTATGCCCACAGGTGGCGGAAAATCCATCTGTTACCAATTACCTGCTTTAGCCTTGCCGGGAACAGCAGTTGTGATCTCTCCCCTAATAGCCTTGATGAAAGATCAGGTCGATGCCTTACGGGCCAATGGGATAGCTGCTTCCTATTACAACAGTAGTCAACCCCCGGAAATCCAAATGGAGGCAATGCAAGCATTTAAGGCAGGAGAGCTTAAACTTATGTATGTCGCTCCCGAAAGCCTGAGACATATATTGGCTTTACTTTCAACAATAAAGGTCAGTCTTTTCGCAATAGATGAAGCTCATTGCATTTCCTCGTGGGGTCATGACTTCCGTCCTGCCTATACCCGATTGGGGTTTATCAAAACAAAATTTCCTGAGATTCCCATGCTGGCCCTCACTGCTACTGCAGATACTGCCACCCAGGATGATATCACCAAACAACTTAACATTCCCGATGCGACAAAGCATATAGCTTCTTTTGATCGTAAGAACCTCTATCTGGAAGTGCGGCCGGGCAAGAACAAGAACAAACAGATACTCAACTTTCTGGAGTCTCATCAGGATGAAAGCGGGATCATTTACTGCCTTAGCAGGAACAGCACCGAAAAATTAGCAGCGGTATTGCAAAAAAATGGCTATTCCGCAAGGTCCTACCACGCCGGGTTGTCTTCAGAAGAACGAAGTGAAATCCAGGAAGATTTTATTAACGACCGCACTCCCATTATTGTAGCAACCATTGCCTTTGGTATGGGAATAGACAAAAGCATTGTACGTTGGGTGATACATAATAATCTGCCTAAGAACATCGAAAGCTTTTACCAGGAAATTGGCCGTAGCGGTCGGGATAATTTACCAGCCAATACCCTGTTGTTCTATAGTTATGCCGACGTTAGACAGTTGCAAAAATTTATAAGAGGCACCCCCACAGAAAAGTACCAACTGGCGAAACTGGAACGCATGCAGCAATTTGCCGAAGCCTTGAGTTGCAGGCGAATTGCACTTTTAAATTATTTTGGAGAACACGTGGTCGAGAACTGTGGCAACTGCGACAACTGTAAAACTCCACCAAAATTCTTTGACGGCACCCTGCTGGCGCAAAAGGTTTGTTCTGCGGTGGCCCGGTTAAGGGAGCAGGAATCTTTGGGAACGCTGGTAGATGTATTGCGGGGTTCGCAAAATGCATCGATCTACGAGAAAAGATACCACACGATCAAAACCTACGGCGCCTTAAAAGATGTTCCATGGCTGGAACTTCATCAGTACGTTATTCAAATGATCAACCAGGGGATCCTGGAGATAAGATTCCATCAAAAGGGTCGGCTATTACTAACACCCCTGGCCAGGGCAATTTTATACGAGGAGAGATCTGTGAAACTGGCAACGTTGATCCAGGAAAATAAAGCCGAAAAGAAAGAAAAGGTTACCCGGGAAAATACCGGGTCCTTATTTGATAAATTGCGCAAATTGAGAACGGAGATCTCCCTGGAAGAAAAAGTGCCGGCATATATAGTATTAAGCGATGCCAGCTTAAAGAATATGGAAGACAGATTGCCCGGCACAGAAGAAGAATTCGCGCAAATTAGTGGGGTAGGAAAAGTAAAACAGGAGAAATATGCTCTCAGGTTCTTAAAAGCCATAGCCGCACATCAACAGTTTCAGGAGTCATTATTGCCTACGCATGAACAAAGCCTTAAGCTTATCAAAGATGGGCTATCCCCTGAAGAGATTGCAGAACAACGGGAGCTGAAACCGGAAACCGTTTACGGGCATTTATTAAAAGGACATCAGGAGGGAAAATATCCTGAGATAGAAAAATATATTCAGCCGGGGGAATTGAGCAGTATTAAAAAAGCAAAATCAGCCCTGGATGAGCCCGATGGCCTCAAACCCTACTTCAAATATTTTAATGGAAAGATGCCTTACTGGAAAATCAAATTTGGCCTGTATGAGCTAGAGAAAAAAGCACATCATCACACAGGTAAAAATTTAAGAACGGTAAAGGGGGTAATATAACACTATATTATTCCTGGTAGCCACAAACAAAGATCGAGGAGTTAAAATTCAAAAGTCCACCGCTTTGTTCATGTGTAATTCCCTGGATCCGGGGTCTGTTTCCGGTCCTCAAATATGGGAAATCCGGAGAAAACCCTCCTCCAGGGTTCCTTATTATAGGAATCCGGAAATTAATAAAATACCGCTCCTGAAGTAGTTCCGGGAAAAAATTCTCAGGACCTCTTCATTTATTCTTATTAGCACATTATTTTGCTAAGTGAAAATACCAAGAGATGTAATTCCGTATACCAGAATAATGAAATTGAATATTGTTCCGTATTTGGCCAGGCTCCAAAACAGTACGATAAGGACCTGCGAGAGAATTACTGCTGCTAAAGCAAAAAAAGGCCACCAGGCTAACTTTAAAAATACCAGACCTGCAGCAAAGAGGAACAACAGGACACTAAGCATCCAAAGCTCTCCGAAAGGTTTTGGAATGTAGTGGTCCAGCTTTACTACATCAACTTTATCATAGGCTCTATAAAACCCAACCAGGTGAAGGGTTCCGTGTAAAATTAAGATGAATAAAAAGAGTGTTACCATATGAAAATCAATTGCAGAAATTTTATTTTAAAACCTTTTTACCAGTCCTATGGCAACAGAATAATAATTGAGATCTACCCGGGCAGGGCTTTCCAGAATTTCAAATTCCCTGATCGTAGTTCTATACCTGAACATAGGCCGTAAACTCCAGGTGTTGCTGATTTTAAAACCTATTCCGGTTTCTACCTGCCAGCCAAATCCGTAACCGGATTCGGCATATTTATTCCCTTCAATATCTTCAAGTTCAAGTTGATTATACAATGCCCCACCCCGTAAAAGATAAGAGAACCGGGATTCAGCCAGGGGCAGAACAAACTGAAGTCCGAAAGTCAGGCCTGCTTCTTCCAGGTCCAGATAGGTATCTCCCAGTTCCTCATCTGTTTTAAATTCATTCCAACTCACCCCGGCATAAAAATGTAAATGCGAAAACAGGTTATACGATGCCGAAAATTCAAATCCGAAACCGGTACTTACGTCCACCTCCATGATTTGCTCAGTTGGAAAATTAATTCCGGGCCTGAACTCAACTGACCAACGCTCCTGTGAAAATCCGGAAACTAAAAATATTAAAATAAACACACCTGTTAAAACCCCTTTCATTAAATTCATCTCTCTTAATCCCCTGCTTTAAATAATAAAAATTTTTATCCCTTTTTTGCCCTTCTGCTATTCTTTATGAAGTTAATAAATCCTGACCCCGCCTTTGTTAAATAAATTCCAAACATTTACATTTTTATGGTGCTCTTAATTAGATATTTTACATTTAAATTGCTTTCTTAAAATATATCCATGAAACATATTATCACCTTAACGGTAAATCCTGCGCTGGACCTTTATACTACAGTTGAAAAACTGGAACATGAAAAGAAAATGAAAAGCAAACCTCCTACAAAAGATCCCGGAGGCGGAGGAATTAATGTTTCAAGGGTCCTCAAAAGATTAGGGGTGGAAGCAAGAGCTATTTATACCCGCGGGGGATATACAGGACAAATCTTTGAGGAGCTTCTTAGATCTGAAGGTGTAGAACAGGACCCTGTGGAAGTGAAAAATGACCTGAGACAAAACTTTGCAGTAAGTGAATCCTCCACCGGAAATTTATTCCGCTTTGGTTTTCCCGGTGCCGAATTAAGTGAGGAGGAAATGGATGAAGTGTTGAAAAAGATCGAAAACATAACTGAGGCTGAATTTTTGGTTGCCAGTGGAAGTTTACCCCCTAATGCTCCTAATAATTTTTATTCCCGGGTTGCAAGATTAGCAAAAGAAAAAGGCCTGAAGTTTATTTTGGATACTTCCGGAGATCCTTTGAAGGAGATCCTGAAGGAAGGGGCTTATCTCATCAAACCCAATGCTGAAGAACTCAGCCAATTGACAGGAAAAGAAGCAAATAATGAAGAGGAGCAAAAAAAATTGCTCCGGGAAATTTTGGAAAAATATTCTATTGAGGTAATTGTACTTTCTCTTGGCCCAAAAGGTGCCTTTTTGGCTACCCGTGAAAATATCACCCACTACCCCGCTCCCAAAGTAGATTTTATAAGTTCAATAGGAGCCGGAGACAGTATGGTTGCGGGAATTGTTTGCAGCCTTTCACAAAATAATTCTCTGGAAGATGCAGTAATGTTTGGTCTGGCCTGTGGAAGTGCCACCATCAAATCCCCGGGCACAGAACTTCTAACCAAAAAGGATGCTGAGTCGCTGTACAACAAACTCAGGAAAGAGGTGAATGCCTGATCCAATTTTATAAGATATGGAAGGTCTGTCTGCTATTTTTATATAGGTAGCTACAGTTAGTAGATTGAACACAAAGAGGTTCAGGGAATGTGTAGAAGCCTTTCAGGAAAGAATTTTTAACAAAACTACGGCAAAGACAATTGCGTACTTTTCTTCAAATCGTTAAAACATTGTTATTTACATACTCTTTAACTCTTTATACGTTTTTTATCTGCGTAATTGTCGAAGAAAATTAAAAATTAAATATTTATGAGCACTCTTGTAGACAAAGGATTAAAATGGGGAAAAAGTGCATTAGCACTTAAGTTAGGAAAAGCCGTTATTAAAAGAGGTGGTTTTTTTGGGGTTGGCGCCGGTGCAGTGGCCGGAGCCGGTTACCTGGCCTATAATTTTTATAAAAAAAATAAAGCGGCTGCCGGAGAGAAGGCGCGACCTGCGAAGCTCAAAAAAATTGATAATATTGATGATAATTATCCCGAAATAGAAGGGAACAAAAAAATTGTAATTTAATTATTAATTGACTTATAATTGAAATTTACGGGATGATCTACTGTCATCCCTTTTTTTATTTTAAAACTATAATTTTTTACAAATAGGCAGCGCTTCCCTTTTATAAATTTGCGATACTTCTTGTCTTCGTCACCGTATTCACGGCCATGGGAAGACCTTGGCCTACTGCCGGGACTTTTCCGACACTCACGACATATCCCGACTGTTGCTTTAACCTTTTCCAGTACGATCATCAAAGTCAAAATGCATTTTAACGGCCATTTAAAGATGCTTCATAAGTAGTTTTTAATGATCTTTCTCAGGCAAAATAATGAGATCTTTAATCAATCTAAGCAAGGAATTAAATCAGATTATGAAATTTCCCGCTACCAAAATGTTAGCATAAAAATAGATAGATGAAGAGTTTTGTGTAAACATACGGATGAGAAAACCCACGCTTTTCACCAGCAAGATCATCAATAAAATCAGCTTTTCGAAGAAATAAGTTTCTTTTGCGAATGTTACACTTTTGCTAAGAAGTAATCTACAAAAGAAAAAAATGGTAATTTTATTTTTCTATGGAAGAACATTACCTCATTTTAGCGGCTATAGGGTTCTCAACACTTGTAATGGCCTGGCTTCCATCCATTTCCAAAAAAATTAAAGTTAGTTTTCCTATTCTTTTACTGGTTATAAGCTTTGGGTTATTTTATATTGGCACCCCCTTGCAGTGGCCAGATCCTTTATGGGACGACCGGACTTTGATGTATTTTTCTGAAGCCATAGTGATCATTGCACTTATGGGGGCGGGTTTAAAAATTGGAAGTGTATTTTCTTTTACAGCCTGGAGAAGACCGTTGTTACTGGTGTTTGTTACCATGCCAATTTCTATGGCGGCCGCTTATTTTTTAGGAATATATTTTTTGGCTTTAAGTGTTCCCTCCTCCCTGTTACTTGCTGCTATTCTGGCTCCTACAGATCCTGTTTTGGCAGCAGAAGTGCAGCTTGATGAACCTACCAGGGAGAAAGAACCGGAAGATAAAAGGCGTTTTACCTTAACCACAGAGGCCGGCCTGAATGATGGTATGGCATTCCCTTTTACTTACCTGGCTGTTATGGTTGCCCAGGCAGGAGGATGGGCTGCTCTAAATTTCAGCAACTGGTTTTGGGACAAATTATTACTCAAGGTTTTTATTGGAGTATTGCTGGGACTCATTATTGGAAGGATTATAGGATATTTGCTCGATCGTCTCCACGTGGTTACGGGTATTAAAACCTTTGATGGGTTTGTTTCCCTCTCCCTTACTTTTATGACATATGGATTAACCGAATATCTTCACGGCTACGGGTTTCTTGCGGTATTTTTCGTAGGCCTTACCCTGCGATACTATGAGAGGATAAGTGGAGATTATAAAAAGAAAATGCACGATTTTATCCATGAGATCGAACGTTTGCTTTTAACGGTTTGGATCATCCTGTTTGGGGGTGCCATCTTAAACGGAATTCTAACCCTTACCGACTGGCGTGGCCTGGTCTTCGCCCTTGCTTTTGTTCTTATCATTCGCCCTTTGGCGGGGCTTATTGGCCTGATAGGTATCAGTGATCCCATGAAAACAAAGCTTGCCGTAAGTTTCCTGGGAATAAGGGGTATTGGTTCCGTATTTTACCTTGCATGGGCATTTGTCCAATACGATGGTTTTGACAACAAATTTGAATTATACGGAATTACCTCCTATGTGATCCTTATTTCTATTATTATACACGGTTTAACTGCACCTTCAATTATAAATTACTTTCAGAAAAGTAGAAGATATAAAAATACACCGGAATCAGATGATTAAAAAAATACAACAGCAAATTCCGGTAAACCTCCTTTCCTAAGGCTTTTAAACAACTTTAAACAAATCACAAACCTTATTAAAAGTTTGATTCATATATATTCATACCCTTACATTTGATCTGGTTTTTAGCGCAGAAGATCATCTATACTGTAGATATAAAGCTGCGGATTTTTAAAAGGTCTACCGCCTGTTGAATTATATTTTAAATTCCAATTGGCCAGGTGCACCATTAAAAATGAAGACTAAAATGTATTGAACCAGAAGTAGTTGATCCTAACCAAAAACTATTTACCAAATGAAAAGATTTAAGAATAATTTGAGCCAAATGGCGTCTTTGGATATCTTTTTAAATTCAAGAGATCCTAAGGAAATTAAGGTAATCCAGGAAACACTTGAGCCGGTAGGCATCTCTTCACCGCTCTTAAGTATGGATCTTTTCCTTAGTAATTTTCAGAAGGCATTGGAATCAGGAAGAAAAAAATCTGATCTTAATTACATCCTTGATCTTGATCCTGTTTATAACGCTCAATTTGATCATAGTTTAATTCTTCAAAAAGAATATGACGCCCTTGTACTTACAGATGTTGACCAAACTATCAAGTGGGTTAATAAAGGCTTTTCCAAAATGACAGGATATACTGCCGGTTATGCCTTAGGTAAAACTCCCAAATTTCTCCAGGGTAAAAAAACCGAGCAGGATACAAACCGCCGAATAAGACAACGTCTGGAAAATACTGAAATTTTTTCTGAGGTTGTAGTGAATTACAGGAAAAACAAGGAAGAATATTTGTGTGAGATCACTATTATCCCGCTGCTAAACAACAATAAGCACCTGACTCACTTTCTTGCCATAGAAAAAGAGGTGGCTTAGAAATTAATCTAAAAAATTTCCCTAACTTTTTATATCCCTAATTTTTATTGGTCTTGAAGGAAATCTACTTTAGAATAGATTCCCTTTGAGCATATCAATGAACGGTTAAAACTTGAGGATAGTTTAAATATGTTGGTGGTACATTAGAGCAAGTGTTGAAGATAAAATTAAAAGGCCTTCCTGAAAATCGATAATAGTTGGGCCTGAAATAATATAGAAATTAATAATTGAGAGAAAATCTAAATTCAGGTTTTAATCCTGGATCATGTTTAATTAAAATGGAATAGAAATGAGGGAAATGAAAAAGATCAAGACCATTAAGTCTCCAAAAAAAATAAAAGGCAACGGTTGGAAAAAGATCCTTCTTAATGTAAAGGATCGTATAGGTGTAAATAATTTAACCATAGTTGCTGCAGGAGTTGCCTTCTATGCCTTTCTCGCCATTTTTCCTGCCCTGGTGGCCCTGCTTTCCATTTATGGCCTTGCCGTAGACCCTCAACAGGCTGAACAACAAATTTCCCAGCTTTCAGGGATGATGCCGGAAGAGGCCTTTACGATCATCAAAGACAGAATAGATAACCTGGTTTCCACCCCGGGAAGTTCACTTAGCTGGGGTACGGCTCTGGGTATTTTAATAAGTCTCTGGAGTGCAAATGCAGGAACAAAATCCCTTTTTACCGGTCTTGACATTGCCTACCAAACAAAAAATAACCGCGGACTGTTAAAACAAAATGCGCTCACCTTATTATTTACTTTTGGATTTATAATCACCCTGGTCCTAAGCATGACCCTCATAGTGATATTTCCTGCCATTGTAAATGCAATTGGACTTCCGGACAACATTGAAACTTTAATTAGCTGGTTAAGATGGCCTATTCTTGCCATGATCGTAGTGTTTGTAATTAGCCTGATCTATAAATATGCACCAGACAGAAAAACACCCAAACTCACCTGGGTAGTTGTTGGTGCTGCAGTAGCCACTTTACTCTGGTTGATCGCTTCATGGGGGTTCTCATTTTACGTGAGCAATTTTGGCAACTACGGTGAAATGTACGGATCAATCTCTGCAGTAGTGATTTTAATGCTATGGCTTTTTCTCACCAGCTTTATCATTCTTTTGGGTGGAGAAATAAACTCTGCCACTGAGGCTTATGCAAGAAATGATCTGAAAAAACCGGAATAACTTCTAATTCAGCATTGTTTTAAGACCACCAGCGTTAAATATGTGTTATTTCAAAACTTCTTAACTAGGAAGGTGAAACTATTCCCCGATATTGAGGGAAAGGATTAAAAACACATGAATTTACAAGATAAGGTAGCTGTAGTCACAGGAGCAAATAGCGGAATTGGTAAGGCTATTTCTTTCACCCTCTCTCAGGAGGGTTGCAAAGTAGTTTTGGCAGGCCGCAATACTAAACAATTGCAGGAGGTAAAGGAAATGATTGGCGAAAATTGCATGGTCTCCAGGATGGACGTGAGCAACTCAGAAAATGTTTGTTCTGCATTTGAGGAAATCCATGCCCAATATCCCAATATAGACATCCTGGTCAACTGTGCAGGAGTCATGCCCCTCACCTATCTCAAGAACAGGCATTTGGAAGAATGGATGGAGACTATAGAAGTCAACGTTAAAGGAAGCCTGCGATGCATCTATGCGGTATTGCCTTCTATGAAATTTCAAAAGAGGGGCCACATTATCAACATTGCTTCTGTAGACGGAAAAGAGGTTTACCCTGGCGGTGCTGTTTACGGCGCCTCTAAAGCAGCCCTCATTGCCTTGTCAACCGCCATGAGAATGGAACTTTCACCTGAATTTAATATCAAAGTAACCGCAATAGAGCCCGGAACAGTAGATACAGATCTAAGGGAGGACATCACCGATGAGGAATTGCTGGAGGATAAGGATTATGGCGGAGACGAAGCAAAACTGGATCCTCAGGATATAGCAAATGCGGTCAAATATGCATTAACCCAACCGTATTCTGTTAATGTGAACGAGCTTTTGATCAAACCAACCGGAAAAGCATAATAATTAATAACTAAATCCAAAAATATGAGTAGTGTATCAAATATGGCAATAACCTGGGCTAAAAGAGCCTTATTGCTAAAAGCATCCAAATTCGTGCTTACCAAAAAAGGAGGCCTGCTAACCCTTAAATTAGGAGCTATAGCCGGGGCAGGTTACCTTGCTTATAGCCTTCTAAAAAAAGGCAATAACGACAATAGTCTAACAAGAATAGATGATATTGAAAACAATGATCCTCACATTCAAAACGGAGATCAAACCATTGTAGTCTAGCATCTCTTGATTGCCTTAATATTTTTTCTTCCTATATGGTTAGAAATACTGGAAAAAGCACCTTAGGGGTGCTTTTTTGCTAGTTTTTTATCTTTATCCCTAACCTTTTTTTATAATCTCTTTAACGTTTACACCCTAAATCACCTCTTAATTTTTTCAGAAGGAATGCTTATATTGGAGGTAATTTCCACAAAATTATTAATCCGTTTTTCCCATGAAAAAATTATCAATATTAGTATTGGTTTTCCTCATTTCCGGAAACTTTTACACAAACGCACAAGACAGTATCGCTATTCAGGATACTGTAAAGACCAAAGAACTTCCGCTTAAACCGGAGCGCAACATTTCCTTTCCAACAGAAGAAGGTACCTGGCTCTCCCTGGATGTAAGTCCTGATGGCAACACTATTGTTTTCGATATGATGGGAGATATTTATTCCATTCCTATCACAGGCGGAAAAGCAAAAAAGATCACTCAGGGAATGGCTTACGATGTACAGCCAAAATTCAGCCCTGATGGAAATTCAATTGTTTTTATTTCTGATAAAAGCGGATCAGACAATATCTGGACCATGGATCTGGATTCCGAAGAAACCAAACAGGTCACTGAAGATTCCAACCAAAATTTCTTTTCAGCTGAATGGTCGCCGGAGGGGGATTATTTAGTTGGTGCAAAAGGCCGGCGAAATATAAAGCTTTACCTGAACCACAAAGACGGTGGTAGCGGGGCCCAGTTGATCAAGGAGCCAAAGAATTTAAAGACCATAGATCCTGCTTTCAGTCATGACGGAAAGACCATTTATTTTTCCAGAAGAACAGGGGCCTGGAATTATAATGCCCAATTACCACAATATCAAATAGGCACTTATGACATGGAGGATGGAAATACCGCGGTGATCACTTCGCGTTATGGCTCGGCTTTTACTCCTGTGACCTCCCCGGACGGAAAATGGCTTGTTTACGGAAGCAGGTATGAAACCGAAACCGGATTGGTGCTTCGCAATCTCCAAACAGGCGATGAAGAATGGCTGGCTTATCCTGTACAGCGCGATGATCAGGAATCTATTGCCTCTCTTGGGGTTTTACCGGCTATGTCTTTTACACCAGATTCCGCCCACCTCGTGGTATCTTATGGAGGGAAGATCTATAAAATTTCTGTGGAGGAAAAAGAAGCCACAGAGATACCTTTTGAAGTAGACCTGAACTTTGATCTGGGTCCTTTGGTAACTTTCCAGTATCCTATTGAAGATTCGGCACAGGTCCAGGTCACCCAGATACGGGATGCCGTACCTTCGCCTGATGGTTCTCAATTGGCTTTTACAGCCCTCAACCGGCTTTATGTCATGGATTTTCCCAATGGCACTCCCAGGAGATTGACAAACCATAATTTTACTGAAGCACATCCTGCCTGGTCCCCCGATGGGAAGTTTATCGTTTTTACCACCTGGGAACGTATAGAAGGACATCTTTACAAAGCCAGTACAGGAAATCCTAAGCTTACCAGGCTTACAAGAACCCCGGGAATTTACAGTAACCCCAGCTGGTCATACAACAGTGACCGCATCGCATTTACAAAGGGTTCAGCTGAAAATTACCGGAGTTCAACAGGAGGATTCAATGCTCAAAACAGGGAAGACCTTGCGTGGATCTCTGAAAATGGCGGGGAGATAACTGTGATAGCAAAGGCAAGAGGAAGGATCAATCCTCATTTTACCACCGTAGATGATCGAATCTATGTCAACAAAGAAGATCAGTTACTATCCATACGCTGGGATGGAACCGATGAAAAAACACATTTAAAGGTAAAAGGGATCACCCCGTACGGCTCTTCAGAAATTGCAGATGAGCACGTGCTTACAGAAGACCCCGATTTTCAGGAAGAGCAAGACCAGGCCTCAAAACCTTCAGAGATCATAATTTCTCCTGACGGTAAATCGGCAGCGGTAAAGATCAATAATGACATTTATACCGTACTCATACCTCGATTTGGGACCACTGCTGAAATTTCTGTGGCAAACGTAGAAAAAGCTTCTTTTCCCGCCAAGCAGTTGACACAGATAGGGGGAGAATTTCCTGCCTGGTCTTCAGATAGTAAAAAGATCCACTGGTCATTAGGCTCCAGCCATTTCGTCTATGACCTGGAAGAGGCAAAAGTTTATGATGACAGTGTAAGGGTCGCCAAAAAAGCAGAAGAAGAACTGAAAAAAGAACAGGAGGAAGAAGGCGATGAGGACGATGAAGATGGGGAAGATGATGAGGAAAAAGATGACGAGGATAAGGAAGACGAAGTCTTTACCGCCGATGAGTATAAGATCAACCTTATGTATGAAAAGGCGATTCCGCAGGGATCAGCCCTTATTAAGAATGGAAGGATCATTACCATGAAAGGAGATGAGATCATCGAAAACGGGGATATTCTAATAGAAAATAACAGGATCACAGCTGTTGGGGAAACGGGAACTTTAGAGGTCCCGGAAGGCACCGAGGAAATAGATGCTGAAGGAAAAACCATTACTCCAGGATTTATAGACACTCATGCTCACATGAGGCCTACCCAGCAGATACATACCAATCAGGTTTGGATATTTTCTGCCAACCTTGCTTACGGGGTGACGACCATAAGGGATCCTCAAACCGGAACTACAGACATTCTCACCTATTCAGATATGATAGAGGCCGGGATGCTGCACGGGCCAAGGATCTACAGTACCGGCCCCGGAGTTGGATACTGGGCTTATAAGCTTAAAGACCTGGAACATACTAAAAAGGTTCTAAAGCAGTACAGTGAATATTACGATACCAAGACCATAAAAATGTACCTGGTAGGAAACAGGCAAATGCGTCAATGGGTGATCATGGCTGCTAAAGAATTGGAGCTAATGCCAACTACAGAAGGGGGATTGGACATAAAACTGAATATGACCCAGCTTATCGACGGATATCCGGGCCACGAACATTCCCTGCCTATCTACCCGATCTACAAAGATGTTTATAAATCTATAGCTGAAGCAAAAATGGCTATAACTCCTACCCTCCTGGTATCCTACGGAGGACCCTGGGCAGAAGAGTTTTACTATGCTACAGAGAAACCTTTTGAGGATACCAAACTGCAATATTTCACTCCTTATGATGAACTGGCCCGAAAATCCAGAAGAAGGAGCGCCTGGTTCATGGAGGAAGAACATGTTTTTCAAAAGCACGCCGAATTTATGAAGAACGTGGTCGAAGAAGGCGGACTTGCAGGTATAGGAAGTCACGGGCAGCTTCAGGGTCTGGGTTACCACTGGGAGCTGTGGAGCATGCAAAGTGGAGGAATGGATACGCATACAGCATTAAGAATAGCTACCATTTTAGGAGCAGAAACTTTAGGACTTGACGGAGACGTTGGAAGTATAGAACCCGGAAAACTTGCCGATCTGGTGATCATGGATGAAAACCCTCTGGACGACATCAGGAATAGCAATACTATAGAATATGTCATGAAGAATGGGGTAATTTACGATGCTGAAAACCTCAACGAAATTCATCCGGAAGAAAAAGAAGCAGAGAATTTCCTGTGGCAATCCAAAAAGCCTGAGAATTTACCGGGGATCAAAAAGTAATATGATTTCTAAAAAAATTTAAAAGGCTGCCTAAAAGGATTTTTAAAACGTCATTCTGAATTTATTTCAGAATCTAACACGTTGGAAATTGAAAACCGGTTAGAAGCTGAAACAAGCCTGTCCTGAGTTGATCGAAGGGTTCAGCTTGACGAAATCAGAAGAGCCACAAAGTCACCAGGTCTCAAAGGTTCACAAAGGTTCACAAAGCTAGTCTTCGTGAACCTTTGTGCCTTTGAGCCCTGGTGGCAAATTAGTATAGTTATTTTTAAATATTCACGCATTCGTGGCCACTTAAAAATCACTCAAATTATATTACTTATTGTTTTTTCCAGAATTTAGTCGCAAGATTTCTGTCTAAATTTACTACCTCAAGATCTATGTTCTTGTATTTGGCCGTTTCTTTAAATTCATCAATGATCTCATAAATGTCGTTGTGTATGAATTTTGCATCACTACCATCGATGATCACGTGAGAACCTTCCGGAAGGTGATCCAGATAAAGCATAATATCGGCTTTATTTAAAAAGGTCGTTTCCTGAGCCAGTCTAAGAATGTATTCATTACCGGGGTTTTCAGTTACCTTATCATCATTGATATAAGCATTTTTGTAGTTGTCCCTTAAAATAAAGAACACAGCTACTACTCCACCTACAATGATACCCGTGATAAGATCAGTGAACATAACAACCAAAATGGTAATAATAAATGGAAGGAATTGTTTCTTTCCTTGTGCAAAAACGCCTTTATAAATACCAACACTGGTTAATTTATAACCCACCACAAAAAGTACTGCAGACAATGCAGCAAGGGGAATTAAATTCAGGATCAGGGGAATTGTAGCTACACATATCAACATAATTATCCCATGCGTTATGGTGGCCGTTTTTGTTCTACCCCCGGCGGCTACATTGGCAGATGTTCTTACAATAACCGCTGTTACAGGAAGACCACCCACAAGTCCCGATACAATATTTCCAATACCCTGGGCTTTCAACTCCCGGTTGGTGGAAGTTCTTCTTTTATAAGGATCCAGCTTGTCCCCCGCCTCGGTACTTAAAAGCGATTCAAGGCTGGCAATAAATGCTATAGATAAGGCAATGGTATAAACATCAACATTCGTAATTACAGAGAAATCAGGAAACTTAAAGAAATTGGCAAACTCTCCAAGGGAATCGGCGGCCGGCAGGTTCACCAGGTGACTGGAATCCAAAGCAAATTCCGGGAAATAAGCTTTAAACATCTCGTTCAATAAAATGGCAACCACTACCGCAGCAAGTGCCGAGGGAAAATATTTAAAGAAGGCATATTTATTAAACAATTTATTATTCCATCCTATTATAATGATGAGCGAAACCACGGTTATTATAGTGGCCCCGATACTTATCTGATAAAAGACCTTCAATAATTCTGAAAAAGTATTCGAGCCATCGGGATTCCAAAAAGTCTCTACCCCCTGAAATACGCTGTCTACACCAAAGGCGTGGGGAATTTGCTTAAGTATAAGTATAAGTCCAATTGATGCTAAGATACCTTTGATCATGGCATTGGGAAAGAAATAGGCAACGGTTCCTGCTTTCCAAAAACCCAATACTATTTGAATAACACCTGCAAAAATAGTAGCTACTAAAACAGCCTCAAAACTACCCAGGGTTGTAATGGCCGTGAAAATTACAAGGGCAACACTTGCAGCAGGCCCACTTACATTTATACTGGAATTACTCGTTACTCCTACAACTATTCCCCCAACGATCCCGGCAATAATACCTGAAAAAAGCGGTGCCCCGGAGGCCAGTGAAATTCCTAAACACAAGGGTAAGGCAATTAAAAATACAACCAAACCCGAAGAAATATCTGTAACAAAATGCTTCTTCATAAACTCTAAATTCTCTTTCATCACAAAATCCTTAACAAAAATTAAAAGCGGCAAAAGTACCACTTCTTTATTGATTTTAAGATTACTTTCACAATTAGATCTTATTTAGCCACGACACGGTTTTACAGCTATTTAATTTCCGGAACTAAAACCTTTTTATTTTCTATTTCGGAAAATCTTTGCCATTTCAATTATTTTATTTTTTAATAGGTATTTCCTGCTCATCATTTTAATTCTTTCCGGATTTTTACTGTAGATAGAAATCCTTAGAAAGGATTTTTTTACCTTCCGCCTAAATAAAAATTCCCTTATGAAAAAAATAGTGCTTCCCCTAATATTAGCTCTTGCCATCTTTAGCTGTAAATCCAATAAAGATGAAACATCAACCCCTATGACTGAAGAGGACATTATGCGCAAGGCTGATTCCCTGGCCCAGGCTTTTATAATAACCGATGGACATGTGGATCTACCCTACCGCCTTATGAACAATGGAATTTCCAGGATCAACCAGCAAAATGGAAATGTGGTCATTGATGCAGGGGAAGGAGATTTTGATTATGAAAGAGCAAAAAAGGGTGGACTTGACGCTCCGTTTATGTCTATTTACATTCCTTCAGAATACCAGGAAACCGGAGGGGCAAAAGCGGTTGCAGATTCTTTGATTGACCTTGTAGCATCAATATATCAAACTTACCCGGACAAATTTGCTGCTGCCGGAAGTCCCCATGATGTAGAAAGAAATTTTGAGGAGGGAAAGATCTCCCTTCCCATGGGTATGGAAAATGCTGCTCCTATAGAAGGGGACCTTAGTAATGTGAAATATTTTTTTGACCGCGGAATAAGATATATGACCCTTACTCATGGGCAGGATAACGAAATTTCCGATTCCTCATATGATACCACAGCCACTCACGGAGGTCTAGGCGATTTTGGACGTAAAGCAGTTGAAGAAATGAACCGGGTGGGCATCATGGTAGACGTAAGCCATATTTCCGACAGCGCATTCTACGATGTAATGGAAGTAACAAAAGTTCCTGTTATAGCATCTCATTCTTCGGTTCGAAAGTTCACTCCCGATTTTGAAAGAAACATGTCTGACGAACTAATAAAAGCCCTGGCAGAAAACGGAGGAGTGATACAGATCAACTTCGGATCTGATTTTCTTGCAGCCGAATCCCAGGAGAGGAAAAATGAAAACAGGGAAAAGCTAAGGCTTGAACTGGAAGCACAAAATATTACAGAAGAAGATACTGCTGCTCAGGCTGCAATAGAAAAGTTTAATGCTGAAAATCCTTATCTGTATTCAGATGTGGCCAAAGTAGCCGATCATATTAATCACGTGGTGGAACTAGTAGGTATAGACTACGTAGGATTAGGATCTGATTATGACGGGGTGGGTGACACTTTACCCGAAGGCCTTAAGGATGTTTCAGATTTCCCGAACCTGATAGCGGAACTGATAAGAAGAGGATACACTGATGAAGATATTGCAAAGATCTGCTATAAAAATGTATTCCGGGTTTGGAATGCTGTGCTGGATCACGCCGGAAATTCTGCAGACACCTTTCCCAGGTAAAATAATTTATTAAACCGGTCAACATTAATCAGGGAAGTTCAAAGTTTAAAATTTAAAGTTCAAGTTTCAAGGTTCAAGTTTTAAGTTTCAAGTTTCAAAGTTCAATTAAAAAATATGCAGCAAGCCTCGGGTATTTGGACTGAAAGAGATTCTATACAGCCCGTGTTTTGCTAAACTCCATGTTTTGTAAACTATGACTGTCGGAATACAATTTTTACCTTAGGAAGTTTAATTCCGTTGCATACTGCCCCTCCTGCTTTCCGGGAATTTAATATATTGCTAACTCAACCAAAGCGGCACCCCTTGCATGAAATGGAATGCGAAACCTGTACTTCTGGCTTTAGGCCCCATTATTTTTATTTTATTACAATTTACAGGAAAACCTGAATCCATGCCCGAGACGGCCTGGGATGTTTTGGGTGTTACCCTCTGGATGGCCCTGTGGTGGGTAACCGAGGTGGTACCTATTGCAGTTACCGCGTTGTTACCTATTGTTCTGTTTCCAATTACAGGGGCCCTGGACATAAACACCACCACTGCAGCCTACGGTGATAAATTTGTTTTTCTGTACATGGGCGGGTTCTTTCTGGCAGTCGCTATAGAAAAATGGAACCTCCACCGGCGCATAGCCCTGTCCATTATTCAATTTATAGGGACCAATGTAAAATACATCATTTTAGGTTTCATGGCCGCCACGGCTTTTCTGTCTATGTGGATCTCAAATACGGCGACAGCAGTCATGATGCTGCCCATAGGAACCGCAATAATTAGTCAGCTTAAAGATAATCCCGATACAAAAGAAAATGAGAATGTAGTCTTTGGTAAAGCTCTGATGCTCGCTATTGCCTACAGTGCTTCCATTGGGGGAATTGCAACTTTAATTGGAACTCCGCCTAATTTGGTTTTTGCAGGTATAGTTCAGGAAATCTACGGCATTGAGATAAGCTTTTTAAAATGGGCCATGTTGGGTTTCCCGGTTTCAGTTTTTCTATTGATCATTTGCTGGAAATACTTAACCGGCTATGCGTTTGATTTTAAACAAAAAGAATTTCCGGGTGGGAAAGCTGAAATTTCAATCCAACTTGCAGCTTTAGGCAAAATGGGAAAACAGGAAAAAACGGTGATGATCGTCTTTGGACTCACGGCCTTCGCCTGGATCACAAGGTCTTTTTTACTCACCCCGATTCTTCCGTTTTTAGATGACACCACAATTGCCATCACCGCCGGAATCATATTATTTGTACTCCCTGCTGAAGAAAAGGGAAAAAGGATATTACATTGGGAAGAAGCCGTAAAAATTCCCTGGGGCATCATCCTCCTTTTTGGAGGGGGAATGGCTTTAGCCAAAGCCTTTGGTGTTTCCGGGCTGGCGATATGGATCGGAGAACAACTGGTAACCCTGGAAGATCTTCCGCTCTATCTTCTTATCCTTATCCTAATTGCCGCAGTGAACTTCTTAACCGAGGTCACTTCCAACTTAGCCACCACTGCCATGTTACTTCCCATCCTGGCACCCATGGCCCTGGCGATGAACATTCATCCTTATTTACTTTTGGTTGCCGCCACCCTCGCCGCTTCCTGTGCATTTATGCTGCCTGTAGCAACTCCTCCAAATGCCGTGGTTTTTGGATCGGGGCATCTCCATATTCCCGATATGATGAAGGCGGGGATCTGGATGAACTTATTTTCTATTTTATTAATAAGCCTTATTATCTATTATTTACTTCCGCTAATTTGGGATTTTAAAATAGATGAGATCCCTGCTATTTTTGGCTGAAAAATACTCGCAGTTCGTTAGAAGATACTTGTTTAGTAGATCTCCGGATTTTTAAAAGGGATCAAGGCAAGCACAACAGCTTCTGAATATAGCGTGGTCCTGGTGATGCAGTTTTGAGTCAATATTCCAACAGCGCCGTTGGTTTGTTTGGAATTCGAATGTCCAAAAACAATATCGTCTGCTTCTCCAAGTTCTTTCCCGGCATCGATTAGTTCCCTCACTTTTTCCGGAAGAAAGAAACTTCCCGTTCTCGCTTTTCCGGATTTTTCCGCAGATAAAATAACTATCCAGGCAAAAGCAGCCATTTCGTCTCCGGCTCGCTCTATTCCGCCTTCAACTCCCACCCAGAAATCGGCATCTGCAAAAGCACTTTTGGCATTGTTAGCCCTGTTCAGAGCCCCTTTAAAAGTAGCTTCATTATCCATAGGCTGATCCTCAACATGGGAGGGAACTGAAGCATTAAGAAATTCCAATTCCATTGATGGGAACATCCTGCTAAAACCGGTTTTTACCGCTTCTAATTTGACAGGATTTTTTGAAGCCACCAGCACTTTTTTTCTCATAATTGATTTTCTTTATAATATTCAATAATTGTATAAAATCTAATTTAACCGGGAAAACAAAAGGTGTCGAAGTTCAAAAATATTCAAATCCATGACGAAATGAATTAATAAAACAGACTAATTTGAATAAATAAAATTAAAAACAAATTAAATCCCGCAGGTCCCATAACTGAAAAGATCAAAAGGAAATATTATCTATATTTGGTATAAAATGGATATGTCGAAGTTTTCTTTTCTGCTCATTTTTATCTTCTGCTCGTTTTTTTCCAATGCCCAGGACTTAAACTGGGAATGGGGAGGTCCTTTGGATCCTGCCCAGTCTGCTTTTGACGTTAAACATATTACGCTGGATCTGGAAGCAGATCCTGATGCCAGGACCATTAAGGGAACTGCAGAATTAAAACTGGAGATAGTTTCAGCCATAGATCATATAAAACTCGACCTTATTGATCATTATCAGGTAAATGCTGTAGAGATCAATGGGAAAAAGGCACATTTTGAGCGAGAGGAAGATCTGCTCCTCATATCCTTAAATTCTACGGTGAAATCCGGGGAACAAATTGATGTGCTGGTAAATTATGGGGGAGTAACCCCTGAAGCTGTTAATCCTCCCTGGCAGGGTGGTTTCACCTATGCTAAAGATGCCAACGGAAAACACTGGGTGGGACTTTCCTCCCAAAATGAAGGAGGCAAGATCTTTATGCCTGCCAAAGATCATCCTTCAGATGAGCCCGATAATGGAGTTGATCTCATTATTACCGTTCCTTCTTCCTATAAAGTAGCCGCCAATGGTTTACTTATTTCAGAAAAAACAGAAAACAATAAAGCCACCTATCATTGGCAAACCAATTACAGCATTAATAACTACGGTATTAATTTTACCATTGGGGATTTTGTAACCCAGACTAAAAATTACACTACTATTGAAGGAAATCAGGTCCCTATGGTGATGTACCTGTTACGGCAAAATGAGAACAGGCTTACAGAACTCATGGATATTCTGGAGCTCAGCATGCGAACACAGGAAAAATATTTCGGGGAATATCCATTTGTAAAAGAAAAAGTCGGAATTGTGGAAACTCCTTACTTGGGGATGGAACATCAAACCATTAATGCTTACGGAAATAACTATAATTATAAAACCGTTGGAGATACTACCTATGACACCTTACTTTACCACGAACTCGGCCATGAATGGTGGGGGAATAAAGTGGGAGTAAGCGACTGGGCAGATTTTTGGATCCACGAGGGCTTTTGTGCGTATGGGGACTGGTTGTTCTATGAGGAACACGGTGGCCGGGAAGCCTATTTGCAACACGTGAACAACGTAGGGAAATACATCACTAACGAGATTCCCATTATTATTAAAGAGAATGCAACTTCAGATGAGGCATATCACAGCGAAATTTATACCAAGGGGGCCTTTGTTCTTCATTCGCTAAGATATATTCTTGGAGATGAGGTCTTTTTTAAAACTATCAGGGATTTTGCCCACGAACCTGCATTTACGTATGAAAACCAGGTCAAGACCAGGGACCTTCAATTCTATATTACAGAAAAAACCGATTACGATGTGAAACCATTTTTTGATCTGTTTTTAAGAACTACAGAGGTACCCGGAATTATTGTAAAGGAAATAAACAGCAACAGCTTCTCCATAGAAATTCCCAATATTGATTTTACACTCCCCATGGACGTCAAGCTGGAAGATGGAACACAGCGCCTGGAACTTTCAGCAAAACCTGTTACAGTAACATCTTCGGTTAAACCAATAGTTGATGCAGAAGGATGGTTTCTGAAGGATGTGGTTTACGAATAATGAATTGGCTTTAGATCTTTTTATATTTAGAAAAAATCCTGAGCGTGGAATATTACTCAAACAATTCAACCTTTCTCACACCTCCACGCCCAGACCTCACAGGTTTCCAAAACCTGTGAGGTCTGATTGATTCCCAGAAATTTACTTCGCTCCACTTACATTCATATCTAAACTGAAAAAGGAATCCATGGCGGTAATGAAAAGCGTTTTATTATCGGCGCCCCCAAAAGTTACATTTGCAGTCCAGTCCCTGTCAACGGGAATATGCTCAATTTGTTGGCCTTCTTTATTGAAGACGGTTACTCCGTTTCCGGTGAAATATACATTGCCATTCTCATCAATAGTCATCCCGTCTGATCCTAAGTTTGTAAATAAGGTTTTATTATCAAGGCTGCCATCTTCAGCAATGCCGTAGGAGTAAGTTTTTTTATCTCCTATATCGGCAATATATAAGGTTTTGCCATCGGGAGTACCTATGATCCCGTTTGGCTGCACCAGGTCATCTGCTACTACGCGAAGTTTTTCACCCTTAGCGGGAAGATAATACACCTGTTCTTTTTCAATTTCTTTTTCTGTACGTTCCCAGTAGGGCCTTTGGTAATATGGATCTGTAATGTATATGCCTCCCAAAGCATCTACCCAGAGATCATTGGGTCCGTTCAATCTTTTTCCCTCATAATCTGAAACAAGAACTTCAACATTCTTATTTTCCTCGATCTTCCACAATTCAGAATTCTCATCGGCGCAGGCCAGGAGATTTCCTTCATTGTCAAAATATAGTCCATTGGCCCTGCCCGCATTTTCCATATATACAGAAATAGTGGAATCTGCCACAGACCATTTATGGATGCGGTTGTTAGGTTGGTCTGTAAAGAAAACGTTACCATCTTCATCTGCTGCAGGGCCTTCGGTAAACTCGAAATCTGCCGACAGCAATGTTAATTCGGCACCATCAGCAATAATACTTTCCTGGGCATGGGAGCAGGAATTGAACAGTAGCATCATTATAGGAAAAAGAAGATATTTTGAGGTCATAGATTATATATTTATTTAGTTCATTTTTTTAAAGGCAAGGATATCAAAAACCAAAATCCAAGCACCAAGCACCAAGTTCCAAGTTCCAAGTTCCAAACCTGCCTGCCGGCAGGCAGGTTCCAAAAAAAATATCGAGGCAAGCCTCGGGAAAGTACACCTAAAAAATTATTATTGGATTGCATTAAAGCTAAATAACTTTAAAATTATATTTTATGCTCCTTCCAGCTCACCCCATATTTCAGGCACTCCCCCATTTTTCCCCAAAAGAGGATCATTTTCAGGGATAGCCAGGGAGGCAATATTTTTATCTGCTCCCGGACGTTCGCCTTCCTTGCCATAATTCATGTCGTAATCGCTGCCGTTGGGATAGGCACCTACAATCTTAAAGTTATCACTCCCCAGGTTCTTGTGGCCCACTCCCGCAGGAATAACGATAATATCGCCTGCAGTAACCTCAATTTTCTCACCGGCTTCCCCTCCCAGGTGCAGCAAAGCTTTTCCGCTGTATACGCCCAGGACTTCGTGGGTGATGCTGTGGTAGTGATGATAATCATACACCCCGTTTCTCCAGGAATTCTTCCAATTATTTTCCGCAAAACGTTCTTCCAGCCAATCAGCTCCTTCCTCTCCCCTTTCCCGGAATGCATTTTTATAGAGCAACATGGGTAGCTTGTTGTTCGGGATACTGCCATCATCTTTGAAAAAAAATTTTTCCGGTTTCATTTTAGTTGTTTTGCTTTTGTTCCTGAATATACCACTAAATCCTCGTGCGAATCCTAGCAGAGCCTTTTTCCTGTACTCGATCCTGATGTGCATTATAAGATAGCACTTCGCTCTAAATAAATTTTTTAGGAAGTATGTGCTATCGCAGATATTTCTCTACCGGGTTCACCGGAAGGTCCCTCACCCTCTTCCCGGTAGCGCTAAAAACCGCGTTAACCACAGCTGCGGCAGAAGGCCCCTGTGCAGCTTCCCCGGCCCCAAGGGGATCTTCTTCTACCCTGTCAATCACCTCAACGTCCACTTCAGGGATCTCCTGAAACCTAAAAATGGGGTATAGATGCCAGTCCCGGCTGGTCACATGATCCTTATCAAACTGCACTTCTTCCCGTAAAGCCCAACTTGCTGCCTGGATCATTCCGCCTTCAGTTTGGTTCTTCAGGCCATCGGGATTAATGGTTTCCCCCGAATCGATCACTCCCCACATTTTCTTCACCCGCACAATTTCTTCATCATTTACATACACATGTGCGGCAACCGCAAAATAGGAAGCTGAATTTTTGTATCGTGCAAAGGCATATCCTATGCCTTCCCTTTCCCCTAAATTCACCTCTGTAGTATTCCGCTTAATTTTTCGCAGGCAGGTAATGGCCCGCTCATCATCAAGATGTTCTATGCGAAAATCCACAGGATCTTTCCCGGCTTTATCAGCCAGCTCATCCATAAAGCTTTCAATGGCAAAAACATTTGCAAATGCTCCAAGCGCCCGCAGGGCAGATCTTCTCAATGGCCCCCTGAAAATATGGGAAGTGGTTTGTAAGTTATCGATCGTGTAATAGGGCATGGAATTTCTTACCGCCCCGCCTTTAAATCCGGGGCCGGGGACTCCATGTCCGCGGTCTAAAAACCTTGCAGGAAGAAAGGTTCTGGGTTCCCCGTTGGGCCGGGAACTATGCCCATCAGACCAGAAATCGTATTTCCAGCCCACAATTTTCCCCTCTTTGCTTAATCCTGCCTGCAGTTCCATGACCATTGCTGTACCATAAGGTTCCCAAAGGTGCTCCTCGTCCCGCATCCACTGGAGCCTAACGTGCCTGCCCGGGAATTCAACAGCCAGAAGTGCGGCTTCCGCGGCGACATCATCGGCGCCGTTATGTCCATAACAACCGGAACCCGGAACTCCTTTGACGTGAATGGCATCTTCAGGGATTTCAAGCAGATTGGCCAAAGTTTCCCGTAGCGGATAAACGCCCTGGCTATGGGTCCAAACCTGCAATTTATCATCATTATAATAAGCTACCGCACAGGAAGGACCGTTGGCGGCGTGCATAAGATAGGGTTTGTAATATGCTGCACTATGTTTAACAGGTGCTTTTTCAAAAGCATTTTTCCAGTCTCCTTTATCCTCTTCAGTTTCGGTTTCTTCAGGTAATGTTCTCAGGTAATCTTTTAATGGAACATCTGCGGGCAATTCTTCTCCGGCTTCCCAGGTTGCACGGTCCTGCACTTCCCAGCTCAGTTTAATGGCCTGGTATTCCTCTTCGGCTATTACCCCCACAAAACTTCCCAGGCGCACGAGTTTTAGAAATCCGGGAAAATCCTGAAGACCGGATTCCTCTAAAGATCCCAGTTTTGAAGTGTAGGATTTTGGACGAATGATCCTGGCGTGCACCATATCAGGAAATTTGAGATCCTGCACATATTCCAGTTCTCCTCGTACCATTGCAGGAATATCCTTTCGCGGGACAGGCTGCCCCACAATTTTCCGTTTAGTCTTTCCAAAGATCTCTGCCGGTTCCCCTATATCTTCTTCTATTTGCTTTCCTTCCAGCAGCTCATACAAACTCATTTTTTGATCTCCCCCACTGATCATTCCATCTTCTAAGATCAATTCTGAAGATGGCCTATCCCATTTCTGGGAAGCCATTTTCAGTATCTTTTCCCTGGCAGCCGCAGCAGCATGGCGAATTGACATGGCACTGGATTCAATGGAACGGCTCCCGGCGGTGTAGCCTTCATTTGCAGTTACTCCCGTTTCAGCTAAATTCACGTCCACCAGATCCAGGCGGGTATTCAGTTCTTCAGCAGCTACCTGGGCCACTGCGATCCTTATTCCCTGTCCCAGCTCCATTTTTCCTGTGAGGATAAGCACCCGACCATCTTCCAAAACCCGTAACCAGGCATTGATATGATCAGGATCTTCAGGTTCCATGATATTCGCATTGGGGTAGGTGCCCTCTTTTCCCAGGCAAACAGGGCCCAGCAGAGAGAATCCAATACTCACATATCCCATTTGTTTTATGAAGGTGCGTCGTGTGGTTTTCATAGGGTGATATTAGGTGGTGGATGCTTTTTTTACCGCTCTTACCACCCTGGCGTGAACCCCGCAGCGACAAATATTTCGGTATAAACTTTCCTGGATCTGTTCCTCAGTAGGATTTGGGTTTTCATCAAGTAAGGCGACAGAAGCAATTACGAGTCCGTTAAGGCAATACCCGCACTGGGCCGCCTGCTCATCGATAAAAGCCTGCTGCACCTTGTGCAGATTTCCGTTTTCATCGGCCAAACCTTCCAGGGTGGTGATCTCCATTTTGGAAGCCTGTTCTACCGGCATCAGGCAGGAAGGGTTTGCTTTTCCGTCAAAAAGCACCATACAGGCCCCACATTGAGATAATCCGCATCCGAATTTTGGGCCGGTTAAGCCAAGATTATTCCGTAATACATACAGCAGAGGAGTTTGGGGATCAACATTAACCTCATGCTGTTGTCCGTTTACGTTGAGGGTTATTTGGGTCTTCATATTTATTTTTTTGAAAGAGCAGATTTTTTTTATACCGGCGGTTGTGTGTATCAATTTTGGTCGCGATCCTCTTCACCGGAAAAGATCCCATTTTGAATATTTTAGTTATACAACAAAATATAAAATATCCTTCTGACCTACAAATTGATATCCAAATTCCAAGCACCAAAAAGATAAATTCCAAGTACCAAGCACCAAAAAACAAATCCAAAAATGGAAAAACAGAAAGCAATAAGAACAAGTGCCAAGCACCAAGCACCAAGAACCAAAAAACAAACCTGCCTGCCGGCTGGAGGGTTCAAAAGTTCTGCGGGATTCTGCGAGTTCTGCGGGAGACCTTTAAAAACAGTAAAAATAAATTCCAAATCCCAAAACTCAAATTCCAAATTCCAAATTCCAAATTCCAAAAAAAGGAATTCCAAGCACCAAGAATAACAAATCCTAAATTCCATTAGAAAAAGTCAAAAACAGAAAACGGAAAACGGAAACCAGAAAACAGATAAATAAATTATTGATTTTCCTTAGTGAGCTTATTCTTTTCCTTCTTTGCTTTAAATCTTCTTTTTATAAAACGCAAAAAAGCCATTTAGATCATCGCCACTGAAAAAAAAAGTTTCAGTAAAAATGATCTAAATAGCTTTATAGGATATATTTTCTTTGCCCTTACTTGACCCCGTAGGATTTAGCAAGATCGGAAAGTGATTCCTCTATTTCATCCTGATTATCGCGAATGTAGGTATATGCTAAATAGCCTAAACCAACTATAACTCCCCATTTTAACAGACTACCTGTCCATTCTAATCCTTTTTTTGCAGCCCATAACTCGGCTCCTTTTTTGGCTGTTTCTTTTACACCATGTCTCATGTTAGTTAATTTTTAGTTTCAATTAATTTCCAAAATATTCATCAGCTTTAGCGTTAATTAATTTCTAAATAACAGGTTTTTAACTTTTTTATTCCTGATGTTCAGCTAATTGACAAAAAATTAATTCCTGCTATAGCTCACATCGGCTACCTCTTTCTTACACGCTTTGTTATCTTTGAAGTACAATAGGAATTATGAAGAAAGCATTCAACAACCTGTGGCCCTTTACAAAAAAAATAAGCTCCCGTTACAGTGGTTTATTGGAGGTCACCTGGTTGAATGGCAAAAAAATATTGAATAGTAAAAATGCAAATTACTCCTACGGACCCCTGGAAAAAGTGCTGGATCACGGGCTCTCACTTTCAAAGGCAGAAAAATCTTCTGAGATCCTGGTATTAGGCCTGGGAGGAGGAAATGTACTGGAGTTACTGCGGAAAAAATTTAAGTATACCGGAAAAATTACTGCTGTAGAAATTGACCCTGCTGTTGTCAAAATCGCTTTAACTGAATTTAATATCAACCAATTTGAACCCCTGGAACTTGTATGTGAAGACGCTCTGGAATATGTGCAAAGATCATCTGCTCAATACGGCTTGATCATTATTGATATTTTTATAGATATACATGTTCCCCTCCATTTTTTTTCACCCGCGTTTTGGAATAACATAACCATCTTACTTCAGGATAAAGGCGAGGTGATCTTTAATGCCGGAATAGGAAATAGCCATCTGGCAGAAATTGAAACTGTCCTAAGGGAAGTAAATTCCATTGACCTGAAGAAACTGGAAGATGTCATGGGCACCAATACCCTGCTTTTGGGGATCAAAAAATAGAGTTCAGCTTCAGGATCAAAGCTGCGTTCGATCATGACAGATCACCAACGATCTTTCTTCCATGATATGCTTCAGCTCCCAGGAATTGATCAAGTTCCTCAAGATTATCACTTGTAATACTTCCCGCCGGCATAAGCTGAACCTTAGCTTTACAAATTTTAAGCATTTCTCTCAGGATTTCCTTTCCTTCTGAAGCGATTGCAAATCCACCGGAGGTCAAAATGGTATCAACCCCGCCAATTCTTACCAGCTCCTGAACTGCACCCAGGGGATCTACTGAATCATCAATAGCTTTATGAATCACTATTTTTAAAGGGGAGGCCTGAGCCATTAATTTCCTAATTGTTAAGAAGTCCAGCGTGTTGTCCTGTTTTAATACACCAAAAACAACCCCTTCTACCCCTGCTTTTTTACATAATTCTATAGAAGCCTTCATTTCTACGATCTCCTCTTCAGAATAGACAAAATTCCCGGGCCGGGGCCGGATCATTACCCTCACAGGAATGGCCAGTTTCTCTACAACCTTCAAAATAAGTTTTTCTGAAGGGGTTAAACCACCCACCTCGAGGTGGCTACAAAGCTCGATCCTGTCGGCACCTTTTTTATGTGCCATAATGGCTTGAGAAAGGTTTTCTACACAGGCTTCCTTTATAAATATACTCATTGAATCATTTAAATTAATTAAATGTAAAGACACTTCGCGAAATTACATATTCTCCTTTGAAGGGAAAAGTATATCCGGATACTTAGATGTTTGGAATTTTATAAGGTTCTCGATACGCCTTTTTTTCGCTGAAAAAGCTCAAAAAAGGCTACTCGAACTGACGTTTTCTTTTTAACCATCACCAACGTCAGGATCGATCCTGCCTGAAGGATGCAGGTATTTTTAACTGAAGCGATAACGGAAGGGAAAAAGTATCTAGATACTTAGATGTTCGGAACTTTAAGGTTCTCGATACGCCTTTTTTTCGCTGAAAAAGCTTAAAAAAGGCTACTCGAACTGACGTTTTCTTTTTAATCACTACCAACTTCACGCCGAGCCCGGCTGCAGGAGGCAAATGTTTTTATCTGAAGCGATAACGGAAGGGAAAAATTATCGGGACCCTTAGATGTACGGAATTTTATAAGGTTCTCGATACGCCTTTTTTTCGCTGAAAAAGCTCAAAAAAGGCTACTCGAACTGACGTTTTCTTTTTAAACACCACCAACGTCAGGATCGATCCTGCCTGCAGGATGCAGGT
>JAGXIL010000098.1 GCA_024635655.1 Gillisia sp. | reverse complement strand
TATTGCCGGATACTGGATTCATTTCAGGGATTTTGATCAGGAAACATATGGCCATAACCAATTTTATGCTCCTAAAAAGCCTGATTGGCCAATGCACCCAAAACATCAGGAAGAATGGATAGATTTTTTCCAAATTCAAAAACAAATACTTACGCTGTTCCAAAATAAAAAATCCCCTTTGATCTGGATGAAAAAAGTAGATGGGGAATTTGAACGCTTCTTTGTAGTGTGGTGGAATGAGAAATAATGGGAATTTTCTTTTCCATATCCAAATTTGCACAAGATAGTTTGTGACTTTCCTTAAGATCTGCATAACTCGTTGCAATTTATCAATCAGGAGGAGGTTATGACTACCTATCTTCTTATTTATGTAAAAAAAGAGCAGAAGTAAAATTATACCTGTTAACTTTGTTTATCTACCAAAGATCCTCTACACCTGATGAATTTAAATACCAGAGAAGCCATTAAAACTTCTTATTTAAGTATTGCGGGAAATTTATTGCTCGCAATCATTAAAGCACTTACCGGGATCTTTGGAAATTCATATGCGTTGATTGCTGATGCCATTGAATCTACTACAGACGTTTTCTCTTCAACCCTGGTTCTCCTGGGGCTTAAATATTCCAGTAAACCACCAGACGAGAATCACCCTTACGGCCATGGAAAAGCAGAACCTCTAATTACCTTTTTAGTTGTAGGCTTTCTTGTGGTTTCTGCCACAGTTATAGCTTTTGAAAGTGTTAAACACATCCGGACCCCACACCAAACCCCTGAACCTTTTACTCTTATTGTATTGGCTGTAATAATAATTATTAAAGAATATTTTTACAGGGTAGTGTCCAAAAAGAGCAAGGAAACAAAAAGCTCCTCCTTAAAGGCCGATGCGTGGCATCACCGGAGTGACGCCATAACTTCTTTGATGGCCTTTATTGGAATTTCTATTGCTATAGTAATGGGAGAAGGCTATGAAAACGCCGATGATTGGGCAGCCCTTTTCGCCGCTGGTTTTATACTCTACAACGCCTATTTGATCCTGCGCCCCGCCCTGGGAGAGGTGATGGATGAACATATGTATGATGATATGATCTCAGATATTCGAAAAATCTCTGAAGCAGTTCCAGGAGTGGTAGAAACTGAAAAATGTTATGTGCGAAAAACCGGAATGACTTTCCTTGTAGATCTTCATATTGCTGTAGATGCTGAGATAAGTGTCAAAGAAGGTCATGAAATTGCTCATTTGGTAAAAAGTCAGATCCTTGAAACATTACCCGAGATTGTAGACGTGCTCATACACGTGGAGCCGGATGATGAATTGGGGTGATTTTTTCTCCCCTCCTTCTTAGAAACAATATCGTATAATTCATTAAAGCGAGGTTTTCCACACATGTATTTAAGTTTAAATATATACTTTCCCTAACATTAATTAAGAAAGTTTTAGCAGTATCTCCCTCTGGTCATCTTTGAAATTGTTCCAAATCAGCTTAACTTAAACACATTATTAATTGTTTTGAACAAGAGCTTAACCAACTGATAATCAAATTTGTTCTCAACGGAAAATTATTTTAAAATGTCAATTATAAGTAAAGAGGAATTTTTAGATTTAGCAAAATTTAACAATAATATCTGTGTCTCCATTTTCATTCCCACCACGCGTGCGGGAAAAGAAGTTCTTGAAGAAAAAGATTCCCTGCACCTGAAATCTCAGTGGATAACAGTAAAAAAGCAGCTTTCGAAGCAGGGTATTCCCGATGAAAGAATAGATGTTATAGGAGAACCAATAGTAAACCTTATAGATGACAAGGATTTCTGGAGACATCAATCTGATGGATTGGCAGTCTTTGCTTCCGAAGGAATAATGAGAAAATATACCTTGCCTATTAATTTTGAAGCTCATACATATATAAGCAAAGAATTTTATTTAAAACCCCTTGCTCCTATTTTTACCGGAGACGGGAGGTTCTACTTATTGGAACTACAAATTGATAAAGTAGCTTTATATGAAGCCACCCGATACAGCGTTGGTAAAGTGAAAATTGATGATATTACCCCGGACAGACTTGAGGATAGGGTAGGATACGATTACGAAGAAAAAAACAGAAAACACAAAACTCAAAAAAATAATCTGGGTGCTAATCCAAATGGCGTCTCCACGCAACATGGTTATGATGCTGCGAACAGGGACCGAAAGAACGAATTTTTGAGGTTCTTCAGAGCTGTAGATAAAGGATTGGATACAATTTTAAATGATGAAAATGTGCCTTTGGTAGTAGCTTGCCAGGATTATCTGTTCCCAATTTATCAGGAAGCAAATACTTATAAAAACCTATACGATAAATGTATTCCAGGTAATCCTCAGGACTACAGAAGTATGTTTGATCTTCATGAAAAAGCAGTGGAGCAACTGGAACCATTTTTTGATCAGGTAAAAAATGAAAAGATCAGGCAGTATCACGAGCAGCCGAGAGATAAGGTTATTTCCCTGGTTTCAGACATACTCCCCGCTATTTATGAAGGAAAGGTTGATACTTTATTCCTGCAAAACAGGGAAGACATATTTGGGACATACGATGAAAAGGATCTTGTGGTAAAAACTGATGATAAGCATACTGAAGAAAATACTTCATTAATGGATCTGGCTGCAAAAAAGGTTATTGAACAGGGAGGTTCAGTCTTCTTACTCGAATCTGCATTTATGCCAGAGAAAGAATCTAAAATGAACGCCCTGCTGAGATACAATTATTAATTAATGCTTACCAACTATAGGAAAGGCGGCATTTTGCCGCCTTTTATCATTAAAAATTTTATCTTTAAAAATTATTACAGAAATAGCATATGGAAAATAAACTGGCAGTATTAATTGATGGGGATAATATTCCCTCTGCGTATATTAAAGAGATGATGGAAGAGATCGCGAAATACGGGAACCCTACGATCAAAAGAATTTACGGAGACTGGACCAAACCCCACCTTGCAAAATGGAAGGCGGTTTTACTGGAAAATGCAGTAAACCCCATCCAGCAATATGGCTATACCCAGGGCAAGAATGCTACAGATTCCGCTATGATCATAGATGCCATGGATATTTTATATTCAGATAAAGTAGATGGCTTTTGCCTGGTGTCCAGTGACAGTGATTTTACCAGACTTGCCACCCGCTTAAGGGAAGCCGGAAAAAATGTAATTGGGATCGGGGAAAAAAAGACCCCCGAACCTTTTATTGTTGCCTGCGACAGGTTTATATATATCGAGATTTTGAAAGGCAGCAGTAGGGAAACAGGAATGGAAGCTACCAGCAAGGGAAAACCCAAAAAAGAAGATGTTGATAAGATAACTCCTAAAGTAGTCAAATTGATCTCCAGTACCATATCTGACGTTGCCGATGAAGATGGATGGGCTTTCCTGGGCGATGTAGGAAGCCTGCTCCAAAAGAAACAGCCCAATTTTGATTCCCGTAACTACGGCTTCCAAAAATTAACTCCCATGATCAATTCTATTGATAAATTTGAAATAGAGTCACGGGAAAATCAAAAAGGTAGGTTCAAACTTATATACGTAAGGAACAAGGAATAGCCTGTTCGTTTTGTTCTTTCCACCTCCTGAAAGTGCCACATTTAAAAATTGAGCCATTAAACTTTATGCACAAAGTTTTAAGTCTCCCTTTTTGTATTTCTTCATTAATTATAGTTAAAAGAGGCCTTGGCTTATTACGCTTTTGAGGTAATAATTTTTTATCTTGTAATTACTTTTAAAAGGAAAAACACCGAAGTTATGCGCAGTATAAAAAAAATTCATAAAGCCGAATATCGTCCCATTGCAGATCTTGTTACCTACTCCCCTATGCCTACCGGGGATCTACAAATGATAGATCCTTTTTTGTTCTTAAATCATCACGGGCCACAAACCTATGGGCCAAACAATAACGGATTACCCTTTGGGCCTCACCCCCACAGAGGCATGGAAACAGTCACTTTTATTCTTGAAGGAGATATTTCTCATAAAGATTCCAGCGGAAACGAAAGCGTAATCTACAGCGGAGGCGTACAATGGATGACTGCCGGAAGCGGATTAATACACGCAGAAATTTCTTCAGATGATTTTAAAAAATTCGGAGGTGACCTGGAGATACTTCAGCTGTGGGTAAATCTTCCTGCCAATCAAAAAATGACAAAACCAACATACCGGGGATTACAGCAGGATGATATTCCCACTATAGCTTTTGATGAAGGCAAAATTACGGCAAGGGTGATTTCGGGAGAGCTTAATAATACGGAAGGAGCTTTTGAAACGCTAAGTCCTATAAATCTTTCGGTTATAAACTTCAAAACTACAGGAAAACTTCAATTGAATATCCCCAGGGAACATAATATCTTTTTCTATGTTATCAAAGGAGAGTTAAAGGTAAATGGAGAATCGGCAAAGGCCTTGCACCTGGTGGAATTCGAAAACAACCAAGAAACATTAAATATAGAAGCCCTGGCAGATAGTACCTTATTGTTTGGACATGCGCAGCCGTTCAATGAACCGGTGGTCGCGAGAGGTCCCTTTGTTATGAATACAATGGAAGAAATTGATGAGGCCTACCAGGACTACCAGGCAGGGAAATTGGGCTCCTGGAAAAATTAAGGGATAACATTAAACCCATGTTATTTTACTCATAAAGATGCTCAGGACTTTTTCATTCTTTGTAGCTTCCAAAAAATTAAATAAATATGAATATTACATTACAACAAGCACAAAATGCTATTGAAGCAGCAACAAGAAAATCTGATGAACTGGGAGTGAAAATGAATATTGCCGTTGTAGATTCCGGTGCAAATCTAACCGCATTTGGGCGCATGGATGGTGCGTGGCTGGGTTCTGCAGATATTGCTCTTAAAAAAGCTAAAACAGCAAGATTCTTTGATATGGATTCCGGTGAAATAGGCAAATTATCTCAACCGGGAGAGCCATTGTTCAACATTGAACATTCAAACAATGGGCTTATAACTTTTCCGGGTGGTGTTCTGATTCAGGATAACAGCGGCGAGATCATTGGAGCCATTGGAGTTTCGGGAAGCAGCGTGGAAAACGACCACGAGGTAGCAACTTTTTCAGCCAATAACTATAAATAAAAATTAATGGTTTTTTGAACCCGATTTAATCGGGTTCAAACAACCCTTTTTCATTAATGCCGCTCTTCAAGAACCTTCACTATATCCTTCATACTAAAGCCTTTTGCCTGTAAAAGGATAAGATAATGAAAAAGAAGATCTGCACTTTCATTCAGGAATAGATCAGCATTGTCATCTTTAGCTTCAATCACGGTTTCTATGGCCTCCTCTCCCACTTTCTGGGCGATCTTATTGATTCCGGCATCGAAAAGAGAAACCACATAACTTGATTGATCTTCCCTCAGCTCCGGGGCTATTTCACTTAATTTTTTCCGGTTTTCAATAACACCTTCCATTTCAGAAATAAAACCATAATGGGGCTTATTACTTTCTCCCCAGCAGGTATCTGTACCTTTGTGACAAGTGGGTCCGGTTGGGTTTACCATGATCAAAAGCGTATCGCTGTCACAATCATTCTTAATACTCACCAGCTCAAGAAAATTTCCGCTTTCTTCTCCTTTGGTCCACAACCTGTTTTTAGTCCTGCTGAAAAAAGTTACTTTATTGGTTTCACTTGTCTTTAAAAATGCTTCTTCGTTCATGTAACCCAGCATTAATACATTTTTAGTGCTGTTATCCTGAATGATCGCAGGTACTAATCCGTCGTTGTTCTTATTGAAATCTATTTTCATTTTTATATATTTTGTGCTGTATGGTTAGATACGAATGATTTAATTTTCTCCTTAGAGGTTAGCCACGAATGCACGAATGATTTTGTTTTCTTTCTTACCCCGGTAAAGCAGGGATGTGAATCAAATCGAAGATTTACAGCCTCTCTATTTAAAACAAAACCTTAAAGCCTTACAGAAATCCCTTTGCTTCTCAATTCTTCTTTCAGGTCCCTGATCTCAATTTCTTTAAAATGGAACACACTGGCTGCCAGGGCAGCATCTGCCTTGCCTTCAACAAAAGCATCACAAAAGTGTTGCATATTTCCTGCCCCGCCTGAGGCGATGATCGGGATGTTCAACTCTGTTGATAACCGTGCTAAAGCTTCATTGGCAAAGCCATCTTTGGTGCCGTCATTATTCATGGAAGTAAAGAGGATCTCTCCTGCTCCACGTTGTTCCACTTCCTTTGCCCAATCAAATAAATTTAGCTCCGTTGGGACTTTGCCTCCTACCAAATGCACGATCCATTCCCCGTCAATTTGCTTGGCATCTATAGCAACCGTAATACACTGGCTCCCAAATTTCGCTGCCAGGTCATTAATGAGCTGCGGATTTTTAACTGCCGAAGAATTGATGGACACTTTATCAGCTCCGTTCTGAAGCAGAATATCCACATCTTCTACAGAGGAGATCCCCCCGCCAACTGTAAATGGAATATTTACCTTCTCAGCAACCCGAAGCACCAGATCAGCCAAAGTTTTTCTTCTTTCCTCAGTAGCCGAAATATCCAGAAAAACCAGTTCATCTGCCCCCGATTCAGCATAAATACCCGCCAGCTCCACAGGATCGCCCGCATCGCGAAGATCCACGAAGTTTATTCCTTTTACAGTTCTGCCGTTCTTTATATCCAGGCAGGGGATTATTCTTTTTGTAAGCATATTTATAGATGTTTCTGCTTTTTTTAATTGTAAAGACTTTAAATGCTTAATATGTAACTTTCCAGTTGTTTTAAACTAATTCTCCCCTCGTATATAGCTTTACCAATAATAGTTCCTTCACAACCCATTTCTTCGAGTTTCGGAAGCTCATCGAAGTGAGAAATTCCACCTGAAGCAATAAGGTGAATAGGTTCTCCATCTTCAAGTGTTTCTTCAAGTATCCGGTTATACAGTTCGAAAGACGGGCCCTCCAGCATTCCATCCTTAGAGATATCTGTGCAAATCACGTAGTTAACACCTTCCTTCCGGTATTTCTTGATAAAGGGAATAAGCTCTTCTTTTGATTCTTCCTGCCAACCACTAATGGCCACTTTTTCATTATGGGCATCGGCTCCCAAAATAATTTTGTTGTTACCGTACTTTGTCAACCAGGACCTGAACATTTCCGGATCTTTAACGGCAATACTTCCGCCGGTCACCTGCCTTGCACCATTTTCGAATGCGATCTCCAGATCTTTATCGGTTTTTAATCCTCCGCCAAAGTCTATCTTCAACCCGGTTTTAGAAGCTATTTGATTTAAGATCTTATGATTGACAATATGCTTTGATTTGGCTCCGTCCAGGTCTACCAAATGCAGGTACTGGATTCCGTGGGCTTCAAATTCTTTTGCCACCTCAAGCGGATTCTCATTATAAACTTTCTTTGTACTGTAATCACCTTTAGATAATCTTACACATTTCCCATCGATGATGTCAATTGCCGGTATAATTCGCATAGTTAAGTTTTAAACTTAGCGCTGTTGGTTCTCTTTTCCAGGGCGCTGTAAGAAATTTTATAATTGTCTTGTTGTCTTTTCCTGATTAGGAATATCTTCTTTATTTAAAATAGAAGGGTCCAGGAAATTTTTGAGTATTTCCCCACCGGCATGGCTGCTTTTCTCGGGATGGAACTGAACCCCATAGAAATTATCCTTTTTAATAGCCGTGGTATATTCTACCCCGTATTCTGTAGAGGCAATAGTTTCCTTACACTCCGGGACATAATAACTGTGCACCAGGTACACATATTCATTTTCCCGAACTCCGGTAAAAAGATCTGATTCCAATCCATATATGGTGTTCCAGCCTATCTGCGGAACTTTAAGTCCATTTCTAAACTTCACCACACGGGCATCAAAAATACCAAGGCCTTCTGTGTTTCCTTCTTCTGAAGAATTACACATCAACTGCATTCCGAGGCAAATTCCCAAAACCGGTTGTTCCAAGGTAGGAATTAGAAGATCCAATCCGGTAGATCTCAGCATTCTCATCGCACTACCAGCCTCTCCAACTCCCGGAAAGATCACTTTGTCGGCATTCTTAATTTCGACAGGATCACTGGTCAAAACAGCCTCTAAACCCAGTCTCTGAACCGCAAATTTCAGGCTTTGTATGTTACCGGCGCCGTAATTTATTATCGCTATTTTCATCAAATAATAATTCTCAATTTCTAAATTAAAAGCTG
>JAGXIL010000097.1 GCA_024635655.1 Gillisia sp. | reverse complement strand
GAAACGTTTTGAACCTTCGCCCATTTTTTGATTTCGGGGAACACCCAACCAACCTTTTTTCTGCAGGAAGTATAGGAAAACAATTTGTCCTAAGAGCTTTTTGACAAATCGTACCGGCTCCAGTCCCTGCTGATGAAGGGTGTCAGTAAGGTTTTTATCTTCAGTTAATTTTAGGAAGAGGTTCTTGTATTGCTCGTAAAATTCATCCGTGACCTTTTGAATACCAAATGCAGCTTCAATACTCCCATCTTCATCTTCTATTTTAACTATACTGGGACTTACATTATCGTTTACCAGTAATGGTAACAATTGTTTTTGAGCGGTATAACTATTTTCATGTTTACCTACCAGGAAAGAAAACCTTTTTGCAGGAACTATATCTTCCTGAACCTTAATTCTGCCATCTTCACTTTTATTAATTTCATAATCGATTTTTACTAAAGAAAGTCTCCAATCCAAACCATCATCTTCTTTTGAATAAAAGGCTACCAAGGCATAATTTTTATCGAAGGTTTTTAGATGTCTTACAACAAAATTTCTCAGGGCAGAACGTGTTCGTTCCAGTTTGGAAACAGATTTTGTCTGGACAATAAGTATATCCATAAGGTCACCTTCAGGATCTTCGTACCTGCCAATTCTTCTATAGTGGGAAATATGATCCCGGAATGCTTCAGGAATTAAGTTTCCACTATATGAATTGTCTTTAGTTTCAAAGTCGTTCAAAATATTTCGAACAAAATTTGTGAACTTTTCTTTATCAAATTTGGAAGTAAGAACCTCCTTTATAAATTCTTGGGCTTGCGCTTTATGCATTTTACTTCTTTAAATAAGCATTTAAAATTACTTCCCTTGTAATGTTGGTTTTACTACCAGCTGTATCCTGAATAGCTACACTTCTTATATTGTTCTTAAGTATATACAACATTTGGATAGGATCTGCCTCCCGTTCAAATTCTTTCTTAATTCGTTGAGCTGTTTTTTTAGCAAGCAATCCTTGTTGAATAAGTCGTTTTACATCATTTATAAATTCTTCATCAGCATCAGTAAAACCTTTATACCTTCGGAAAGAAGGTTCTTTTAATCTCCTTTGTATATAATTGATGTTGGAGGCCCCACCGCCTCCAGTTTTATCCTCTTCTCCCTGGGTAGTGTCCAATTCAAAACGTGACCGGTTAATATCGAGCATGTGGAAATATTCTTTGGATGGAATAGGAGGTCGCTTTGTTTCCGGCTCACATTCCAATAAATTTACAGCATCAAAAAAAGTTATTTCGCCGGAATCTCCTGAGCTATTGAGGTAGAATTTTTTTAGCTTACCCAATCTGAAAAATGAAACCAATTCATCATGATCAATTTTTTCTTGTTGCTTTCCTGATCTGGCTTTTTTCGGTAATTTTTTGATTCTTTCAAAAAGATCGGGGTTTTCATCCCGTATGTTACGCATCATTTCCAGGTATTTAAGTTCTGAGTCACCTTCCTCATCCTCCCCGGTATAAGCCTTCTTGTTATTCAGGGTTTCAAATAATTCCTGACTACCAACTTCTTCCCCATCAGATAAATATTTGGCATCTTCACCAAGAATATTGTGGAACATCTGGATTTTATGAGTAATGTTTAATTCCAGACCTAAATGCGCATCTGACTGGCTGGTAGGAAAGAAATTAAATATGTAAATATCATCGTGTTTAGTGCCTAACCTGTTGACCCTACCTGCCCTCTGCAAAACGCGTGTTGGGTTCCATGGTAAATCATAGTTGATCAAAATATTGGAACGATGCAGGTTGATTCCTTCTGCAAGGACATCTGTTGCAATTAGGATTTTTATATCATCTTTTTGATCAGTAGAATTGGGATCATAATTATCTGTAATTATATCACGTGAAATCGTTCTTTTAGAGGTTAAACTCAAATCCGTATGTCTTCCGCCTATACTGGAATAAAACATAACTTGTCCGGGAAACTGCGGGAAAAGATGTTCATATAAATAATCTCCGGTTTCTTTTGATTCAGTAAAAATTATAAGTTTCTGTTTCTTTAACTTTGGATGTTTTTTTAACTCCTCAATGAATTTTGATAGTTTAGGATCCTTTTCTACATTCTTCCATAAGGTCCACACGGATTGAAGAGTTTTTAAATCATGTTTAAGATCATCAATATAATCCTTCCTAAAATCTTTTGAATTATATTTTTGTGCTTTTTCCTCTTCTACAGCCTTTTCCAGTTTATCCAGATTGTCGTCATCGAGGAGATCATAAACATTAACCTTTTTGCTTATATAGATAGTTCCTTTTTCATACATGTCAATAAATTTCTCATAGGAGTAGATAAAACGTTGAACACTTTGTTTGAATGCAAAAAAGGAACTTTCCAGTCTCTTTACTAGAATACCCTTCATAAAGCCCCCAACATTCTTTTGCTGCTGCTTTTCAAATTCGGAAAGAGTCTTGTTGTAATAAAGTAAAGGGGTGTAACGAGCATATCGAAATTTGGCTAAAAGCTCAATGGTACTGTTAAATACAAATTCAATTTCACCTTCATATTGATAGATAATCTTCTGTGGATTACGCATTTCAGGAAAAACGAGATCTTGCTCTTCAATATCCTTTTTAAAATAAGTCAATACATCTTTTCGTGTCCGACGTACCATTACATGTTTTAGAACTTTTTCTCTGATTTCGTGAGAAACGTTTTTCATTACTTCAATATATTCCGGATCCTGTTTATCAAGATCTCTAAAACTTTTTTTAAGGCTTTTAAAAAATTTTTCCAGATTAGGAAGGCCGGGTATGTTTGAATTTTTCGGTGCCTGAAATAATTTAACCTGTGAGAAAATGTCATCAATCTTATTGTTCAAAGGGGTGGCAGAAACGAGAATGACTTTTTTACCTCTACATATATCAAGTAGATCAGCATAAGATTGTGTATTTTCATTTCTAAACCTATGAGCTTCGTCAACAACGATATAATCCCATCTCTCTATACCTTTTCTAATAATGTGTTCGAGTTTTCCTAGCGACTCAACTTTAGCAGGAACCCTAAAATCCATTAAACTCTGTTCCCAGTATTCTTGTAAAACAGGTGGGCAAATCACGAGAATTTTTCCTCTTACCTGTTGCAATAGCTGCGCAGTAATGAAGGTTTTTCCTAGACCTACAACATCGGCAAGAAAAACACCGTTGTATTCGTCAAGTTTTTTCATAGCCTGCCTTACAGCCTGTTCCTGATATTCAAGTTTTTTGAACCCCTTTGGCAGGAAGGATTCGAAATTTTGCTCTAGGTTAATGTCCTCCTGAAGGTACTCGTAAATAAGTTTAAGGTACAATTCATAAGGTTTAATGGAGTTATTTAACCAAGTCTTGTTTTCAATGGTATCAACAAATTCCCGAGATATATCTACAGCCTCTTTCCACAAATTTTCAAATTGATCTAGAGCAAAATCTACATCTCTTCTGTCTTTAAGCTGAACATTAAATTCTCTATTAGCGACTAGGCCGGATAACGAAAAATTACTGGAACCCGTAATTACAGAGCCATATTCCTTGTCTTCCTGGTGATAGCGGCTAATGTATACCTTCGCATGAATATTCTTTGTAGGATATGCTTTTATTTCCAACTTTTTCCCGTTGCCCCAATTTTGCTTATCAATTTCTTTATTTGGACAATCTGTTTTTAAAAATTCGATGAACTTTAGTAAACCTATTTCAAGTTCCCGATCATTCTCTCTGGAATTCTCAACCTCATGCAAAAGATTAGACTGGTACTCTTTTTTAGCATTTGCATGAGAATCAAAATCCATTACTGTTTGGTTTTGATATTCATTAATAGTCTTGTAGGATTCTTCATCTATACCTAAGCCTACAAGAATTCTGGTTTTTTCTACATCTTCAATAGCTTGATAAAGCTGATAAAATCCACTTGATCGAAAATACCCCACTAAAACATCAAAATATTGAGTGTCCTGAAGAGTTCGACGAAATCTATCAAGAAGGTTGGAACCGGGTTCGTTTGTGAAAAAAGTTAGGTCAGTATGATTGTTACCAGGAGTATAACTCATTCTTTTGATTCGAATTTTCAATATTTATAGTAAACCAAAGAAATGTAGGGAAGAATTCTTTAGCGGGTTAGTAAATCTAAAATTTTTCTTAAAGTTTCGGAAACAAAAGGCAGTTTAATTTAAATCTTTTTAACCTTAATGAGCAGAGTATAATTTCATCAATATTAAATTATCTAAAAAATGATAAATTCAAAAAAACATCAGATGATAACAATCCCAGTTAAACCAACCAATCCTGATCCAATAACCAAAGCGACAAAAAACCGATTCCACGCAAATACAAAAATCTGGCACAAAGAATTTAAAGATAATGAATCATCCGATGTAGGGGCTTTTCATTTTGAAGGTTCTGCCTCACAATTTAATCGTGCATTAAAAATCATTGACACCTTTGTAAAAGCATTTAAGGCAAGAGGCTATAAATTTAAATTTTCCAATTCCGGATCCTTTGTAATTATTGAGGGAATGGAAATAGAGCTGAGATTTAGAGAGAAGAATAAACGGGTAAGAATTAAAACCTCATATGGTTATGAGCATATTTTAAAGCCAACCGGCTTTTTATCTCTTAAAGTCCACCACAGTCTCTCCACACGAGAATGGTCCGGCACGAAGAGGACGCCCCTTGAAGAAAAAATTTCTTTTCTGATTGAGAAGTTAAGAGAATTTGCAAAAGGGGAGAAGGAATACCAGGACTATTTAGAAAAGGTATGGGAAAAGCAACGAATTGAAGAGGAAAAAGAACTGAGAATTAGAGAAAAAAGAGATCAGGAGTTAGAAAAATTTAAAGAAATCCTTTCCCGTTCTGAGAGATGGCACAAGACAAAGAAATTGGGAAAATTTCTAAAGGCAATGGAGGAAGATGCAGTAGCTAAAAATAAAGTAACAAAAGAATTTAATGAATTTCTCTCCTGGGCTGTTGGAAAGATTGATTGGTACGACCCATTAATTGAGAGGGAGGATGAAGGGTTTAAAGAAGTGGACAGGGAGAATTTAGATGTATAGTGTTTAGGTAAATAGAAAAATCGACCTTAATTTCTCTATGCGGTAAAAACAACATCAGCAATTTCCTTTTGAGAATCTTTTATTCTTTGTTGATTCTCGAATCGGTAACCTTCAATATCATCTTCAATTTCACTGAAAATTTTTTCAGTAGTTTCTTCATCTAATATTGTCACCTTTACATCTGCTTTCATTTCTTCGATAAGCATCTCCAAATATTCTTTTGTTGATTTTTGCATGGCTTTAGGATAAATTGTTTTGGTAACATTTGAACGGCTGCAAAGATATATTTATTTGTAAGATTTCGTTCAAATTTTCTGTAAAATAGGTTTTTCCTACCAATCCTGCAATTAATCCATGTGATTTTGTAGCTGTTGCATCTATAATTAAGAAGCCATTAACGTTTTCTTCTTTTAATAACTCCTTATTGCTTATCTCAGAAATCCATACAAATTTTGGCATAGGTGAACGTAGGAGTAGTTCTTTTACCACGGGATCAAGGGTAGCATTAGAATTTAAATAATCTTTGTAAGACCTAGAGGAGGCTAGAAAAACTTTCATTACAATATCTACATCATTTAAAATCTTTAGGTTATTTATATATCGCCTCAGAATAGATTTAGCATAAGCCCTAGCCTCACCGGCATCAAGGTAGATTTTAGAATATAGTGGGACTACAAAATTAGTAATAACACAATCCGCCCATTCAGGTTGAGAATAAAATCCAGCAGGTGATTCCAGTTGACTCACCCTATAAGGGGGATGGTTATCATCCATAAAAACATGTTCCAGGGTCATAGTTTCAAAATCAAAAACATTGACATTGTTGCCAAAATCTTCAAAAGTAGATAACCCGTCAATTTCAGGGCCATCATATTTTGCCCTGCCAATTACACATTGAGCATGACCTATACCCTGAGCATTTTGGATAGCAACCACTACTGGAATACCGGATTCAACATATATTCTGAGTAGCTGAAGGAAGTCTTTACCGTATGCAGCATTTGAATAAACTTTAACGCCAAATCCAAGCTCTCTTAGGGCATATGAGATCTGCTGGGCTGTTAAACCCTTTGACGGCCAAATTCTTTCAAAAGATTGGGCTGCAAGGATTTTACTTATTTTTGATGGTAAAGTAGGAGTATATTCGGGGTATCTCATCCCAAAATATTCCATAATGCACCAAATTGTTGTTTCTGCACAGGTAATAGTCTCAGAATTTTGAGAAGCATGAGGAAAACCTTTCACATTTAATTTTAGGCCATTTGCTGTTGTACTGACAGAAGTTATACAACTTTTGAAATTACTTTCTTTAAGTGCAGAAGGAGCTATTACTGAGCGTCCAATAACCTGCGGGAAAGTAGGCCGTAGGACAACAAAGCCTAAATAAGATTCTCTGATTTCCTTATGTTTTTCAGCGTCTCTAAAGAAAGTTTTATCAATGTCTTTATTAAAAAAAGACAACCTTACACAGTCCCTATGATAGTTCTGATTTTTCGAAGAGTAGTAATGGTAATAGGAGTCTCGATACACTTTATCCACATATGGATACTCAACCAAAACATAAATATCCTCCTTTAATGAGTTTAAATAATTATTGAGTTGTACTATACTATTATTTTTCGGGTATTTATGTAGCGAATATTTCTCTTCAAAAAGCTTGTCAATAAGTTGGGAGACTTCTGCGATTGGAACTATCTCATAAGAAATTAAATGCATGGATTTTTAATAGGTATTAAAATGTTTAGAATTTCACAGTATCACAATCCACGGCAGTCAAATCAAAGCAATTATTTTTCCCGCTTTCGACGCTACTTAGATCATTAACTATTTCTCTATTCTAGACTTTAATTAGAACATATATAGCTTCCTTCTGCGCTCTTATGTGTTTCAGTAAAGATAAAAAAAATGTTATATAAAAGTTAACACAGGCGATCTTTGATTAATGCATCAATAAGAAACAACAAATGGGTTTCTAATCACTAAAAAAAATATTGTAGGGAAAGTGTGGGGAAAACACTGCCTATGTAAAACAAAAAACCCTGATAATCAAGCGATTAACAGGGTTTAAAGTACTCGGAGCGGGACTTGAACCCGCACGACCGTTGCTGATCATTGGATTTTAAGTCCAACGTGTCTACCAATTCCACCATCCGAGCCTGGATTTTATGTGGAGCGAAAAACGACCCGATAGCTATCGGGAGAACCCGCGACCTCAGGATTTATTTCAGAGCGAAAAACGGGATTCGAACCCGCGACCTCCACCTTGGCAAGGTGGCGCTCTACCAACTGAGCTATTTTCGCGATTGTAAAGAACTTGCTCACTCCCTGAGGCTTGAGTGCAACCAATATTGCGAGTGCAAATTTAAAACAATTCTTCTATTGGCAAAGGTTTTTTTATAAAATTTGAATCTCATTTTCCGAACCTTTTCCCCAAACTTCCTCAATTTCGATAACCTCTTGTCTCACAGCCCTCACACCTTTTCCATTATATAAAAAAAACAGTTATCCATTTACCCAGGTAGGCCAAGGCAAAATAATAAGCCATAACAAACCCCTTAACCTTCCCTTGATCGTCAAACTGAAACTTGAAACCTGAAACCTTAACTCTTAACTCTTCATCTTCAACTTTGAGCCTTGAACCTTAAACTTTGAATTGGTTTAAACCCCTGCCTTTTGCTTGCTCGCAAGCATTCTCTTGATCTCACTCAATTTCATCAAGGCCTCTACAGGAGTTAAGGTGTCAATATCTATATGTATCAACTCCTCTTTTAATTCCTCGAGTAAGGGATCATCCAGGTTAAAAAAGCTTAGCTGCATATCTTTTTCAGCAGAATTCCGAAGTATCTCCCCCGCATCTTCCATTTGATGGGATTTCTCCAGCTTCTTCAGGATCTTGTTGGCACGGGCGATGACCATCTGCGGCATTCCCGCCATTCTGGCTACGTGGATCCCGAAACTGTGCTCACTTCCACCGGCAACCAGCTTCCGAAGAAACAGCACAGTATCTTTAAGTTCTTTTACTGAAACATTGTAATTTTTGATCCTGTTAAAGGTCTCTCCCATATCATTGAGCTCATGGTAATGGGTGGCAAAAAGGGTTTTAGGACGTGCAGGATGCTCGTGTAGATATTCTGTGATCGCCCAGGCAATAGAGATCCCGTCATAGGTACTGGTTCCCCGGCCTATTTCATCCAGCAGCACCAGGCTTCTGTTGGAAATATTATTCAGGATACTTGCCGTTTCATTCATTTCTACCATAAAAGTAGATTCGCCCATAGAGATATTGTCACTTGCCCCTACCCTGGTGAAGATCTTATCAATAAGCCCGATCCTGGCAGCACTTGCCGGAACAAAGCTACCCATTTGCGCCAAAAGCACTATTAAAGCGGTTTGCCTTAGAATAGCCGACTTACCACTCATGTTAGGCCCGGTGATCATAATGATCTGCTGGGATTCGCGGTCCAGGAACAGGTCATTGGTCACATATTGCTCGCCCATAGGTAATTGTTTCTCAATGACCGGGTGGCGGCCATCGGTGATCTCCAGTTCCAGGGAATCATCAATGCTGGGTTCTATATAATTTTCAGCTATGGCGTGGCAGGCAAAAGAGCACAAACAATCCATTTGAGCCACCAGCCTCGCGTTTTGCTGTACCGGCTGAATGTAATTGGCCAACCAGTTCACCAGCCTTTCAAAAAGGCTTTGTTCCAGCTGTTGGATCTTTTCTTCTGCCCCCAGGATCTTTCCTTCATATTCCTTTAGTTCTTCAGTGATATACCGCTCAGCATTTACCAGCGTTTGTTTTCTTATCCAGTTTTCCGGGACTTTATCTTTATGGGTGTTGCGAACTTCGATATAATAACCGTAAACATTGTTGCTGCCAATTTTTAGCGAAGAAATACCCGTGGCTTTTGTTTCCCTCTCCAGCATCCCGTCCAGGTATTCCTTTCCTGAAAAGGCGAGGCCCCTTAGTTCATCCAGTTCTTCGTGAAAACCTTTGGCTATGGCATTTCCTTTTAAAATATTTACCGGGGCGTCTTCGTGCAGGGTCTCTTTGATCTTTGCCCGCAGTACATCACAGCTTTGAAATTGATCCCCTATTACCTTAAGCGATTCTTCAGGACAATTCATGGCCAATGCCTTTATGGGAACAATGGCATCCAGGGAATTTTTGAGGTGAATGACTTCCCGCGGACAGATCTTTCCGGTAGCCACTTTGGAAATAAGCCTTTCCAGATCACTTATTTTCCTTATCTGTTGCCGGATCTTTTCCATCTCTTCCCTGTTCTCCAGGAACCAGGCCACTACTTTATGCCGGTTTCTGATCTTTTCGGCATTTTTTAAGGGAAGGGCAAGCCAGCGCTTCAGCATCCTTCCTCCCATAGGCGAGACGGTTTGATCAATAACATCGAGCAGGGTAACGGCATTTTGCGCATTGGAGTGGTAAAGTTCCAGATTCCTTATGGTAAAGCGGTCCATCCACACGTATTCCTCTTCAGCAATGCGATTAACAGATGCTATGTGCTGCAGCCTGTGATGTTGGGTTTCCCCCAGGTAATGCAGGATCGCGCCTGAAGAGATGATCCCCTCCGCCAGGTGGTCAATTCCAAAACCTTTCAGGGACTTGGTCTTGAAATGGGCATTTAATGATTCGTATGCATAATCGTATTTAAAGATCCAGTCTTCCAGGTAAAAGCAGTGAAAGGCATCTCCAAAGGTTGCGGAAAAATCTTTCTTGAAATTCTTCTGGACCAGCACCTCACTGGGGCTGAAATTTTGCAGTAACTTATCTATGTATTCTGAAGATCCCTGGGCGGTAAGAAATTCCCCTGTGGAGATATCCAGAAAAGAAATCCCCATCATCTTCTTTCCGAAATGAATGGCGCATAAAAAATTATTGGAAGTACTGTTCAAAACCTCATCGTTCATGGAAACTCCGGGAGTGATCAATTCTGTTACCCCGCGTTTCACGATGGTCTTGGTCATTTTTGGATCTTCCAGCTGATCGCATATAGCTACCCGAAGGCCGGCTTTTACCAGCTTTGGCAAATAGGTGTTCAGGGCGTGATGCGGGAAACCTGCAAGGGCTGTTTCTTCCTCGCTGCCATTACCTCTTTTGGTTAGCACTATATTTACAATGCGGGCTGTTTTAACGGCATCTTCCCCAAAAGTTTCATAAAAATCCCCCACTCTGAAGAGCAATAAAGCATCGGGATACTTTGCTTTGATAGCATTGTATTGCTTCATTAAAGGAGTTGTCTCTTTTGTTTTTTTGGCGGCCAAGATCTAAAGATTTATAATTCCTGCTAATGTACTTATTCCTGATTTTTTAAGGTAAAATTAAGGTACGTCTTTTATCAATATTTATTCACAGAACTTCAAAGGGCATAAAAAAAATACATTTTTTATGCCCCTTCTATATACCCGGCAAATGCCGGTTTTTATTCATTAATAACAAGTATCAAATCTGTGGGGCTGGTTTGATTGATGGTTTGTTCATAAAAATATCCCTCAACCCCATCTCCCACGAACGAAGCCCTTACCACATAGGTTTGCCTCACGCTTACATTGGAAATTATATGATGGGCACCTGCGTCTATAATTCCACGGCTTTCAAATTCTGCATCTGTTTCACTGCCCTGAAAAAATATTTCAATCTCCTCATCGGTACCGTTTTCAAGAAAAAGCTCAAAAGTGGCAGCCTCGCCGGATGTCTGTTGATCATCATTATCTGTGCCGCAGGACCACAACATAGCTACAGAAAAGATCACGACTGCAAATCTTATAATTGTTTTCATCATTCTCCGATTTAGGTTCTCTGGAAAATAATAAAAATTGATTTTTAAATGAAGTTTTTAACGCTGTGATGGGACATAATTAAGAGACATTTTAAGATTTACTAGACAGAAAATTTCGGATATACACCTTATACTCAAACCAATTATTAATTACCTCCTGCAATTCCTATTGATAACCTGCTGCCTGTAGATTAAATAATTCGGCATAAAGTTTATCGTTAAACATCAACTCGTGGTGGGTGCCAATTTCCAGCACCGCCCCGTCTTTTAATACCATGATCCTGTCGGCTATTCTTACCGTACTGAATCGGTGGGAGATAATGACTGCTGTTTTGCCTTCGGTAAGTTTGATGAACCTGTTAAAGGCCTCTGTCTCTGCACGGGCATCCAAAGCCGAAGTGGGTTCATCCAGGATGAGTACCTCTGCGTCTTTCATATAGGCCCTGGCTATGGCGATCTTTTGCCATTGCCCTCCTGAAAGATCCTTTCCCTGCTTAAATCTTTTACCCAACTGTTGATCGTAGCCGCGGGGCAACCCGGCTATAACCTCATCAGCAAGGCTTTTTTGGGCAGCATTATCAATTCGTGGCTGATTCCCGATCTCCTCAATTTCTCCCATCGCGATATTCTCCCTCAGGGTGAGCTCAAATTTTACAAAATCCTGAAAAATGACTCCGAAATATTGTTGGTAAGCGGTTTGATCATATTCTTTTATAGGGACCCCATCCAGCAGGATCTCCCCTTCAGTAGGCTCATAAAATTGAAGCAGCAATTTTATAAGGGTAGTTTTTCCGGCACCGTTCTCTCCTACAAAGGCAAGTTTCTCTCCTGCCTTAAGCTGAAAATTAATATGGCGCACCACCCATTTTTCCGACTTTGGATATTTAAAGCCCACATTTATAAAGTCAAATCCAGTTTTGATCTTTTCAGGCAGGGGAAGTTTGTCTTCAGAATCAACAGTGCTGTATTTCAGGTCCAAGAATTCAAAATAATCCTGGAGATACAATGCACTTTCTGTGATCTGGGTAAAGCGGGTAAAGAATCCCTGTAATTTGGATCGCAACCTGTTAAAGGAACCCGAGAGAAAGGTAAGGTCACCCAGGGTAAAAACTCCTGCCACCGTTCTAAAGATTATAAACACATATGCCCCATAATAGGCAGATGTACCTATCACGTTAAAAAATGATCCCCAGCCGGCCCGTTGCTTGGCCAGGCTCTTGCTCTGGATATAATATTTATCTGAAAGGCCTTTGAACCGCGCGGCCAGGTAATCTGAAAGCCCAAACAGCTTTACTTCCTTTGCGGTGACATCACTGGCCCCGGCATACCGTAGGTAATCCAGCTCCCGCCTTTCCTGTGTCCAGCTCCTGGCAAGGGAGTAACTGGTGCCGCTGAATTTGATCTCATTAATGATTGTTGGGATAATGGAGACAACGAGTAAGATGATAAGCCAGGGTTCAAAAGCCACGACCCCACCCAACAAGGTGAGGATCACAATGATATCTTCTCCCTGGGTAAGAATATTGCTCATAAGCCCAACCCGGCCGGTAGTTTGTTGCCTTGCCCTTTCCAGCTTATCGTAAAATTCAGAATCTTCCAGCTGATCCAGATTTATTTCTGAAGTTTTCTTAATGATCTTTACAGATGTATTTATAGAGTACTGATCTCCCAACAAAGCGTCACTCAGGCTGATCCCACGGCTAATAAGATCAGATATAACAGCGAGGCCAAATTCTGCTGCCACCAGGATCCAAAGCCGGTCCAGGTCTTTCACATCGGCAGCGATTTGCAAAACCACCTCATCTATGATTAGTTTTCCCACCCACAACATCAAAACGGGCAGGGAAGCATTTACCATACGGCAAAGCACATTGGTATAGAAAAGCATGGGATTGACTTTTCTGATCTCCTTAAAAAAACGGGGAACAAATTTAAGGGATGCAAAACTTTCCCTAAAGTTGATCTTATTGGGTTCTAACGATGTTTTGGGTCTTGGCAAAAGCTAATTCTTTTTTTTCGCAAGTTAAGCAGGATTTTTTTTAAACCCGCTCTGTAGATGCTACCCAACTTAGATGTGTATTTTTACTTTTCCTTACAGATAAAATAAGATCACGGAATTATGCTTTTAGGGATTTACTGTTTCTCCTTGGAAATTATTTGTACGAGTTCGTATTTAATAGAAGAACCATCCTGCGGCGGATCGGGAATTGTGGTTTTCTTAACCACAATACTGTAGATGTATCCGGGTTCATATTCGAAACCAATAATACTGTCCTCAAAATAAAAATACTCCCAGTCTTCTGATCCTATCATATCCCCCTCCTGCACAAGAAGGCATTTCCCCTCCATTACGCCGCCCACACAATCTACAGTATGACTATTTATCCTCATTATTGTTTCGTCGGGATCTTTTACGGTAGTACTACATCCCGAAACCATAGCCAGAATAAAAATTAGGTAGAAATTTTTCATAGGAACGTTTTTAAGGTTAAAGGCCTATTTAAAGATACATAATTTGGGCGGGAGAACCGGAAAGAAAAACAACAGAATTCTTATAATTTTTTACCAACTATTGCTGCTTAGCTTTTTCCGTTCTTTGCCTCAAATTCTTCACCTACCAGCTCTTTGTTAATCATCATCCCTGCTACAGATCCGGCGGATACTGCCACAGAAACCGCTCTTCCCATACTGGAATTGTCTCCTGCAGCATAGATCCCGGGAACGTTGGTTTTTTGGAACAGGTCTACTTCAATCCTGCCATGATCGGTAAAATCACATCCCAGCTCTTTGGGTACTTCGCTTTGTTGTTTTACTTCAGGAGAGGCATATAGCGCTTTTAAAGGCTCTTTTGTCTCATCTTTAAAAACAATATTTTTTATCTGGCCATTTTCATGCTCAAACCCCTGGATCTCCTTCTCCACGATCTCGATATTGTTCTTCTTCAGTCTTTTGGCCTGTTTTTTACTCAGGGTTGATTCTCCATTGGTGTACAATACCAGGTCGCTGGTCCAGTTGGAGATGAATTTGGTTTGCTCATAACCCGATTCCCCATTTCCGAAGATCCCGGTTTTTTCACCCTTAAATTCAAATCCGTGGCAATAGGGACAATGAAGGATAGAGACCCCCCAGCATTCTGCAAATCCGGCCATATCGGGAATGATATCCAGAACCCCGGTGGCAAATATCAGTTTCCTTCCGGAAAAGACCCCGTTGGCTTCTGTTTGTACATTGTAATAATCGTCCGGTTTTGTTACTGCAGTCACTCTGCCCTTCTGAAAACTGACGGAAGGATATTTCATCACCTCCTCTTTGCCTTTGGAGGCAATTTCCGCAGGAGATTCCCCGTCGCGGGTTAAGAAATTATGAGATTGCGGAGTTTGTTTGTTACTGGGATTTCCGCTGTCGACGATCAATACTTTCCGAAGGGCCCTCCCTAAGCTCATTGCAGCTGATAGCCCTGCATAACTGCCTCCTATGATAATTACATCAAAATGTTCAATTTGTGTCATTCCGTATTTTTGTACAGGTGATCCTGAATTTTACTTGAAAACTAAAAGTTCTTCAATAAAAGTAGAGCCTTTGAGCTGAAGCAAAGTTTCAAATTTGTTAATTAACTTTCCTTTTACAGCAGCAATAGCTTCTCCCAAACCTACCAGGTGATTTTAATTTTCAGCTGCCATTAAAGACTGAAGATCTGAACGATTGTAGATCTTTCCACCCTTGATTACCGCCTGTATATCATCCAGATGATCCAGATTTTCTAACGGATTATTATTGAGCAGGATCAAATGGGCTGCTTTACCTGCCGTTACTCCCCCATAATGATCCTGCACCTCAAAGAAAGCGGGCCCATTTATAACCGAGGTAATTAATGCTTCCTGCGGGGTCAAGCCGGCTTCCACAAAAGATTTGAGTTCTCCAATCAAGGATTCCCCCGGATAAACATAAGAATTAAAAGCCCCACTATCTGAGCCGGCAAGCAGGTTCACTCCCGCTTCGTGCATTGGCTTGATCATGCGGGCACTTATATCTTCCATTTTTTGACGCATCGCACTTCCCGATGCTTTAGCCCTTTTAGCACCTTCAATTCTTCCCCGGTAGGTTTGCTGGATTCCACTGCCCACGTAATTGAGCAAAGAATCCTGCGTGTGATCTTTATCCAGAATTTCAGATAAGGTAGTTCCTATATGAAGAGTTGGAGTTACATATACGTCTTCAGCACTCATTTTTGCAAAGACTTCCTTTGCCAGTTCCGGATCATAGGTATCAATAATGGTTTCGATCATTCCGTAACCTAAACCGAGTTCGGTGAGGCTGTCTGCAACAGGAGAAGTTGATTTTAAGGGATAATACATATGTTCTGCCCCATCGAGCCCCAGTTCAACAGCTTCAAGAAAATCTGCTGTTAAGGGCATATGACCCGTGGTTTTGAGTCCGCGTTTTTCGGCAGCTTTTATGATATTGTAAAATGCTTCTTTGGTGAGATTTCCGTCATACATTTTTACATAGTCCACATTCATGGCTT
>JAGXIL010000096.1 GCA_024635655.1 Gillisia sp. | reverse complement strand
GATGCAGGAGATTATAACAAATACATTGTCAACAGCGGAATTACCATGGGCACCTTGTTTTCGCTCTATGAAGATTTTCCTGAATATATGGATACGCTAAACCTCAATATCCCTGAAACCGGAAATGCTGTTCCCGACATTCTGGATGAAACGCTTTACAACCTGAGGTGGATGATGAGGATGCAAGATGAGGATGGAGGGGTTTACCATAAATTGACCACGGCAGAATTTGAAGGTGCTGTGATGCCGGAAGATGCAACAAATGTGCGTTGGGTAGTACAGAAAAGTACAGCGGCTACACTTGATTTTTCTGCGGTAACTGCTCAGGGAGCCAGGATCTTTAGTAAATACGAATCTAAATTTCCGGGGCTTTCAGATTCATTAATGGTGATGAGTGAAAGAGCTTATACATGGGCTAAACAAAATCCTGAGGTAGTCTATGATCAAAAAACATTGAAGGATCCCGCAATAAATACAGGTGCTTACGGTGACGGTACATTTGACGACGAATTTCAATGGGCTGCGACAGAACTTTTTATTACCACGGGTAATGAAGAATATTATAAAGCAAGTAAAATAGATAGTGTTATGCACACATCCTTCAGCGTTCCCACCTGGCCGAAGGTAAATACCCTCGCCTTATATTCCCTGCTTCGAAACAGGGATAATTTAGAAAATAGTGAATTGGTAGATATAGAAGCTGTGATTCAAAAAGTCACTGAAATGGCAGATGAGTTGGTAAAATATTCAAATAATTCTGCCTATGGAACACCTATGGGTGCTAAAGATTCCAACTTTGCGTGGGGGAGTAATTCGGTTGCTGCCAATCAGGGAATACTTCTTCTAAATGCCTATTATGCTACAGGGCAAGAAGAATATCTGAACGCAGCAATTGATAACCTGGATTATCTATTAGGTAGAAATGCTACCGGATTTTCTTTTTTGACAGGCTATGGAGAAAAATCTACCAAAGATCCGCATCACCGTCCTTCCGAAGCAGATGATATTGAAGATCCGGTTCCGGGATTATTGGCGGGAGGCCCTAACCCGGGACAGCAGGACAAGAGCAGTTGCGGAGATGCCTATACCGACCAGCACCGGCACCCTGCCACTTCATATATTGACGACCGCTGCAGTTATGCGAGTAATGAAATAGCGATCAACTGGAATGCTCCATTTGCCTACCTGGCTAACGCTATAGAGGCGTTAAAATAAAAGGAAGCGCAGGGAAGATTTGCTCTGCGCTTTTAAAGAATATCTCTAAAATCCCGGGCAGGTTAAGTGTTGTGGAAGCCTATTTCATCAGCAATAGTTCACTACAGATCACTTCAGTTATATATCGCTTCACCCCATCTTTGTCCTCGTAGCTGCGGCTGGTAAGTTTGCCTTCTATGCCCACTTCTTTCCCTTTGGGAACATAACTCTCCACAAGCTCTGCGGTTTTTCCCCAGGCTACAATATTGTGCCACTGGGTATCTGTGATCTTTTCTCCTTTGGAATTTTTGTAACTCTCATTTGTGGCAACGGCAAATTTTGCCAACTTTTTACCAGATTCTAGATTGAGAATCTCGGGAGTGTTACCTACGTTTCCAATTAATTGTACTTTGTTTCTTAAAGTGCTCATAACTAAAGATTTTGTTGCAGTTGAAAATCATTTGTTCATTCCAACATGACAAACTTAGGTGAGGATAAATAGCCTATTCGGTTGGTAGCTATTTGTTTTCGTTTACATCCGTTTGTAACCGTTTGTTGTCGGGTACTTTAAATTTTTCAGGCATTTAAGCGGTACCTGACCAAAGCACATTACCTTTGCAGCTTATAAAAATCCTGATCCTGAACAATATGTCATTCAAAAAATTAAATCCTCCTCTTCTTGAAGCTCTTGAAAGACTTGAATATGAAACTCCTTTACCTTTTCAGAAAAAGGTGATCTCCAGGATCAAAAGCGGAAAGAATATCTTTGGGATCGCTCCCGAGGGTAGTGGGAAAACTACGGCCATGATCATAAGCACTATCCAGATCCTGGAAAGCGAAGCTTTTGAAGATGCTCCCCGGGCATTAATTGTAGTCAGGGATAAGGAAGCAGCTATTGAGCTGGAAGAGCAATTTAAGTCTTTCACCAGATATATGGATCTGCGGATCTTCAGCGCATACGATCAACCCGATCTTGATATGCAAAAAGGGGAAATTTATGAAGGGGTTGATATTGTGATCGCCACTCCCCATAAACTGTTTAAGCTTTTCAAAGCCACAGGAATCAATGTGAGTCAGTTAAAATTGTTTGTTGTGGAAGATGCAGAATTTCTTCTGAAAACCCGTGATTACAATGACCTTATCAGGATTCCGGAACACATTTCAAAATGCCAGTATCTGGTTTTCACAACAGCTTTTAATTCAAAGATCGAAAGGCTTAAGGATTCGTTTATGGCATATTCTGAAGTGGTTGAGGTAAAATAAGATCAGGTTTCATTCAAAATCAATTTGCAGTATACAATGAAAGCAGCCACCGTAAGTCAGTTAAAAAAGGAACTTTCCTTTAGGTCCCGGGAAGAATTGCTGGAAACCTGTCTTCGGCTCGCTAAATTCAAAAAGGAAAACAAGGAGCTGCTTACATATATGCTTTTTGAATCTTCAGATGAAGAGGCCTATATTCAAACGGTAAAAGCAGAAATTGATGAGGAATTTAAAGGGATTAACACCCGGAATTTCTATTTTGTAAAAAAGAGCGTACGCAAGATCCTGCGTAACATTAAAAAATACAGCAGGTATAGCCAAAAGAAGGAAACAGAGGTAGAGCTGCTTCTTTATTTCTGCCTTAAGCTAAAAATTTTTAAGCCCTCGATCAAAAATAACCTTACCCTTATGAATCTCTATCAACGGCAGCTGGGAATGGTAAAAAAGAGCATCTCTACGCTACACGAAGATCTGCAATATGATTACCAGCTGGAGCTGGAGGAATTAGAGGATTAGATAGAACGCGGATTCTTCAGGAGAAGGTTATATAATTTCTGCGAGAAAGGGTTTGTTCATAATTCAATGAACATTTTGGTTATACATTAAATTTCTCGATTCTTTTCAACTTCATTTTGGGAGCATCCGGATTTTCAGCAGCATTTGGCCTGTATACCTGAGAATTTTCATTTATTTAAATGTTGTATTTTTGGCGGAATATTATTCCGGATAACCCCAAAAATACTTAGAATGTTCCTTTTAAATATATACGATGCTACCCTTCCCCTCACCAATCCGGTACTGAAATTTCTGTTGATCCTTGTGATCATCCTTTTTGCACCCATTATTCTGAACAAGATCAAGATCCCACATTTGCTGGGTCTTATAATCGCGGGAGCGGTAATAGGTCCTAATGGATTTAACTTAATGGAAAGGGATAGTAGCATCATCCTTTCGGGTACAGCAGGATTGCTATATATTATGTTTCTTGCCGGCCTGGAGATAGATCTGGCAGATTTTAAAAAGAACAGCAAGAAAAGTATTGTTTTTGGGCTCTATACATTCCTCATCCCTATGACCCTGGGGACACTGGCCGGATATTACGTGCTGGAATTCTCTGTCATGACTTCAGTTTTGCTTGCCAGTATGTTTGCCTCACATACCTTAATAGCTTATCCCCTGGTAAGTAAACTGGGAGTAGCAAAGAACAGGGCTGTAAATATTACCGTGGGAGGCACCATGATCACCGATACACTTGCTTTATTAGTGCTTGCTGTAATTGTTGGAATGTCGGCAGGGGAGGTCAATACGGAATTTTGGGTAAGGCTTACTATTTCCATTTTGATATTTGGCTTAATCGTGATCTTCGTATTTCCAATTATAGCACGTTGGTTCTTCAAACGATTTGAAGATAACGTGTCTCAGTATATATTTGTTCTGGTCATGGTTTTTTTGGGAGCTGTTCTTGCAGAATTGGCGGGTATCGAAGCCATAATTGGGGCATTTTTGGCAGGACTGTCTTTGAACCGTCTTATTCCCCACACTTCCCCTCTTATGAACAGAATAGAATTTGTGGGTAGTGCTATTTTTATTCCGTTCTTCCTGATAGGCGTTGGAATGCTTATAGATTACAGGGCCTTTTTTAAAGATCTTGACACTATTAAAGTTGCCGCGGTAATGACTGTTATAGCTACTTCAGCAAAATTTATCGCCGCATGGCTTACCCAAAAAACGTACAATTACACTCTTGACGAAAGAAGACTGATCTTTGGATTAAGTAATGCGCAGGCAGCGGCTACTCTGGCGGCAGTACTGGTAGGTTACAATATTATTCTTGGGGAAGACGCCGCGGGAGAACCTATACGGCTACTTAATGAGAGTATTCTTAATGGAACCATTCTGATGATCCTGATTACCTGTACCATTGCTTCTTTTGTTGCTCAAAAAGGGGCAAAAAACCTTGCATTATCTGAAGCTCCTGAGCCCGGAGGGGATCAAACTGATAATCAGGAACGAATATTAATTCCTGTGAGTAATATTGAGACTACAGATGAATTAATAAATTTAGGGGTTACTATAAAATCAAAAAATAATAAAGCCGGTCTTTACGCACTTAGTATAGTCAATAACAATGCTACAGATAATAACGCAGATAAGAATGCCAAAAAACTCCTGGTTAAAGCAGCTGTTACGGCCGCTTCTACCGATAATATTTTAACCGAACTGCTTAGGTATGACCAGAATATTGGAAACGGAATCAAGAGCGTAATCAAAGAAAACAACATTAGTGATCTCATTTTAGGGCTGCATGTTAAAAGTGATCTTTCAGACTCGTATTTAGGGAATCTAACTGAAGGAATTCTTGAGAGGTCTAAAGCAACTACCTTAATATATAGATCTGCCCAGCCATTATCAACCATAAAAAGGCACGTTATAGTGGTTCCGGACAAAGCAGAAAAGGAAACAGGTTTCCCCTTCTGGCTTATTAAAGTTTGGAATATAGCACGAAATACCGGTGCTACTTTGGCTTTTTACAGTTCTACAGAGACTCTTAATTATATTAAGCAGGTCCATAAAAAGCATCCTGTAGAATGTGAATTTGAGGAATTTAGTGACTGGAGTGATTTTCTCATTTTTTCCCGCATTTGTGAGAAAAATGATAACCTGATCATTGTGATGAGCAGGAAGAACAAAATATCATACCAGAAAAGTATGGCTCAGGTCCCGGTTTATCTTAATAAGCATTTCAAAAATAATAGTTTTATTCTCATTTATCCCATTCAGGATTCCTTTTCAGAATTATCTACTTATGACCGTAGAAATCCCTCCATTTTAGAATCTATGCAAAGCCTGGATGAAATTGGGAAGAACATTAGCGATCTTTTTAAAAGGAAGTAGTTATTTGATTCTACCAGAATTTTGTAAATTATGGGAATGAAATTAATCTTTAGTTTTTTATTTTCTATTCTAATGTCTAATGTAAATGCCCAGGATCTCTCGTCTCATCAATGGAAAGAAAGACTGGTTCTTTTACTTACAGATGACGTTTCCAATATCGATTATCTGAAACAGCTGAAAGAATTAAAAGAAGATCCCAAAGCCCTTGATGAACGAAAACTGCTGATCTATCAAATTACGCCAACACGTTATAAAGTGGGAGTTGATGATGGCGAAACCTGGCAACAGGGGTCTGAGCTGTACAAGGAATATAAGACTACAAATTCCGGTGTAGAAATTAAGCTCATAGGACTCGATGGCGGTATAAAGCTCGATCAAAAAGATTTCCTGTCGGGGGAAAAGCTTTTTTCGGTAATTGACGGGATGCCTATGCGCCGGGAGGAGATCAGAAAAAACAAAGAGTAAGTTTTTCTTATTATATAATCCTTCAAATTTAAATCCGGATCCCGGGAATCTTTTCCTGCTGAAGAATAAAAAGGCTTTAATTCTTAAAGTTTTTAGTAATTATTTCCTGAGAATAAAAAAAGACTTATTTTTTACTGCTGATCTCACCTAAGGTTTCTTATTGGGACCAGATATAACCACTGCCTATAAGGAAAGGCATGTTTAATAAAAATATATGCGCCAGCTAATCATTAAGATCCCTAAAGGAAACAGGGAAAAAATGCTCAAGACCGTTGAAGAGTATGAAGGAAAGAATACCATTTATTTATCTAACGAGCAATACGATGTATTCTACATTTATTTATCAAATAAGAAGGTAAATAACTTCCTAAAACAGATTGATCAATTTGAAAAACCTGAAATTACGCTTATTCCCAGGGGGGTTATTTCCTTATATCCCCCTGCTTCAGAATCCCCGGATCAGGTAGCAGATGTGCAAACCAAGAGTTCGTTAGAAATTTACCTTGGAGGGATTCAAAGTGTAGGCTCCATGTTCGGCTTGTTTGGTTATTCCTTTGTAGCCGGGATCATTGTCTGGATAGGCCTTTATACCTCCACTTCATACTTGTTGGTTGCAGCAATGCTTGTTGCTCCCTTTGCAGGCCCGGCTATGAATGCCGCGCTGGCTACGGCAGCAGGGAAGATGGATCTTTTGAAAAGCAGTCTTTCCAGGTATTTTTTGGCTATAGGTACCGGAATTCTGGTGAGTTTCCTACTCACCCTCATTTTTCCCCTGACCACCCTTACCCCGCTTATGGAACAAATAAGCCAGGTTTCCAAATTTGCGCTTTTTCTTCCCATCGTTTCCGGATTTGCCGGAGCTATAAATATCTGTCAGTCTGAAAGGGATAGTCTCGTTTCAGGGGCAGCAGTGGGAATATTGGTGGCAGCTTCCCTGGCACCCCCGGTAGGGCTGGTTGGAGCAGGTTTATATATGATGGACTGGCAGGTGGTTTTCAGCAGCCTGTTCAGGATCTTGCTACAGCTTCTGGGAATTCACCTTTCTGCTACCCTGGTTTTTTATTTCTACGGAAAAGTTTCACCGGAAGGTATTCGGTTTTTGAAAGGAAGCAAAAAAGCAGGGCTTATAACTACTTTGTTAGTGGTTGCCGGAATAGGGGCCATGATGTTCTGGCAATTTGCACAACCTCCCTATTTGCGGAAAGCAAGCATGAATACAGAACTTACCGAAGAGCTGGATAAGGAACTACAGAAAATAGATTTTATTACGGTCCTTAATAAGTCTGCTAATTTTAGCAATGTTAAAATGAATGACAAGTCTATTGCGCGTTTTGATGCAACTATTATTGCCAAAGATACTGTCATTGAAGATGAAGAACTTAAATCCTATGTGATTCAGTTTTTGAAAGACAATATTAGATATCCCTATCAGGATGATATCTACCAGGTGTATGACATCAAGGTTGCGAAAGATTAACGCAAAATTCTGCCACTTCAGGAAATGTACCTAAGCCACTTCCTGCTTATTAGATCAATTCATTTGGGGAAATGTAATATCTTGGGCTTTGGAGTGGTGGCTACATAAATGTAATTCTATGTGGGATGTACTCCATTTTTAAAGACCCTATAATTAATTGAAAAATGAGAAATTTATTTATAAGCTTGAGTTGCACACTTTTAATTGCTTATTCATCTTTTGCCCAACAAGAAAATAAAAAAACACTTACTGCAGCAGATTATGAACAAGCTGTAAAATACTTAGGATTTAATACCTATAATAAGGTGGACAGGGCAAGTGTGCGTCCATTTTGGCTCGAAGATGGCCGGTTTTGGTATCAGGTTTCTACAGGGGATGAGAAAGAATTTGTACTGGTTGATCCCTCCCGAAAAAGTAAAAAATCGGCAGCAAGTAAAGCAGAATTACTGGAAAACATTAAAAGTGAAGTTGAAGCAGCTCCAGACATTCCAAGGGCAGAAGTAATTTCTCCTGACGGTACTCAAGTGGCTTTTATCAGGGACTGGAACCTGTGGGTGCGAAATATTGATTCGGAAGTTGAGAAACAACTTACAACCGATGGAAGTGAGAATTTTGGTTATGCTACAGATAACGCAGGATGGAGAAAAAGCGACAGGCCAATATTGCTGTGGTCTCCTGATTCTAAAAAAATAGCAACTTACCGGCAGGACCAGCGGCACGTGAGTGATATGTACCTGGTTACAACTAATGTGGGAGCACCAAACTTAGAGGAATGGAAATATCCGCTTCCGGTAGATGAGGATATCATCAGGATCCACCGGGTGATCATTGAAGTGGAAACTCCAAAGGTGATCCAACTGCAAGTGCCGGCAGATCCGCGGCGCGGAACCCTTTGCGATGATATTAGCTGTTCGGGAAATTTTGATGATAACCAGTGGAATGAAGATGGCAGTAAACTCATGTTTGTATCCACTTCCCGGGACCATAAAGAAGCCAGGGTGCGAATAGCCGATGCACAAACAGGAGAGGTTAGGGATATTTTTGAAGAAGTAGTAGATACCCAATACGAGTCTGGCCAGGGAGCCATCAACTGGAGATACTTGCCCGGATCTGAGGAGATCATCTGGTATTCTGAAAGGGATGATTGGGGCCATTTATACCTCTATGACCTTAATACCGGAAATCTTAAAAATCAGATTACTCAGGGTGACTTTGTTGTTACCCGGGTTATAAAAGTTGATGAAAGGAAAAAGACGATCTACTTTTTGGCCAATGGTAGGGAAGATGGCAGGAATCCATATTTCAGCCATTTTTACAGCATCAGTTTTAACGGAAAAAATCTCAACCTCCTTTCCCCGGAAAACGGAAACCACTCAATTTCCCTCTCCCCGGATGAGAAGTATTTTATCGACACATATTCACAACCTGATGTAGCTCCCGTTACAGAATTGAGGGATATGAGAGGGAGAATAATCCTGCCTCTTGAAAAAGCAGATATATCTGAGCTTACAGCAACCGGCTGGAAACCTCCTCAACCTGTTTCAGTTAAATCACATATTGGTGACTTTGACCTATATGGTTTAATTTTCACCCCTACCGACCTGGACGAGTCAAAGAAATATCCTGTTGTAAATTACATTTATCCCGGTCCACAGGGAGGGGGAGTGGGAAGCTGGTCTTTTTCTCCTGCACGAAGTGACCATCAGGCTTTGGCTGAATTGGGATTTATTGTAGTGGTCATTGACGGTACCTGCAATCCCGGCCGGTCAAAGGCATTTCACGATGCCTGTTATGGAAATATGGCCGATAATACTCTAGAAGATCAGATGTCAGGATTAAGACAGCTTTCTGAAAGACATACTTACCTTGACCTGGAGAGGGTTGGGATGTGGGGACATTCAGGGGGAGGTTATGCCACTGCTGCAGCTTTGTTCCGTTACCCGGAATTTTACAAAGTAGGTATTTCTGAATCCGGAAACCATGATAACCGGAATTATGAGGATGACTGGGGAGAGCGATATATAGGTCTCCTGGTGACGGATGAAGAAGGAGAGGATAATTACAGGGCTCAGGCAAATCAGAATTATGCAGAGAACCTGGAAGGGAAACTTTTACTCGCTCACGGAGGAATGGATGACAACGTACCTCCTTACAACACTTATCTTGTGGTAGACGCGCTAATTAAAGCTAATAAGGATTTCGATCTTATAATTTTCCCTAATGCCAGGCATGGTTACGGGGAAGACACCACTTATATGATGCGCCGCCGCTGGGATTATTTCGTAGAACATCTTATGGGGGCAGAGCCACCAAAAGAGTTTGAAATCAATAATAATTAAAGAAGAATATTCTAATGAATTAATTCCGGTAAGAAATAGAAATATAAATGGACTTTCCTGTATTTACAGCAAAACGCCTTCTTCTGCGGCAGATCAAAAAAGAAGATCTGCAGAACATTTATAAAGGGCTTTCCCATCCCGAGGTGATCGAATATTACGGGGTAAGTTATAACAGTCTGGAATCGGCGAAAGAGCAGATGAACTGGTATTCAAATCTCGAAAAATCCAAAACCGGGATCTGGTGGGTAATCGCTTCGCTGGATGGCAACCAGTTTTACGGAGCCATCGGCTTTTATTTGATTAGTAAGGAACACCGGAAAGCAGAACTAGGTTACTGGCTGTTTCCGGAATATTGGGGCAGGGGATATGTGCAGGAAGCGGCTGAAAAGGTATTGGAGTATGCTTTTGAGATTTTAGCAATGCATCGTATAGAAGCTTTTGTGGAGGCGGGAAATGCTGCTTCTTCAAAAACACTGGAACGATTAAACTTTAACTACGAAGGCAGAATGCAGGAAAGTGAGATCAAGAACGGAAAATTTATTAGTGTTGATATTTTTGCCAGACTGAATAGTGCCGGGAAATAAAAACCGGCAGAATTTTGCCGGTTTTATAAAGGATGTATTTGGAAGTTAATTTAAGTGCTCCTAATTATTTTTTTTAAAATTTGGAATTTGGAATTTGTTTTTTGGCTTTTTAATGCCTCATAAGCTTTCTTCAAGGATCTTTACTCATTCTTATTTACGAATTTAAAGAACCTACTTTCTCCGCCATCCTTTGTTTCCTCCTGGTATAAAAATTTCAGGTTGTTTTCTTCAAAAATTGTAAAGAACTTATCCCATTCAATATTCTCCAGATTTTCCTCTTCTCCCCCTGGAAAATTTATGCGTAATAATCCGTCGCCTTTACCTGTGTCTCCGGTACCTTTAACCAAAGCAGGTTTTCCATCTCTCTCCTCTACCCATTTTTTAATGGTATTTCGATCAGTTGTTGTTTTTGATTCATGCTTTGCCATAGTCGTGTATTTAATGGTTAATAATTTATTTTTTAATCTTCTTCATTACCTCTTGCTGCCAGTCTTTTCCTATTGCTGATAAATATTCTGAGTAATTCCAGGTGTCTAAACAGGAATAGAGGGTTTTATCTTTTACTGCTATATATGTTTCATCTTCCGGCATTCCGGTGACCTTAAATCCACAGCTACCAAGCATGGAGATGATCCCCTGGTGATTCGGAGCCCACCAGTTGGTAGGATCCCCGGCAAGTTTGTTTTCAATAAAAGCCATGGACGGCCAGGCGTCAGATTTCATGATCTCCCTTTTATGAAACTCAACGTCTTCAGGAACTCCCATTTCCTCCCGGCCGGGCAGGGACAGGGTTTGAAAGACCATTAGCTGTTTAGTCTTTTGAGAAAGAATATCTAATGCAAGTAAGGGATATCTTAAATGGTAAAATACACCCATAAACCAAACCAGATCATATTCCTCTTCTGTATGTGCCAGATCATATACCTGCATTTGTTTGTAGGTTATCTGTTCGTCCAGCCCAAATTGCTCTGCTACCCAATTTGCTTGTTTGAGGTAATGTTCATCCAAATCTATCCCCGTTACTCTTGCACCTCGTTTTGCAAGTTCAAGGGAGTAAAAACCGGCGTTGCATCCAATATCTAAAACAGACCATCCGGAAAGATCTTCAGGAATAGCATCTTTAATTTTATCCCATTTAAAACCAGGGAAATCACCTAAAAAATGATCGGGTGCCGTTTGGGTTCCATCCGGTAAATGAATGTTGTGAAACCAGGGGGATAATGCTTCTGTTTTTTCAGATAAACTCATAGTCTACATTTTATACATTTAACAGCTCTTTTACCTGCTTCACATAATTTTCAAGTTCTTTTGCCCTGGCTTTTGCCGTGTGGTATTTCATTACCTTTTGCCTGGCATTCTCTCCTAGTTTCTTTCTTTCTTCTTCCCCTATAGTTTCGAAATAATCTACTACATCTGTGTAGGATTTGGCTATTAGGATCTCTGTCTTCAGCTCAAAAATGCTGTCGATTCCATCCCAGTAATCGGATATAATTGGCACCCCACTTGCAGCTGCCTCAAAAAGCCTCACACTGGGAGAATATCCGGCTTTGATCATATCCTGCCGGGTTACATTTAAAGTGAATTTTTGGCTATTGTAAAATTTCCGATGTTCTGCCGGAGGTATATGTTCTATTCGCTCTACATTTTGCGACCATTCCAGGCCTGCAGGGTATTGTGGTCCTGCTACTACAAAATTTTTATCGGGAAACCTGGCTGCCGGTTTATTGAGTAATTCCTGTACAGTTGGTTGCCGGTCAGTGCTATAGGTGCCAAGATAACCCATTTGCCATTTCACTTTTTGATCTTCAGGATAATAAAGATCGGTATCAACAGAGCAGTATAAAGGCCTGGCCATTGGAGATCCGTACTGTTCTTCCAGTTGAGTCAAAACGGGTCCGCCGCAAAAGGATAAAAATATATCGTATTTACTGATAATCTCAGGGTCGAGATACTCATAATCTCCCCGTTCCAGTTTTGCCAGGGTAACAGGAGTGTCAATATCATAATACGCAGTGATTCCATGTGCTGTTTTTATGGCCCATTTTCCAACCTCAACTCCCTGTTGTACAAAAGAACCTACGATCACCACATCAGCTTCGGCGACTTCCTTCCGGTAATCTGTTTTCAATTCTTCATTTGTTTTATACAAACCGACTGTGCAAAATTCAGGCTGAGGCAGATCCCTGTTGTTTGCATAATAGGGTACATCTTTTTCCAGGAAAAGAATGTCGTGCCCTAAAGCAGCAAGTTCTTTAAGTAAGGCGCGGTAAGTGGTGGCATGACCATTTCCCCAGGAGGAAGTAATGGATAAACCTATAATTACAAATTTCATGATCCTCTTTTTTTAATATCAATTCTTTGTCTCCCCGGAAAGTTTTCTGGAAATTACAGATTGCAGAAGTTCTGCACGGTGCTCATAGGTATGCCTGGAAAGCACTTTTTCATAAGCCGCTTTCCCAATGGTATTTGCTTTTTCAGGTGTGAGTTCTGAAATTACCTTTTCTACTTCCTCTCCATTTTTTACAACAATTATTTCCTTACCGGGTTCAAAAAACTCCTCTATTCCTAGCCAGTAATCTGTAATAATACAGGCTGCAGCGCCGGCTGCTTCAAATACTCTTGTGGCAGGTGAAAAACCATATTTAGCCATGCTGTCCCTGCTTATGTTGAGCATTGCCATTGGGGTGCAGTTAAAGGCATTGTGGTCCTTTGTATAAACGTGGCCGAGATATTCCACATTATCAGGCATAATTTTATCACCCCAGCCACTTCCTCCTAATAAAAATTTTTGGTTTTTCAATTTTGTGGCAGGTTTTAGGAAAAACTCTTCTACCCGTTGTTCTCTATCGGGAAGCCGGTTTCCCAAAAATGCCAGGGCACCTTCAAATTTTGTTTCAGGTTCTACGGGAAAATGGGTTTCAGTGTCTAAAGCATTATAGATGGGAATACATTTTTTTGCACCTTTACTTTCATAGGCATCAATTACCGGCTGTCCGCCTCCATAAGTCAGTATGAGATCGTACTTGGGAATAAGTTCTTTAAAAGGATCCTGCGGATTCGTTTCTACCCTATCCAGGGTAGCGGGAGCATCTACGTCCCAAAAGACGATAAGGTTGTTTTCCTTCTTTAATTGTGTCACTTCATACTCCAGGAATTCGTCAAAAGCACCAACCCCACTTGCTTTGATGATCACATCGGCTTCCGAAGCGTCCCTTAAAAGGCCACGGAGGCTTACTTTATCTTTTTCATAGACAATCACTCTGCAGTATTCAGGGTCTTCGATATCCCGATGCTCCTGTCTTTCCAGAATGTCCGGTTCATAAAAGGTGACCTCATGCCCCATCTTATTCAGAGCTTTTACAATCCCACGGTAATAAGTTGCTGCTCCATTCCAGTAAGCAGATACTATACTGGATCCAAAAAATGCTATTTTTAAATTCTCTTTATTCATTGTGCCGGCTTTTTTTGGGTTGCAGGGTTTTTATAGATCTCGGTGAAAATGGTTTCCAGCTCATCTACACGATGAGAGCAGGTATGTTTTTCAAGAATTGTTCTCCTGCCATTTTCAGAAAGACTTTGCGCAAGGTTTGCACTTTTCAGGACCTGCGCGATCTTATATCCCATATCATTTCCATCATTGGCAACTAAATAATCCTCGCCGCGTGTAAATAGATTTTCCGAATCCCTCCAGGGAGAGGATATTAATGGAATACCACAGGAAAGTGCTTCAAAGGGCCTTATCGTGGGAATACCGGGAAGGGCCTCTACATAAGGCCTTCGCGGCACGTGAACCGTTAATTTGTATTTGGAAAAAACTTCGGGTACTTTATAATTGGGTAAGTATCCCCCGTACTCTATTCCTGCATCCTGTAAAGCTTTCTTTGCTTCTTCAGGATAGCGCACCCCGTAGATCTTCGCCTTTATGCCTAATTCTTTTACGGGTTCTATTAGAAATTCTTTTAATTCATCTGCCCGCTCATTATCTCCCCAGTTTCCTATCCATACCAGGTCACCTTCTTTTTCCTGTCCGCGGTTAGGAGAGAAAAGTTCAGCATCGGCTGCCTCATGCCAGGTCCAGACGTTCTCTATCCATTTTACTTCCTGATATATTTTTTTAATGACCTCTCCAAAGACCAATGCACCATCATAATTTTTAAAATTGTATTTTTTCATACTGGCAGGATCTGAGGCTGCCCTGTGATGGGTGTCGTGGAACAGAAGTATGAAATTGTATCTCTTCTTGATTTTCCCTATCTCAGCCACGAGTTCAGGACTGTTCCATTCGTGAACAATTACAAGATCTGTATCCTTAAATATAGCTTCGTAATTAAGGAGTTTACCTGGATTGTAGAATTGTGCGTTTAGTGAGGGATAGGCTTTCCTGAATTCATCTACCTTTTCTGCCCCATGGTCTTTAATTAGATTTTTTAAACTCCAGCCGCCATCCGGTTCAAAAACCTCTACATCATGGCCCCTTTTGAGAAGTTCTTTAACTACCCCTCTTAAAAAGTGCGCATTTCCGTGGTTCCAATCGGAAAACAACGAGTGATAAAACAATACAATTCTCATATTAATTATTTTAGTGTATTTATAAGTCAAGTTATCGGGAGGATATTGTATTCATCACCGACTTCTAATTCACCTCAATTCTTTTATAGGTCGTGGCCAACTAAATTCTCTTCTGATTTTTTACTGTTGATCAGCGACTTATATAACTCAAAATATTCTGAACTCATCTTTTTGGAGCAGTATGTTTCAGCTGCTTTTTTAGACCTTGAAGCCATTTTATCTCTGAAATCTTTATCTGAAATTAGCTCAAGTATGACTTTTTCTGCTTCCCCGGCATTTTCAGGATCAAAGAAAATCGCATTCCCATGCCAAAGCTCCTGAAGGGTATCGATATTGCTTAAAGCCAGGGCGCAACCTGCTTTAGCAGCTTCGAGGATGGATAGGCCGAAAGGTTCATATTTTGTTGGACTTACAAATATTTCTGCCCGCTGCATCCAAAGTTTTAGCTCTTCCGGTTCCAGTTTTCCCAAAAAGTGAACATTCTCTACCTCACAAATATTCCCGGTATTAGGATTAACATTATTTCCGGCGATATACACCGGCCAGGGCAGGTTTTGGGCTATTTTGGAAAGCAACCTTAAATTTTTACCTTCATCCCAGATCCTTCCGGTACAGAGCAAAAAGTTCTCTTTTTCTACTTCCTCTTCAAATTCCATAGCCTTACCATTATAAATAACCTTAGTAGGAACAGTTATGTTATGAAAGTCTTTGGCTTTTTCAATTATGGCTTTGGTAGGGCTCACAACCATATCTGATTTATTAAGGGAATTTTTAACCATCTTGGAATACGCTTCCCATGAGGAAGGTAGAGCAGTTCCTTTTACTGCCTGCCACCAGGATGTAACACAGGAATGGAAAACGGTTACAACCGGACAATTCCAGTCTTCATCCCTTTGAACGTAATTGTTCAAATGAATTAAATCCGGTTGTATGGTATGGTAAATGGAATTGATCCATTTGTGGGATTTTTCTACGTCATCCCAGGGATCCTGCATCCATTCCAGTTTAAAATCGCTTTTATAAAGGATCACGTTCTCACATTGGGATATTTGTTCCCTTTGCTGCCGGGATGGCCAGGCACCCATGGCAGCCAAATGTATTTGTACATCATACTTTTCCAACTCCTTGCAAAGTTCCAGTGAATAATTCCATACTCCGCCTACTGTGTCTGTTGTCATTAATACTTTCATAACGTTACCTCCTATAAATTTGATCAATTATTTCAGCTGTCTTTACGAATTCACGGGCAGATTCAGCTTCATAACCTTTTCCCGCTTCCAGTTTTTGTGCCCAGGCAATTCCTGCCCGGCCACTCCATTCATCTGGTGGGGTAACCAGTATTTCAGTTTGGGTTCCTTTATATTTCTCAGCCTGAAAATCATAAAAGGACCCATTAATATTTTTGAAGGCTGCTCCGCCTTCAGTACCATAAAATTTCGCTTCAATTACTGCATCTCTTCCTGCAGAAACATGCCATGAGCACTGGAGATTGATTATTGCTCCTGTTTCTGAAGTCATAGAAACACTGGCATAGTCTTCAACCTGTTCTTCGTGGTTCTCCAGTTTTTTTCCTTTGTAAAAAAGATGGCTTTGTAAGTTCTCTATTCCAGGGAAATCCAGGCACCAGAGCGCAAGATCTATTAAATGAATACCAAGATCCATCACACAACCCCCGCCGGAACGCTTTATGTCATAAAACCATTTTTTATCGGGGCCATAGGCATTGTGAAAAACCAGGTCTACGGCGAATATTTCTCCTATTTCACCATTTTTTATTATTTTCTGAATGGCCTGAAAAGCTTCGGTGTACCTATATGAAAGATCCACGGCCAGTAATTTATTTGCCTTTTCTGATGCCGCTACCACTGCCTTGACTTCGGCAGCAGTTCTTCCTAAGGGCTTTTGGCAAAAAACAGATTTTCCTGCATTTAATGCCGCAATACTTTGTTCTGCATGAATTGCACTTGGAGTGGCTATAACTATTCCGTCTAGGTCCTGATCTTCATAGATCTGTGACGGGGATTCAGCCAGGACGGCATTTTCAGCAATTTTTAAAGCCTCCTTTGCATTATCATCAAAAGGTTCATATATACATTTAGCCTCTGCTTTTCCTACTTTCATTAGGACTTCCATTCTATTTCTCCCAATCCAGCCTACTCCTAAAAATCCAAGGGACAGTGGTTTAGTAGCCGGTATGGTATTTAAATTTGTCATGTACTATTTGTTAATAATTAAGCCTTTTACAAAACCCTCAGGTCTTTGAGTAAGTTGGTCAAATGCCGTTTCCATTTCATCGAGGGAAAAACCGTGGGTAAAGAATGGGTAAGGATCCATCTGGTGTTTTTGAATAGCTTCAATGGCATCTTTTATTCCCCGCACATACCGGTTCGGCTCCCTTTCATGTGCACTTATCATATCAATTCCGCGCCAATTGAGCATTTGAACATTAAGATTTCGCATCCCATCCTGATGGAAACCGGCCACAATAAGTTTTCCTCTTTCTGCAGTTAGCTCTATAGAAAGGTTTAAAGGCCATTCTTTCCCGGTGGCTTCAACAACCCTCTGACAGAACCTGCCATTTGTAAGATCTTTTACTTTTTCAATGATCTGGTAATGATCGTCCAAATGAATGCAATCATGGGCACCTGCATTGGCTGCCATTTCCAATGAAAAATCCCTTCTGGAAAGCGCTATAACCCTTGCTCCGGCAGTTCGTGCCAACTGAATTAAAAGCAGTCCTAAGAACCCGCAGCCCACAATGGCAACTGTGTGGCCTTGTTGGATATCACTCCTTGAAAATATATTCATTGCACATCCCAAAGGTTCCCCCGGAAAGGGTTTATTGTCAAAAAAATCCGGAAGTACCACGAGATTTTCCGGCTTTGCAATATCATGGGTAGCATATGCATTATAAGATAGTCCTGTTACCCGTTCTCCTCTTGTGAAATTGGTGACTTCTTCTCCTACGGCATCTATAGTGCCCCAGGCTTCGTGGCCCGGTTCTCCCGCAGGAATGGGATAATTGAACCAATCCCTGCCTTCCCACAGCGGTATGTTAGAGGCACATATCCCGCAACCTTCAACTTTAATTCTTACTTCATCCTTTCCGGGTTCTGGAAGTTCTAATTCCTTTACTATTACTTTTTTTGGGGTTTCTATTACTGCTGCACGATAAAATGTTTGGTCTTGAATAGGGGGCATTTTTTGTAATGTTGGGCTTAATATCATATAGCGACTGCTTTTGAAGATGTTTGTTTACTGTCCAATTCTATATTCTTTGTTTTGCATAACCACTGCAGTAATTCTTCCATTCCTTTGTTCACAGAAAATTTGGTAGACCATCCTGTTGCTTCCCTGAATTTGCCGGTGTTGGAAATGTAATATTGCTGGTCTCCGGTTCTCCAGTTCTCAAATGAAAGATTCAGTTCTTTTCCGGTTATTTCTTTTATAAGGTCCAGGATCTCAAGGAGGCTCACGCTATTTTCTACTCCTCCTCCAATATTGAACACTTCTCCCGCCAGGTCATTTATATTCTTTCTTGCCAGTAAAAATGCCTCCATTAGGTCTTCTACAAACAAAATATCCCGCACCTGCTTTCCATTTCCATAGATCACTATAGGTTTATTTTCTAATGCACTGATAAGAAAATGTGCCACCCAGCCCTGATCTTCTGTTCCGAACTGGTGAGGCCCGTAAATACAACTCATTCTGAAAACTGCTGTTTTTAATCCGTAAGACCGGGAATAATCCAGGATATATTGGTCTGCCGCTCCTTTTGAACAGCCGTAAGGGCTATGGAAATCCAGCGCTCTTTCTTCGCTTACCCCACTTTTTTTGATGTCTTTGTCTAATGGGAAATAGCGGGTGGAATTGGCTTTCATTTCTATATCTGTCAAATTTCCATAAACCTTATTTGTGGAAGTAAATAATAGAGGGGGTTTATGCTCTGTTTTTCTTATGGCTTCCAGCAAATTGAACGTTCCCTGTAAATTTACCTGAAAGTCTACCAAAGGGTTGGTAAGGGAAGTGGTTACCGCAACCTGTGCAGAGAAATGAAATACTTCGGTTGCATGCTTCACACTTTCTTCGAGAATATGGGTTTCATTAATGTCAGCTATCTGAATAATAAGTTTATCACCATAGGTATTTTGCAGCCATTTCAGATTTTTTTCAACCCCGTCCCTGGAAAGATTGTCATAGATCATCACATTTTTTCCCTCACTTAGTAATCTCGCCGCGAGGTTAGTGCCAATAAAACCGGCTCCCCCTGTGATCATTGAATATGTTTTATTTTTAGGAAGATGATAGGATTTAGAAATGTAAGAATGGGAGTGTATATTTTCAACACCGCCATTTTCCAATAATTTGTACAGAAGCTTTTTAGAACCATCTACCTTTTTTAATCCAAAATGGTACTCCCGTTCATCGAGGTGAAAACCTCCAATCGTAGGCATTCTTTGATTCAGATCTTTTAGACTGTACCAGTAGATCCTGTGGGCATTGGAATTTAGAATGTCTTTAAACTCTTCATATTGCTTAACCTCATCATTTTGCCAGGTAGAAAATCCCGCTTCAGAGATCCAGATCTCCTTATCTAAATTGAAGTCCTCTAAAACTTCTCTTACATTTTTCAGATTTTCTTTCCATCCTTCCCATTGCTGATCGAATACGTGTGGGAATCCGTGAATTCCCACGGCATCAATATATTGTAAGGTTCCAGATTCTGCCATTAATTGTATCCAGCTGGGATCTATGGGGCTCATGCCTCCCAAAGCGGTCTTTTTTCCTCTTTTCTGTGCCCAATAGGCTGCCATTCCTATCATTTTAGAAAACTTTTTCCAGGAATAATCCATGGTAAAATCATATTCCACTTTATTATTAGGCTCATTCCAAAGTTCTACCCATTCAAAGTGTTGCCCGTAATTAGTGATCATGACATCAATAAAATCTGCATATGATTTTAGGTCTTTTGGTGGGGCAGAAGTTTTTGGAGCTTCTCCCAAAGAAGGAGGAGTGTAAAGAAAACAGGGTAGGATCTCTACATGCTTGCTCAATTCAGGAAACAGCCAGTCATACCATTCCTTGGTGCCTTCCACATTCCAGTCTGCCCAGGATATTCCTGTTCTTAAATGAGTTATTCCCAGATTATTTAGATCCCTAATTGCATTTTTGACCTCTTTATACTCGCCCGGTCTAAACCATTCCAGTATGCCAAGAGTGGGGGATTGTAATGAGACGTTTTTTTCCTTTTCCTTCATGGGTTTGATTTTAAACGGTTAATCCTCTGGAAGAAAGTTCGCTGCTCGCTTTGCTCACATTATCAGTAGCGATCTGGCCCTTGAGCCATTGAGCTAATTCAAATAAGCCATCTTCAAATTCTACTTCGGGCTTGAATCCCAGGATCTTTTCAGTCTTTGTCATATCGGCAAAGCAGTGCCTGATATCTCCCACCCGGTATTTACCTGTAATTTCAGGAGCTATATCCATATTCATGACTTTGGCCAGTTTATTTGCTATTTGAGTAATGGTGTATTGATTACCACTGCCAATATTAAATACTTCCCCTTCAGCCTTTGGGTTTTCTAAGGCAAGCACACATGCCCGGGCAACATCTTTTACATGTATAAAATCTCTTTTTTGTTTTCCATCCTCGAAGATCATGGGCGGGTTATTATTAAGCAACCGGGAAGCAAAAATCGCAAGAACTCCGGTGTAAGGATTTGACAGTGCCTGCCGGGTACCATAAACATTAAAAAAACGCAGTGCTGTAGTAGGGATATTATATGCTTTTCCTGTTATTAGGCATAATCGCTCCTGGTCGTATTTGGAGAGGGCATAAACTGAAGACAACTTTGGTTTTTTATTCTCCCGGGTAGGTAGTGGATGTAGAGTTTCACCAGTATCGTACATTTCCCAACGGTCCTTTTTAAGATCTGATAATTTCCGTTCACATTCCATTTTCTTTTTCCCCCTGGAATTCAGGTACAGGCCCTCTCCGTAAATGCTCATACTGGAGGCTACCACCAGCTTTTTAACCGGGTGGTCTATTAGGGCTTCCAAAAGGGTAGCTGTACCCAGATTATTTACTTCAGTATATTCTCGAATTTGATACATACTTTGTCCCACGCCCACCATGGCAGCCAGGTGATAAACGGAATCTACTCCTCTTAGGGCTGCTTTAACCGCTTTAAGGTCCCTTACATCACCCACGTGTAATTCCACCTCAGGATCCAGATAATCTGGTCTTTGTCTCTCTTCGCCGTGAACCTGCTCGCAGAGATTGTCCAGGACTCTTACCCGGTATCCATTTTCGAGAAGTTCATCGGCAAGATGTGACCCTATAAAACCTGCGCCCCCTGTAATTAAAATCAAGTCTTTCATTAATGGTTGTTTGGTTGGTTAAAATTCTTGTGCAATAGGCCTTGTAACTATTTTATTAATACTCGTTCCAGGCTTTTTATTGATACTGTAGAAAACATCTTCGGCGATTTCAGTAGGGGAGATACTACCCATTTGATGATCTTCTGCCGAGCCTGAACCTGAGATCTGGTTTTCAAAAAAACTGGTATCGGTTATTCCGGGGCTAATTATTGTAACATTTATATAGGGGATGGTTTCCAGCCGAAGGGTTTCCGCAATAACTTCAAGTGCTGATTTAGAAGCACTGTAAATTCCGCCATAGGGGTGGGGCTGGTTAGCAGAAACAGAGGAAATGAAGATAACATTTCCGTTTTTTCGTTCCAGCATTTGAGGAATAAAAGCACGGATGCAACGAAGAGCTCCCATAACATTGGTTTCAAGGATCTTCTGCCACTTTTCAGGATCCCCTTCACTAAGTTTTTCCCGTATCCCTCTACCTGCATTTAATATAAGGAAATCCGGAATGCCATAATTATCGGTAACCCATTGATACAGGTCATTTATATTTTTTGAATTGCTTATGTCACAAGCCTTGTAAGATATATCTGCACTCGTTTCCTCCGGTTGAACAATATCAGCTATGATGACCGCGATGTTATGGGATGCAAATTTTTTTGCAATCGCCAGGCCTATTCCGCTGCTTCCGCCGGTAATTATAGCTATTCTTTGTTTCTGCATCAATGCACTTTTTTACAGGTTTTCGGGGTACCTAAAATGCGGGGTATGGGGGAATTTTCTAAAATAAAAAAAGGAGATTAACAGATGTTTTTCTCCAAAATTCAATTAGATGTAAGGAAATTCAGAAATTTAAGATAATTTCTTTCCTTCTTTTATCTAAATCAAAGGTACAGGAGGGTGTTGTGAAATTATCCTAAAAATACCGTAAAACTGTCTTAAAAAAATTTTTATAAAATCTATAATGGTTAGTTATCTAACTAAGGAAAGCCTGCCATCTCATCCCATGAGAGAGGGTGTTACTTTCCAAAAGTATGTTAAAAAAATGAAATTTCTGCGGCTCGTTAACCGGAAACGATGAGAGAAAAGAATTCTCCTGAAAAAAGTATATGATCATTAGAAGATATTTTTTCTATCTTTAAGTATGAGCAGAACATGTTTAGAGTGTGAGGTGAAGATCCAGGGCAGGATAGATAAAAAATTCTGCAGTGATTATTGCCGGAATGCCTATAATAACAAAATCAATAAAGATCGAAGCAATATGGTGCGGAATGTCAATAACAGGCTGCGCAAGAATTACCGCATCCTGGAAGGCCTAAATCCAGCAGAAAAAACAAAAACCAGCAGGGCAAAGCTGCTGGCCAAAGGTTTTAGTTTTGATTATTTCACAAGTATTTATACCACCAAATCGGGTACAATATATTTTTTCGTTTACGATCAGGGTTATTTGCCTCTGGAAGGGGATTACTATGCCCTGGTTAAACGCAATTAACAGTGCCAGTTTTGACCCCGTAGTTTAAGAGCCGCACAAAGTATATCCTTTCTGCTTATCTGGCCAATTAATCTACCATTTTCTAAGATTGGAAACTGCCGCACGTCGTGTTTGTAAAATAAAGAAGCACAATCAAATATATTGGCCTTTTTATCTATGGTGGTCACATTAGTTTCCATGTATTTTTCAATCTTCATATCTCCAATAGGCATATTGTAATACCGGCTCTCAGAGATCTGTTTCATACAATCCCCGTCGGATATTATTCCCACCAGCTCGTTATGCTCGTTTATCACCGGTGCTCCTGAAATTTTATTTTTAATAAGAGCTTCCATAACTTCAATTACAAACTGGTCCTTTCGGAAGGTAATCAACTTACGTGTCATATAATCTTCTACCAAAATTGGCATGCTTTTCAACTTCTCGGGTTCCGCTCTGGGACCCTGAAAACTTTTTATTCCCATAACCCTAAAATTTTAATTGTTAGCTAATCAATATACTGAAAATTTTCGGCTTTATGAAGTTGGGTGATATTTTATTTATTTCCAATCAACTTCTATATCTTTAAAAATTCCAACAGGTGTCCCTTTTATGCTGAAAAAATTATCTCCGGTTCTGGTTCTTTTACTTCTTGTAATCGTCATTTCTTACCTTTTCTATTCCTCAATGCCCAGGCATGTGGAAAATGAAAATGTTCCCGATACTGAATTCTCTTCCCTGCGTGCATTTGAACATGTAGAAAACCTGGCTTTTGCCCCACATTATGTTGGAAGCAGTGCTCACAGCAGGGTGCGGAATTACATTGTGAATGAGTTGCAGGAAATGGGTTTGGAGGTACAAACCCAGGGAGGTTACAGCCTTGGTAAGGGTGGTGCGTTGAGCCTGTCCCGAAATATACTGGCTCGCATCCCCGGTACCGACAGGGGAAAGTCTCTTTTGCTCATGTCTCATTATGACAGTGCAGGGCATTCTTCCTATGGTGCCAGTGATGCCGCCAGTGGGGTAGCTACAATCCTGGAGGGAATAAGGGCTTTCCTTGCCTCAAATGCTCCCCATGAAAATGATATTATTATCCTTATAACTGATGCTGAAGAGGTAGGGCTTTTGGGAGCACAACTTTTTACCAAAGAACATCCCTGGGCAGAAAACGTGGGGCTTGCTCTAAATTTTGAATCCCGGGGAAGCGGAGGAAATTCTTTTATGCTCCTGGAAACCAATAAAGGGAATGCTGCATTAATAAAACAATTTAAAGAGGCCAATCCTAATTATCCGGTAACCAATTCCCTTGCCTACAGCGTTTATAAAATGCTTCCAAATGATACAGACCTAACGGTACTGAGGGAACAGGGAAATATCAACGGATTTAATTTTGCATTTATAGACGATCATTTTGACTACCACACGGCCAATGATATTCCGGCCAATCTTGATAAGGAAACCCTTGCACATCAGGGTAGTTATTTGATGCCCCTTTTGAATCACTTTAAAGATGAGGATTTATCCAGGCTTGGTTCTGAAGACGATGAAATCTACTTTAATATTCCGGGAGGAGAGCTTGTAAGCTACCCGTTTAACTGGAGTTTTCCTTTATTGCTGGGTGGTATTATTCTATTTCTTGCAGTGGTTTTCTATGGCTTGTTAAAAAGAAATTTCACCATTAAAACGATATTCCGGGGCTCCTTTCCATTTCTCATAGGTTTAGTTGGTTCTTCCCTATTGGTGTTCTTGTTGTGGCAATTTGTGTATATGCTTTATCCGGCATACTCTGAAATGGAACATGGATTTACCTATAATGGCTATTGGTATATAGGGGCTATGATATTTCTTGCTCTTATGGTCAACTTTATGATCTATCATAAGTTCAGGGAAGTGGAAAAACAGGCAGGGAACTTTGTCTTTCCACTTTTGTTCTGGTTTCTCATTTGTACTGTGACCGCAATATTTCTGGAAGGCGCTGCGTACTTTATAATTCCGGCCTATTTTGCCTGTATACAATTACTGTTAATGATCAAATTTGAAAGGCCGAATTTATTTTTAATGCTGCTTTTAAGTTTACCGGCACTTATTATCCTGCTTCCGTTCATAGTTACCTTTCCGGTAGCACTAGGTTTGCGGATATTATTTGTATCGGCCATTTTAGTAAGTTTATTGTTCTCCCTTTTTCTTCCTGTTTTTGGATTTATGAAGGAGAAGAAGGGGCTTGGTCTACTCTGCTTTTTGATCTTTAATATCCTGTTTATTACAGCACATTTTAAATCTTCTTTTACTGAAGCCCGGCCAAAGCCCAATAGCCTGGTGTATTTGTATGATGAAGAAAACCAGGAAGCTACCTGGAATACCTATGATAAAATTATTGATCCCTGGACCCAGTCATATTTTGGTGAAGATCCCGATAAGGTTGAGGTCCCGGAAGAGAATCTTAGCAGTAAATACGGATCGGGATTCTCTTATGAGGAGACTGCGCCCGCAATATCTATTCCTGAACCCGGGATCGTGTACACTCAACTGGGAGTGGCAGATTCGCTGAGCAACAGTATGCGGTATTCTCTGAAAATAGCCCCAAACCGAAAGATCAGCCGCATGGAACTTTTTGCAGACCGAAATGTAAATTTTGAAGAATTTACGGTAAATTCCCTTGAAGCAGATTCAGTGAGTCTTGGAAAGGAGGCTTTTCATATCCATAAGAAAAGATGGATCGACAGATTGTTAACCTACCATGCTGCCAACCAAGATACTTTGGAAATAGAATTTGTCATAGCCCCCGAAAAGTTGCCTGAATTCACCTTATATGAGGCAAGTTATGATCTTCTGGAAAACGAGCAATTGAATGTGCCGGCCCGGAATGAAGCCATGATCCCCAGACCCTTTGTTCTTAATGATGCCGTTATCGTGAAAAAGTTGATTCGCTTTGAAGATCCGTTCGGGGAGGATTAAAAAATAAAAACATTATGAATATATCGATATTGGGATGTGGATGGCTGGGTTTTCCACTGGCTGAAAGATTACTGGAAGCCGGTCACCTTGTGAAGGGGTCAACGACCAGCAGGGACAAAATACAGTCTTTACATTTAAGAGGAATAATTCCTTTTCACATCAAGATCCTGGAAGAAGGGGTGCAGGGGGATCTGTCTTCCTTTTTAAGTGATGCAGATCTTTTGATCATAAATATCCCTCCTGGATTGAGAGGGGATCCTGAAGCGAATTTCATTGGAAAAATGGGGCGGCTAATGGATCATCTCGGAAATTCACCGGTCAAAAATTTGCTCTTTGTGAGTGCAACTTCAGTGTATGAGGATAAAGATAATTTTCCAGTTTATACCGAAGATGATCCTGCCAACGGGACGGCTGTCAATTCAAGTCAGTTAATTTCAGCTGAAAATCTGTTCCGAAGCAGCGAGTCCTTCACCACTACAATCATAAGGTTTGGAGGCTTGTTTGGCCCCGGCAGACATCCTGTTCAGTATCTTGCTGGTAAAAAAGACATTTCCAATCCAAAAGCACCGGTCAATTTGATTCACCTTGAAGATTGTATAGGGATAATCAGCAGTATTATTTCCAAAGAGGCCTGGGGTGAAATCAATAACGCGGTATATCCTGAACATCCTTCCAGGGAAATTTATTATTCTAAAATTGCTGAAGAAAGAAACTTGGCAAAACCCGGATTTGCAGAAAATCAGATTTCTAAAGGAAAAATTATTGAATCAGTAAATGTAGGGGAGAAGCTGGATTATACCTTTGCAGAAAGCATATGGGAGCAATAGCCAGTTTTAATTTTATAATGAAGTATAGTGCAAAATGGTATGACATTTAAATCATCCTGTCTGCAAGAAATTGTAGTAGCAATAGAATCTAAACAACAAAAAAGGGCCAGCATTGCTGCGGCCCTTTTTATGTTTTTATACTTTCCGGAAATTACCAGATAAGTACCCTGTTTTCAGGTTTTACATACATCTTATCTCCTTCTTCGATATCAAAAGCCTCATAAAAAGCCTCGATGTTTTGAAGAGGCACATACGCCCGGTACATTCCCGGAGAGTGTGGATCTGTTTTGATAAGATTTCTTAAAGCCTCATCCCGCATTTTTGTGCGCCAAACTGTAGCCCAGGACATAAAGAAACGTTGCTCCGGAGTAAATCCATCGATCTCTCCCGGATTTCCATTTTCCTCAAGGTGAATCTGCAATCCGTCGTATGCAGCATTTACGCCACCAAGATCACCAATATTTTCCCCAAGAGTGAATTTTCCGTTGATGTACACACTGTCTAAAACTTCAATGTCGCTGTATTGATCTGCAAGGGCACCACCAAGTTCTTCAAATTGTGTAAGATCATCTTCAGTCCACCAGTTGTTCAGGTTTCCTTCAGAATCAAATCTCGATCCGCTGTCATCGAATCCGTGCGAGATCTCGTGGCCTATTACAGCTCCAATTCCACCGTAGTTAACAGCAGCATCTGCTTTGTAATCATAGAACGGAGGTTGCAAAATAGCTGCAGGGAATACGATCTCATTGTAGCTGGGATTGTAGTAGGCATTCACGGTTTGTGGTGCCATAAACCACTCTGTCTTGTCAACCGGCTCTCCTAATTTAGCCATAGTTTCATCTACTCTGAATTTTCTAACATTCATCATATTCTGAAAATAAGATCCTTCCTCCTCATCCGGTTGTGAAATTTCCAGGGCACTGTAATCTTTCCATTCATCAGGATAACCTACTTTAATCACAGTAGTTCCTAATTTTTCAATGGCTTTTACTTTTGTGCTGTCACTCATCCAGGTAAGGTTGTTGATCCTCACCTCATAAGCTTTGATGATATTTTCGATCATTTCCTGGGCTTTTTCTTTAGCTTCCGGCGGGAAATTTTCTTCTACATATAATTTTCCAAGGGCTTCTCCAAGAGAACCATTTACAGTTGCCAAAGCACGTTCTTTTAATGGACGTTGCTCTTTTGCTCCCTGTAAAGTCTGGCTGTAAAATTCCCAGCTTGCTCTTTCGATTTCTGTGGTCAATGTACTGGATGCATTATTAAATAAATTCCATCGCAGGTAAGTCTTCCAGTCATCAACATCTTCTCCTGAAAAAGTTGTTTGCAAAGCCTGCATATATTTTGGCTGGGCAACAATTACGGTATCCACATCTGCGGCACCTATTTCGCTGAAAAAATTATCCCAGTTTATAGCTCCTACCTGGTTCTGTAGATCAGAAACAGACATCGGGTTATATTGGATACGGGCATCACGACGTTCAACTTTATCAAGCTGAGGTTGTGCAAGGCTTGTCTCAAAACTTAAGATAGTTTCGGCATCTTTTGAAGCTTCTTCAGAAGAATCTCCTAAATATTGCAACATTCTGGTGATATGCGCTGTGTATTTATCCCTTACATCTTTAGAATCAGAATCTTCAGCTACATAATAATCACGATCTGGCAAACCTAATCCCGCAGGATAAAGATAAGCTGCGTTTTCATTACTGTCTTTTGCATCAGAACGTACCGTAAAGCTGAAAAACCCAGCTCCACCGTATTCCTGCATTTCAGTTAAATACTGCTGAAGGTCTTCTTTATTCTCAATAGCCTCGATCTTATCCAGGTAAGGCTGTAACGGCTGCACTCCTTTTTCATTTCGTGCAACGGTATCCATAATATTTTGGTAAAGAATTACAGCTTTTGCCTGATCGCTGGAAGGGTCCAGGTTCTCGTCATTAGATGCTCTTTCTAAGATCGCAAGTGCGCTGGAATCTGTGTTCTTGCGCAATTCATTAAAACTTCCCCAGGAGGTTTGGTCGCCGGGAATCTCATTTGCATCAATCCATTTTCCGTTTACATACCTAAAAAAGTCATCTTTAGGACTTGCCGTGGTATCCATATAGGCAAGGTTGATCCCACGAGGTTCCTCATTCTCCATTTTTTTATCATCATTCTTGCATCCGGTAACCACCGCCGCGCCTAATACTGATAAGAAAATGGCATTTGTTATTTTTTTCATGCTGTGTTGTTAATTTAAAATTCGCGCTAAAGTACTAAAAAGGAGGAAACTATTTCCAGGTTCTTTTTATGCACCCATTTTATTTTTCTTCAAGGTCATATTGCAGATCTTTCCCTTTCATTACGGCCGGAACACCTTCCGTCATCCAAACAGGAGCAGGTTCTCCCTTTAAATAATAATTAAAAAACTGCATCATTCTTATTGAAAGGTCCTGTTTATTCTTCACTTTTGTGAGGTTGTGGCCTTCATCATTATAAACCAAAAGCCATACAGGTTTATTTAGCCTTCTCATTCCCATGAACATCTCTATGCCCTGATAATAGGGAACTGCTCCATCAGCATCATTGTGCATCATCAACAGCGGAGTTTCAATATTTGGTATTCCAAAGAGCGGGGAATTCTCCATATAGAGGTCAAGTCCATCCCAAAGATTTTTTCCAATCCTGCTCTGGGTTTTTTCATATTGAAAGGCACGGCTTATACCGGTTTGCCAACGAATTCCTCCATAGGCAGAAGTCATATTGGCTACAGGCGCTCCTGCCATTGCCGCTTTAAATTTATTGGTCACCGTAATCAAATGAGCCACCTGGTATCCTCCCCAGCTTTGCCCCTGGATCCCCATATTTTCTGAATCTATAAAACCTTCCTCTTCCAAAGCTTCTACTCCTGCAACAATACTGTTGTAAGCACTTTCGCCGGGTTTTCCTTCTTTATAAACAATATCCGGAACAAAAACTACATAATCATTGCTCACCAGGTAAGGCATATTTACAATTGATGCACTTGGCTGAGGAGAGCTGTAGGAATGTAAATTATCACTCCTCTTCTCATAGAAGTAAGTAATTAGCGGATATTTCTTGTCAGGATCAAAATTATCGGGTTTATAAACTAATCCCTGCAGCGGAATACTGTCATAGCTTGTCCAGGAGAACAATTCTGCTGTTCCCCATTTAAAATCTTCCTGCTGTTTGTTCACATTAGTGATCCTTTGTGAAGCATCCCTTTTTGATCGGTAAAGGAACAGGTCAGGATAATTCCTGAAATTTTGCTTACGGTACAACAACATCTCTGCATCTTCGGGTTTGTGGAATCCGCTAAGGATCATATCCTCTGTTTCTATGAGCGGTTGCAGCTTGCCATTTCGCATATTTAATGTGAACAGGCTACTGGACTTGGCGTTTTTATCAAAAGCGGTAACCAATAAACGGTTATTAAGGTAACTTGCTTTGTTCCGGTCTTCGCTGTCAAGGCGCAGGGTGCGGAATTGTACATTATTTTCCCTTCCGGCTGAAGTAATTTTTTCAGGTGCCGCAGCTTTAGCAAGGTCAACTTTCCAAATATCAAATTGGTCGAAAAATAAAACTTCCTTATTTTCTGTAAACCCCCCAAATCCATAAGCACCGGGGTCTGCGGGAACATCATTCTCTTCATCAAAAAAAGCAACTCCCAGTCCCTGGGTCAGATTTTTTGTTTCATTTGAAGTTAGATCAAGAGACCACCAGTTTCCGGTTTTAATATCAAAATAAACAGCATGGGTCCCATTGGGAGCAAGATATGGAGTTCCCGAAGCTCCTTCCAAAGCAAGGCTCTTGTTCCCTGTTTGAGTATCTATGATGTAATAGTCACTGGACCATGGATATTCCCAGGATCTGGAAACATCATAAGGAGAACTGGTGTAACCTAAGACATATTGCTGCTCAGCGTCATCATCTAAAATCACGTATTCCAGAGTTTCGTCATGTAGGGAGATCACATCATTCTTTTCAGGGCTATAAAAGGAAAGATATGCCCGGTTGCTCAATTCTTTTAATTTGGCCTTTTGCTCAGGCTGAATAAGTTTATCCTGATAATTCCATACATCTACCTCCGGAACTTCTTCTTTAAGCAAAGTAGTGTCTACATCAAAGTTTCTTTCAGGTCTTGAATAAAAATATAAACGTTCTCCATTCTCACTGAAATAAGGTGCCTGTGCATTGCTCAGTTCCCAATCTTCATTGAGGTTTTTTCCAAGGGTATCGGTTACCTGTGCCAGTTTTTCCTCCTTAAAGTAAAACAACTCATATTTTAAAGAGTCATTTTCTGTAGAATCCCTGGCTGAGAGATATGCCAATTGACTTCCTTTATTGTCTACGGCAAGTTGTTCATATGCAAACCTTCCGGTGTCTATTGCTTTACGCTCACTGTTCCTGACGTTGTATTGGTAGATCCCAATGTCACCTTTCTTTTCACCTTTAGTTGTTGAGAAGTAAAAAGTTTCTCCTTCTTCGGGCAGTTGGTATGCTTTTAATTTAAAAATGGAATCTCTTTTTTTATTCTGAAGATGGTAAACCAGGGCATAATCTTCATCAAAAGCCGGGTTCTTTTTCTTTTGGACAGCTGTTGTATCTGCAGATTGTTCTGCTTTTACAGCTGCCGAATCCTCTTTAGGTCTTGTTTCTTTAAATTTTTCAATCACCACCCAACCCGATTCTTCTTTAGGGACCTCATAGCTTTTTACTCCCGGAATGGAATCGTAAATGCTATTGTTTCTTACATCATAAATAAAAAATGCATCCCTGGATTGTTCATCTTTTTTTACTTCGTCTTTTTTCTCCTGTCGTGTTACCTGATAATCTGGTTTTCTAAGGAAGAAAATATAGTTGCCATCAACCGAGACCGTGGCATTATACCCGTTATGAAAGTCTGATGCGTTTCCGGTTTTGGTATTGAAGATCTTTAAATAGCCATCTCCGCGGTTTGTGGTTGTAGAAACGGTGGTGGCAATAATTTCTCCATCTTTTGAAGTTTTTACCTGATCTATATGCTTCCATAGATCATAATCCTCATGGCTAAGGGGTTCCTTCTGTTGTGCAAAATTTGCAGTGAAACTGAATAAAAATACCAGGCAAAAAATTTGTTTTAGCATATTAATTAAGTTTAGAAATTAGGATACTGTCTCTTTCTTTTTTTGCTGCTACCACCTCATTGATATCCTCATTGGGTACAGTAACAGACAGTACATAATGTTTTATTTTCCAATTTCCCTCTTCGTATTCCAGCACCCCGGATCCGCGGCAGATTCCCATTTGGGTATTGAGGAGCTCATCAAACCACGCGGTCTTCCCAGTCTCTGAAGGATAGATATTTCGTTCAAGCGTTGTGAAGTTCCAGGCTTTCCCATTATCAAAATAGGGTTTGGCAAAATCCCGAAACGCTGCATTCTGCCAGTTTTCAGTGGCATCGGTTCCAATAAAGATGCCATCTTCAGACATTAACTCAAAGTAAGTTTCAAAATCGGCTTCGGCTGCAGCTTTATGCCAATTTTCCAATACCCCGGTTATTTTTTGTTTCGTATTTGGATCGGGGGCCATCGCTGTGGAAGCAGAGGTTGCGTTGAACTGGCAGGCAGTGGCTGTGCCCAGTAAAAGAAGAAGAAGTATTTTGCTCATACAGAAGATGGATTGAAAATTTTTGATCTGGAAAATTGCATCTTTTTTGAAATATATCCTATTAATTAACTTTGCGGTTCAAGGGGGGACCGGCGGGTGAGGGATTGAATAGTGTCTTCTTCAATTTCAAAGGCGTCGAGTTCGTCTTCAAAATCTTCCAGTGTTTTAAGAAAAAGCTCATTGAGCTGAATTTTAAAATTATTGAACTCAACAGGAATTTCCTCGGCCGTTGCCGCAATAGCCTCCGGATCGGGGTTTCTTTTTTCAGTAAGATGTTCCAGAACTTTAGCTTTGGTATACAAAACTGAAAGCCTTGTTTCCACAGCATTGGTTTGAAATTCAGAAGGAACGGTTTCTCTAAGATTTTTCATGATCTCGGCGATAGGAGTAGCATTGGAAATAACTTCTTTAACCGTGTACTGGTCGAAATTTTCAATTTCAGTTTGAGCAGTAATATAAGAAAGCCAATCATCAGTAACTTCGCGGGCCTGGGGTAGTAAATTCACTTGTTCGTTGGTGACCTTGAGTTGGTTAGCCAAAGCGGTAGTGTCTGGTGTTGTTTGCGTTTCCCCTTCCATGGTGTTTCTGTCTTGATCGCATCCTATCAGGAAAACTAATACGGCAAACCAACATAAATTTCTCATAAATAGACTTAAACAACAAATTTAAGCAAAAGCATTTTCTAAGGGCAAAAATATAGCAGATTACTTTATTATCAAATTAACCGGATTTGTCTGCTGTTCTTTTGCGAAATCAATATCTTTGCGCAACAAATTTTAGTAAATGGCTTTAAAAAAAATATTGATCATAGGTGCATCCGGACAAATTGGGAGTGAACTTGCTCTGAAACTTCGGGAATTATATGGAAATGAAAATGTCATTGCCAGTGATATTAAAGAAGGGGGAGAGGAACTTATGCAAAGTGGCCCTTTTGAAATTGCCGATGCCACCGATAAAGATCGTATTGAACAGCTTGTTGCAGAATATAAAATCACCGACATATATCTTATGGCCGCTATGCTTAGCGCCACTGCTGAAAGAATTCCCATGAAGGCCTGGGAACTGAATATGGATTCTTTGTTTATTATATTAAATCTCGCAAAAGAGAATAAGATAAAGAAAGTATTCTGGCCATCGAGCATTGCGGTTTTTGGACCGAGTACCCCCAAAGAAAGCACCCCGCAAACCACTATTATGGAACCCAGTACGGTATACGGTATATCCAAACAAACCGGAGAACGCTGGTGTGAATATTATTTCAACAAATTTGGTGTTGATGTAAGAAGTATACGCTACCCGGGTATAATAAGTTATAAAACGCTGCCCGGTGGCGGAACTACAGATTATGCCATTGAAATTTTTCACGAAGCACTTAAAAGTGGAGAATACACATCATTTCTCAAAGAAGATACCGGCCTGCCAATGATGTACATGGATGATGCGATTAAGGCAACGGTTGAACTTATGGAAGCACCCCCGGAAAAGGTTAAAGTGAGATCTTCCTACAACCTTGCGGCGATGACTTTTACCCCTCAGGAACTTGCCACCGAAATTAAAAAGCACATTCCTGAATTTAAATTGAATTATGATCCTGACTACCGACAGGAAATTGCCAATTCCTGGCCAAGTAGTATCAATGATAATTCCGCCAGAAATGACTGGGGCTGGGATCATGAATATGACCTTGCAAAACTCACCGAAAAAATGCTTTCGGGACTTCGGGACGAACAGCAATAAATATATTAAGCTTTAATAGAGGTTTGGAAGTCAGGGCATCCTGGGTCCTTCTGAAAAAACTCAATAAAACAAAAACCCCATCTAAGTCATTAGATGGGGTTTTTCGTTAGGTTGTCGATTTAAATATTTAAAATATATTAATCGTTGATCACGCGCACTTGTGCTGCGGTTAATCCTTTTCTTCCTTCTTCTTCAACGTACTCAACTTTGTCACCTTCATTTAAAGTCTCACCATTAAGACCTGTAATGTGAACGAAAATGTCTCTTCCTGTGTCGTCGTTTGTAATGAATCCGTACCCTTTAGACTCATTGAAAAATTTTACTGTACCTTCCATTGTAATAAAAATAAATATTAATAAAACACAAACTTACATAATATTCTTAATCAAGAGAGGAAAAATAAAATTCTTTTTTAACGTTATTAATTATATTGATTTTTGTCCAAACCCTTATCCTTCATCTTTTTAATGTTCTTATCAGACAGGGTATAGTCTTCCAGTTTCTTTCCATTCCATCTTGCATACAGGAATATGGGCATTAAAATAAATGCACTTGCGAGCACTGCAATTCCAATTATGCGGTCTCCCAAAACAATGTCATCGTTCATCCTGAAATAGAATCCTGTTCCAACGGCCAGAACAATTAATATGGCGAGTATTTTAATAATCTGCATCATAATTTAAACAGTTACTTCAATTAATTTTTGCCTGTAGGCTGTTAATAGTTTTGACTTTGAAATAAAGCCAATATATTTTCCGTTTTCAATAACCGGTAAATTCCAGGCATCACTTTCCTGAAATTTTCTCATTATATCATTGGTCTTGTCCTTATTCAGATCAATTACTTCCGGGGCAGCCTGCATTAATTCTCTCACTTTTACTTCTTCGTATAAAGTTTGGTTGAACATCACAGGCCTGATATCATCCAGTAAAATAATTCCGGCGATCTGTTCATCTTCGTCCAAAACCGGAAAAAGATTCCTGGAAGATTTGATCACTCCGTTATGAATAATATCTCCAAGGCTGTCATTGATATTTAAGGTCACGAAATTTGTTTCTATGACCGTTCTTATGTTCAACAAAGTTAATACCATTTGATCTTTATTATGAGTAATTAACTCTCCCCGGGTTGCAAGATCCAGCGTATACACAGAATGTGGCTGGAATTGAGAGGTGATCATAAAGGAAATGGCTGCCGTAATCATAAGAGGAACAAATAGTTCATAGCCGCTGGTAAGTTCTGCAATAAGGAAAATAGCTGTAAGAGGTGCGTGCATGATCCCTGCCATAAGGCCGGCCATCCCAACCATGGTAAAATTACTTACGGAAAGAGGATCCCTGAATACTCCAAGATTATTGATAATAAGTGCAAAGCAATGTCCCATAGCACTACCCATAAATAGCACAGGAGCAAAAATACCTCCTATTCCTCCTGCACCCAGGGTAAGGGAAGTAGCAATTACCTTAAAAAATATCAATCCTGCCAGTAGAGCAATCACCACCCAGATATTTTCCAGATATCCCTCGAATAAATTGTTCTCCAGGGCGTACATATAGTTTTCCTGAAGCAAGTTATTGATCACATCGTATCCCTCCCCGTATAGCGGAGGTATGAAGAATATCAGAACTCCCAGGGATATACCTCCAATTAAAAGCCTGTGAAAGGGAGCGGTGATATTGCCAAAGAATTTATTGAACCTGAAGTAGATCTTGGTGAAGTATATAGAGCACAGGGAGGCTAAAACTCCCAGCAAAATATAGAACGGCACCTGGGAGATCCCAAATTCATCTGCCAATACAGAATGAAGTATGATATCGGAACCTGAGAAAAAATATGTAGTAAGGATCGCAGAGACAGAGGCCAGGAGTAACGGGATCATGGAAATAAGAGTAAGATCCAGGCTAAAGATCTCTATGGCAAAGATAATTGCTGCAATGGGAGCCTTAAACAAAGCCGACATAGCACCTGCCGCTGCACAACCTATTAATAAGGTCCGGGAGGCCTGATTCATTTTAAAGAATCGGGAAATATTGGAGCTTAGAGCAGCACCTGTAACCACGGTGGGTGCTTCCAATCCTACAGAACCTCCAAATCCTACTGTTATGGGAGCCGTTATTAAAGAGGCATAGGTCTGAAATTTCCTCATGATCCCGCTTTTCTGGGAGATAGCATGAAGGGTGGTGGGAATACCGTTTCCTACATTTCTTCTGAATCCAAATTTTATAATGAGCAATGTAAGTGCAAGTCCCAATATGGGAAATATAAAGTAAAAGGCATCATGGTAATTTACAATTAATTCCCCCTGCAGCAGCCTTTGAATGTAATGCGTGAGATTCTTAATAGTTACAGCTACCAAACCAGCAATAAAACCAATCAATGCACTTAAAAACATCAGGAACTGATGGTTTGTAAGGTGGCTGGTCTTCCACTGGAAAAAACTTTCAGTAAAAGTTTTTATATATGCTGACACTAATCAGGGGTTTTAAAATTTCCAAAAAAGATAAAAAATCCTGCATATAGCAGGATTTTAATGTTCTATATTTTCACCTGCAGGTGAAGTTCTTTTAGCTGCGCATCATCAAGTTTTGCTGGGGCGTCTATCATTACATCGCGTCCTGCATTATTTTTTGGAAAAGCTATATAATCGCGAATGGTTTCCTGACCTCCCAATATAGCCACCAACCTGTCAAATCCAAAGGCGATCCCTCCATGTGGAGGTGCCCCATATTCAAAGGCATTCATCAGGAACCCAAATTGTTCTTTAGCTTCCTGATCTGTGAAACCAAGATATTCAAACATCATTGCCTGGGTCTCTTTATCGTGAATACGAATAGAGCCTCCGCCAATTTCGTTTCCGTTTAACACCAGGTCATAGGCGTTGGCACGTACTTTTGCCGGTTCTGTTTTAAGTAATTCAATATCTTCCGGTTTAGGGGAAGTAAATGGGTGGTGCATTGCGTGAAAACGTTTTGTTTCCTCATCCCATTCCAGTAAAGGAAAATCTACTACCCAAAGTGGGGCGAAAACTTTTGGATCCCTTAGGCCTAACCGGGTGGCCAAATACATTCTTAAAGCACTAAGCTGAACTCTTGTGGTATTGGTGTCTCCACCCATTACCAGGATAAGATCTCCCACTTTTGCACCCACTGTTTGCGCCCAGCCTAAAAGATCTTCCTGAGAATAAAATTTATCTACTGAAGATTTTAATGTGCCGTCATCGTTATATTTTGCCCAAATGAGTCCGTTGGCTCCAATCTGGGGCCGCTTTACCCATTCGATTAGGGCGTCAATCTCTTTTCTGGTGTAACCTGCAGCCCCGGGAACGGCGATGCCAATTATAAGTTCCTGTTGATCAAAGACATTAAAACCTTTACCCTGAGCGAGTTTGTTCAACTCTCCAAATTCCATCCCGAAGCGAATATCGGGTTTGTCATTTCCGTATTTCTGCATGGCTTCAGCATGTGTCATTCTGGGGAAATTACCCGTTTCTACACCTTTTATCTCTTTAAGAAGGTGCTTCGTAAGACCTTCAAAAACATTTAAAATATCCTCCTGTTCAACAAATGCCATTTCGCAGTCAATTTGGGTGAATTCCGGTTGCCTATCTGCCCTCAGGTCTTCATCCCTGAAACATTTTACGATCTGAAAATATTTATCCATACCGCCAACCATCAACAGTTGCTTAAAAGTTTGGGGAGACTGCGGCAGTGCATAGAATTGACCTTCATTCATCCTGCTGGGAACCACAAAATCCCGGGCTCCTTCAGGAGTAGATTTTATAAGATACGGGGTTTCTACTTCTAAAAAACCTTGTTGTGAAAGATAATTTCTCACCTGCATCCCAACCTTATGGCGAAACATAAGATTTTCCTTTACAGGATTTCTTCTTATGTCCAGGTAACGGTATTTCATTCTCAGTTCTTCCCCGCCATCTGTTTCATTTTCTATTGTAAATGGGGGAGTGAGAGAAGGGTTTAATAGGTTGAATTCAGAAACCAGAATTTCAATATCTCCGGTTGGCATTTGAGGATTTTTTGAAACCCTTTCAATCACTTTTCCTTTAACCTGGATTACAAATTCCCTTCCAAGCCCTTCAGCTTCCTTTAATATATCTGAAGAAGTTCTCTCTTCATCAAAGATCAACTGAGTAACTCCATACCTGTCGCGAAGGTCTACCCAGATCATAAAACCTTGATTTCTTATTTTTTGCACCCAACCGGCAAGAGTTACATCTTCACCAATGCTGGCAGCTCTTAATTCCCCACAGGTATGACTTCTATACATAGTAATCTATTGAATTTTTTGGAATCCCAAAAGTAAGAAGATATAGCGGGTAATAAAGATTATTCATCTGTAAAATTCAATCCTTTTTTGAAGTCAATGATTAATTATTAGAACATCTATAAGCTCCAATGTTAACTTAATGTTACCTAATCATTGATTAAATGTAAATTTTTGCTTATATTTGAAAGTGTCACTCACAAAACATACCCCTAAATAACTTTTAGAAATGAAAAAATTTAAGAGCACAATTGTGGCAGTAGCTATGATCTTTGCCACGGCAATGCACGCACAGGATGTTGAACCAACATTTGAACAAAAAGGGGAATTAATTAAAGGAACGTATTATTATGAAGATGGAAATATTAGGCAGGAAGGTACGTACAAGAACGGAAAGCTCCACGGGGAGTGGGTTTCTTACAAGCAGAACGGTGAAAAGAATGCCATTGCAAAGTACGAAGAAGGGATCAAGACCGGGAAATGGTTTTTTTGGTCTGACGATATTTTGACAGAAGTGGATTATTCTGATAATAGAATAGCTGAAGTAAAGAATTATAAGAACACAAAGACATTGGTGATCAGAGATTAGATCCCGATATTATTAATAAGAAAAACCCGAAGCGAAAGCTTCGGGTTTTTAATTTTATAGTGTTTCTTCCAGTGCCGGCTCTTTACGTTCTTTTCGTTTTTGACGTCGGTTGGCCATATTTACTTTCATCCTGTTCACCAGGTAGAACATAACAGGCACTACAACCAGGGTAAGGAAGGTGGCAAATACAAGTCCGAAAATCACGGTCCACGCTAATGGCCCCCAAAAGATCACGTTATCTCCCCCAATTTTGATATTTGGATTATAGTCGGTGAACAATCCAAAGAAATCGATATTTAATCCTACTGCCAGGGGAATAAGTCCTAAAACGGTAGTAATTGCAGTAAGTAAAACCGGTCTTAACCTGGACTTTCCACCCGCAACAATAGTGTGAAAATATTCTTCCCTCGTAAGGAGCTCATGGTCTTCATAACCCAGTTCTGCCTTTTTTCTGTCAATGAGGAGCTGGGTGTAATCAATAAGAACTATGGCGTTGTTTACCACAATTCCTGCAAGAGAAATGATTCCCATCATAGTCATAATTATAATAAAATCCATCTGGAAGATCACCAGTCCCAGGAATACTCCTGCCAAACTCAACATTACAGCCATAAGAATTATCACCGGCTTGGAGACAGAGTTAAACTGTGCTACCAGGATCAGCAATATTCCTCCCAAAGCGATAAGTAATGCTTTAAGAAGGAAATTCATGTTCTCTGCCTGTTTTTCCTGTTCCCCGGTAAATGCCAGAGTCATTTCTTTTGGCAGATCATAATTATTAAGAGAAACCTTTAATTGATCAACGATCTCATTGCCATTAAAATCTGTAAGAACATTAGAGTATATTGTAATTACCCTTTTAAGGTCTTTTCTCTTAATGGAGTTGAATGTGGAAGTGGCACTTGTCTCTACTACAGATGAAATTGGCACCTGTATAAGCTCTCCCTGGTTATTTCTAAAAGTAATTGGTTGATTAAATAAAGCTGTTTGGTCATACCTCAATTCCTGATTGAACCTCACGTTAATGGGAAAATCGTCATCTCCTTCTTTATAAGTTGATACCTCTTCTCCATATATAGCTCTTCTCAGCGTTTGCCCAACAGCAGAAGTTGAGACCCCTAATTGCCCGGCCTTCCTGCGGTCAACTTTCACATCAAGTTCAGGTTTTGATTTATTTACGTCTATATTTAGTTCTTCAATTCCGGCAATTCCCAATCCGTTGATATAAGATCTCACCTGCTCAGCCTGAAGAAGCATTTCATCATAATTCTCTCCTTTAAGTTCTATATTAATAGGATATCCCGAGGGTGGTCCTGCGGCATCCTTTTCCACAATGATTGAGGCACCTTCAAATTCGCTAACAGCATCCCTTACTTCACCTAAAACATCGCTGCTTTTGATGCCCCGTCTTTCACTAAACTCTCTCATGGAAAGGGTGATTTTTCCTTTATGAGGCATTTCATTTTGCTGGCCTCCGTCGGTTTGAGGATTTCCGGCACCCTGGCCCACCTGGGAGATAGCAGATTCAACCATAAAATTGTATCCGTTCTCATCTTCATATTTTTCAATAAGTTCAAGAATTTCTCTTTCTACCTGTTTTGTAAGCTCATTGGTTTTCTGGATATCAGTTCCTTCAGGATATTCGATATAGGTAATGATCTGATTTGGCTGATTTTCAGGAAAAAACAGCACATTAGGTTGGACTAATCCAACCAGGATAAATGAAAAGATCAATAAACCTAATGTTCCGAAGAAAAAGAAATAGGCTTTCTTCTTTCGCAGGGCATATTTTAAAAATTTTTCATATTTGTTTTCCAGTCTTTTCAGGGCATTGTATTGAAAATAGTCTACTCCCCTGGAAAGAAAATATTTATAGACCCAAAGCATGATCGCGAAAAACAGCAGTATGTTTCCTATTGCTCTAAATGACCCCGCATTGATAATATAACCTCCAACAACAAGAAGAAGGCCTATTCCCAGCATTACCACACTTATACGCACCAAAGCATTTTTTGAAAATTCTTTTTCCTCCGTTTTCATAAAACGGGAGGTAAGCATGGAATTGATGATAAGCGCTACAAATAATGAGGAACCCAATACGATAGACAATGTAATTGGGAAAATCATCATAAATTTACCTATGGTTCCCGGCCATAATCCCAGTGGGAAAAATGCCGCCAGGGTAGTTGCCGTTGAAGCAATGATGGGCCAGGCAATTTCACCCAGTCCCTGTTTAGCTGCCTTTATTCTTGGCATTCCCTGGTCCATAAGGGAATACACGTTCTCTACCACAACAATACCATTATCAACCAGCATTCCCAGACCCATGACCAGGGCAAAAAGCACCATAGTATTCAGCGTTATTCCAAGGCTGGAGAGGATTATAAATGATAAGAACATGGATAGCGGGATCGCAAACCCTACAAAAAGAGCATTTCTGAATCCAAGGAAAAACATCAATACGACCACTACCAGCAGGACTCCAAAAATAATATTGTTCACCAGGTCATCTACCTGAATTTGTGTTTTAATAGATTGGTCGTTGGTAAGGGAAATATCGAGAGTTTGGGGAAGGAAGGTCTCCTGTTCATGCTTTACAATACCTTTGATCTCTTCCACCGCCTGGATCATATTCTTTCCGGCGCGTTTTTTTATATCAAGCATAACCACGGGGTCGCCGTATTCCCGGGCGTAAGTGGTTGCATCCTTTTCCTGAAATCTTATATCTGCAATATCGCGAAGAAAGATATTTCCATCTTCTCTTTTTACAACCACGTTTTCAAGTTCCTCGGGATCTTCTATTTCCCCAATGATCCTTATATTCTGTTGGATACTGTTGGAAATTACATTTCCGCCTGAGATAGTTCTGTTTTCTGCACTTACTGCATTAACTACATCAGTAAAACTTACTTTGGACGCAGTCATTCTGTAGACGTCCAGGGCAATTTCTATTTCCATTTCTTCCGCACCTCGAATGGTTGCTTCTTTGATCTCCGGAAGTATTTCAATTTTATCCTGCAGATATTCTGCGTATTCCTTTAGCTGCTGAACAGTAAAATCTCCCGTGAGGTTGATGTTTAATATAGGCTGTTCTTCAGAAAGATTCAGGTTAAAGACATTGGGTTCTACCTTAGCTCCGTTGTCCATAGTAGGCCAGGTAGTTTCAGCTTTTACCTGGTCAACCCGGTCTTTTATTTTCTGCCTGGCCACATCTACACTTACATCATCATCAAACTCAACAATGATCATGGAATAATCCTGGAAGGTGGTTGAACTTATGTCTATTACACCCCCAACATTATTAAATTCCTGCTCCAGGGGTTCTGTTATGAATTTTTCTACATCCTCAGCAGAGTTACCGGGATTGATGGAACTCACATAGATCTTGGTCTCTATAATTTCAGGAAAAGATTCCCGCGGCATACTGTAATAAGAAAGTAATCCTCCTACCAAAACAATGGCAATGATGACGTACACGGTCATCCTGTTATCAATGGCCCAGGATGAGATGCTAAATTCTTTATCTATTTTTTTACTCATGACAACTGCTGTGCTTGTACAAATTCTTAATTGCTGAATTTAACTTTTTGCTGATCTCTAAGGTTTCTCGCTCCTTCAACAATAATCTCTTCTCCCGCATTCAATCCGGAAGTAACTTCAACCAGGTTGTTCTGGGAATATCCCGTTTCAACCATTTTTCGTAGAGCAACCCCAATACTGTCATTCTCCGGCTGCAATACATATACTATACTCTCACCCATAGAATTTTTTTGAATGGCATTTTCAGGAACTACTATAGCGTTTTCTGAAGTATAGTCATTGAGCTTTACCGTGGCTATAAGATTAGGTTTTACAAGGCCATCGTCATTGGGTATAGACACCTCTATTTGAAAGGTCCTGTTATTTGGGTTTATAAAATTTGCCACCTGCTTCACTGTTCCCTCATATTCTTTGTTAATTGCAGGAATTTCGATGATTACCGGGGTTCCGGTTTGTATCTTGTTTAAATAAGTTTCGGGTACATCAGCTTCCACGTACATATTCTGAAGGTTTACCAGCCTGAACAAGGGATTTTGACCGGGGCCTACTACCTGGCCTTCATCTGTGACCACTTCATCAATAACACCACTAAAAGGAGCTCTCACAGATGTCTTTCCAAGCTGCGACCCCAATTGGTTTACCGCATTTTGTGCAGATTCATATGCCGTTTGTGCTTCAAGGAATTGAATTTCAGAACCTATATTTTGCTCCCACAACCTTTGCTGGCGTTCAAAAGTAGTTTTTGCAAGTGCTGCCTGAGCTTCAAGTTGGGCTAACTGGCTTTTAAGGCCACCATCGTCAATAGTTGCAAGAAGAGCGCCTTTATTTACCCGCTGCCCTTCGGTTACATGAATGCGGGTCAATACCCCTGAAAATTCCGGATAAATCAAAATATTCTCTCGGGTAGCCACATCTCCCTGTACCCTGGTATAGTGCCTGAAAGTAGTATCTGTAACGGTAACAGCAGAAACCAAAGGGAATCCTTTGGACTTATCAAGCTGATTAATGGCTGCATCCAGACGGTCCATTTTCGAAGCCAGTTCACTTTGCTGTTTACTTAACTCCAGTTTCTTGGCTCTTATCTCCTGAAGATCATTTGTTTCAATAACGTCATCTACATCCTGATCATTTGAATTTCCACAGGATAACAGCAGAAGAGAGAAAAGGCTTAGGTAAAGTGTATTTTTCATTTGTATCTAATTTATTTTGTAATTAACTTTTTTACAACCGGGTAAATGCCCCTTTTACTAACGGAGCTTTAATTTTTATATAATTGATTATTCATTGTTATCTCCATATTTGGTGGTATCCAATAGATTTTCCAGAACAGCTTTATTATTTACCACATTTAACATAGATTGCAGCAGGTCTTGTTGCGCTGTGTAAAGCTGTCTTTGAGCTTCACTAAGTTCAAAACTTGATGCAAGTCCCTCGAAAAATTTAATTTGATTCTTATTTTCAATCCGCTCAGCCAGGGCCAGATTTTGTTTTTGCATTTCGTAATTCTGCAGGCTGTATTCATAGTCGTTTTTTGCACTGTTAATTTCAAGGCTTACCCGGTTTCTCGTTTCCTCAAGTTCCAGCAAAGCCTGTTCGTATTCCAGCTGTTTTTGCTGGGTTCGGGCACCACGCATTCCGCTGCTGAAAATGGGGACATTAAGGCTTACCCCTAAAATTGACTGTCCAAAATATTCCTGATCTCTATTTAAGAAGGTGAAATCATTACTAAATCCCTGGAAACCATAATTGACAAATGCAGACAGGGTAGGTAGTGCTTTGGCTTTCTCCAGTCTCACAAAGATCTTAGCAGCTTCAGCATTATTTGCAGCAATACGGTAATCGATATTTTCTTCTACCGGGATCATGCTTTTCAATAGTGCCATATCATAATACCTCATAGCCAGGGCATCCAAATCTTCAGTAAGTACAAGTTTTGTATCTACGGGTAAGCCGAGTGTGAGATTCAGCATTTCGTAAGAAATACCGGCCATTCTTCTGCTTCGGTTTAAGTTGTTCTCAAGCCCCAGTAATGTAATTTGCAGTTGTTCTACATCTTCTTCTTCAGCTAATCCATTTTCGAAGATCTTCTGAGTGTCCTGATAATTTTTTTGAAGAGACTCAACGTTTTTTTCCAGAATGGCCACACTTTCTTCAGCTAGCAGCACATTGCTGTACGCTGATATGACAGCTTCCTTTACAGATTGATCGGTTTTCGTTTTTGCATTTTTGGATATTTGCAGCAAGGTCTTTGCCGATTGTACCCCAACTATATAAGATCCGTCAAAAATGAGTTGGTTTAAAGTTGCAGTACCGTTGACATTCTGTTGTGTTCCGAATTTTACAGGAACAAAAGTTCCGGGTTCACCTCCTGTTATTTCGGCAGGAAGAAGGGTAACAGGTTGTTTTATAAATTTTTGATAATCAATATTTCCCGAAAGCTGAGGTAAACCCTGGGAAATAATTTCCCACCGCTGTTTTAGGGTCTTTTCTACTTCTTTCCCTGCGATACGGGAGGTGTAATTCTGTTGAATTCCAAGAATAATGGCCTCCTCGAGAGAGAGGATATAAGGATCTGCATCCTGCTGTTCCTGAGCATAGAGCCCTAGAGAGCAAAGGAAAGTAAAGATGTATAGACAGGTTTTCATATTCTAATCTTCAATAGTTAAAAATTCATTCAGCTTTTCCAGTCCTTTGGGAGTAACAATTGCGCGCAGGTGATATTCCAGATATTTTCTGGATAATTCCCGGGGTTGATATTTATCTACAGGAAAAATATCATTATCCTTCACACCTGTCATTCCAATAAAATTCATCTTACTTATAAATTCAACGTCAATAGAAGGACGAAAAACTCCTCCCTCGATCCCTTTCTGAAGGTTTTTGCAAACACAATCCTCGATAATATCTAAATGGCGTTGTTGAATTTTTTTATAAACCTTAGGATAATATTTTTGAAGCTGAAATTGGGGAGAGGATTTGTCATCTTTTAAAAGAGAAAAAACAAATCTCTCTATTTGAAAGACTTCTTCTATAGAATTGAGATCTTGTTTAACTATCTCTTCTATTCCCTGATCTATACCATTTATCACATGTTTGGTCACAGACTCCACCAATTGGCTTTTATTGGGAAAGTGAGCGTAAATGGTTTTCTTGGAAATTCCCATATTTCCGGCAATGTCATCCATAGTAACGCTTTTAAACCCCAGGGTAAGGAAGAGATTTGCGGCATTTTCTATAATTTCCTGTTTCATTATGCAATTTTCTGAGCTTGCAAAGATAAGTCAGGAAACTTAAAAAACTAAAAAAGTTTCCATTATTATTTATAAAAATCTGTTGAGGGGGATTTATTTATAATTTCATTTCCTCTATTTTAGCCGAAAATTCAGTTAATGCTTACAATTAGCCAGTATAGAGATGCTTTTCTAGAGCATTTAGAAAAGAAAGTAAAGACCAAAGAGCCCGTAAATTTATACAAGCCCATTACTTATATTTTAAATTTAGGAGGAAAACGTCTTCGGCCTGTACTTGTTTTAATGTCTGCAGAAATTTTTGACACCTCTTATGAAAAAGCCTTAGATGCGGCACTTGCTATTGAAGTTTTTCACAATTTCTCCCTGGTGCATGATGATATCATGGATGCTGCTCCTTTGCGCAGGGGTCAGGAAACAGTTCATGAGCGCTGGGATCTAAATACCGGGATCTTGTCCGGGGATGCTATGTTAATCAATGCTTACCAGCTTTTTGAAAATTATGACGGAAAGGTATTTAAGGAACTTGCGCAATTATTCACCAAAACTGCGATTCAGGTATGTGAAGGTCAGCAATATGATATAGACTTTGAATCCCGCGACGATGTAGAAATTGCCGATTATCTAAAGATGATCGAGTACAAAACGGCAGTATTAGTAGGGGCTTCCCTGCAAATGGGCGCTATAATAGCTGAAACTACTCCGGAATGTAAAAAGGCATTGTTTGAATATGGGAGACTGTTGGGTATAGCCTTTCAATTACAGGATGATTACCTGGATGCTTTTGGTGACCCTGAAACTTTCGGAAAACAATCTGGTGGAGACATCATTGAAAATAAAAAGACCTTTTTGTATCTAACAGCTCTTAAAAAAGCGACTGCTGTAGAAGCTCTTCAACTGGAACATTTGTATTCCATAAATCCACGGGAATCTTCAGCAAAAATAGAAGCGGTTAAGAATATTTTTGAAACCAGCGGAGCTTCAGAATTGGCAAGGAAAGAGATTGAAAAATATACGAATGAAGCCTTTGAGGTACTCAAAAATTTAGAGATCCCTGAAGACAAAAAGACATTGTTATATAGCTTTGGAACTTCACTTATCAACAGGAAGGTTTAAAAATACACGCTCACAAAAGGCATGAAAGCCTGGTTGTAAAAGCTCCTGTTACTATCGTGCAGTACGTTGTATCTTACCCCTGTGACAACGGGCCCTGTGTTGTAACCTATGCCCAAAAATAGTGCCGGCACCCAATATTGGTCGCGCAGATTCCCACCCTCCATTTCAAAACGCCTGTTAATATTCAGTTGCTCATACTCCATGGATAGCTGGATTTCCTTAATTGGTCTAATTAAGCTTATAATACTGCCACCAAGGCTTGTCGCAGAAAATGTATTTTGTTTGGCATATGCACCGCTTAAGGTGACCCCTGCAGAAAGAACCCGGTTAAAATCATAAACGGCAGATGGAGAGAGGGCTCCGTTAAAATACCCGTTTCCAAATGCAAGGCCTACACTTCCTCCAAATCTCACATTGCTCCAAAAAGGATGAGGTGATTGTTCCAAGGGCGATCCTATTTGCTGAGCCTGTGCGCTAAAACTAAAAACCATGACTAGAAAACAACATACGATCTGGGGTAGAGTACCTAAAACATTAACCTTTTTCATGTTAAACTTCTTATAATTGGAGGTATAAATATAAGAATACTTATAAGCTATAAAACCAAAAAATTGTATTTTTGCATTGTTTTACAATAAAAGAAACACTAGTTTCCAACTATGGATAGATTTTCATTTCTTAACGCCGCACCTACTGCATACTTTGCCGATCTTTACGACCAATACTTAGAAAACCCTGATAGTGTAGAACCCAGCTGGAGAGCATTTTTCCAGGGATTTGATTTTGGTCAAAACGGTACTGCTACAGCGAATTCAGCTGTAGACGAAGTGCCCGCTGAATACTGTGAGCCACAAATGCAGAACCTTGAAAAGGAATTCAAGGTTATAAATTTAATTGAAGGATACCGCACAAGAGGCCATTTGTTTACGCAAACAAACCCGGTGCGCGATCGCAGAAAATATGTTCCTACCCTGGATATAGAGAATTTTGGTTTAGACCAAAGTGATCTTGATACCGTTTTTAATGCGGGGGAGATACTGGGAATTGGACCTGCATCCTTAAAGGATATTATAGACCATTTATCAAAAATTTACTGCCAGTCTATTGGGATTGAATACATGTTTATCAGGAAACCTGAAGAGATTGCATGGATCCAAAAGAAATTAAATATCAATGACAATCAGCCCGGCTTTAATAAAGATGAGAAAAAGCATATTTTAAATAAATTAAATGATGCTGTTGCTTTTGAAAGTTTTCTCCACACTAAATATGTAGGACAAAAGAGGTTTTCTCTGGAAGGAAATGAAAGCCTGATCCCTGCACTGGATGCCATTATAGAAAAGGCAGCAGATCTTGGGGTCAAAGATTTTGTCATGGGTATGGCCCACAGGGGAAGGTTGAATACCCTTACGAATATCTTTGGAAAAGATGCCAGGGATATTTTCAGTGAATTTGACGGAAAAGATTATGAGCAGGATATATTTGACGGAGATGTTAAATATCATCTGGGCTGGACCGCCTGTCGCGATACCCGAAACGGAAAACAGATCAATATAAATTTAGCTCCTAACCCTTCACATCTGGAAACAGTAGGCCCTATAGTTGAAGGAATTTCCCGTGCCAAGCAAGACCGCAGATATGCCGATAATAATTCTCAGGTGCTTCCCATTATTGTTCACGGAGATGCAGCAATAGCCGGGCAGGGTGTGGTATACGAAGTAGTCCAAATGGCACAGCTTGATGGATACAAAACCGGAGGGACTATACATATAGTAGTAAATAACCAGGTAGGTTTTACCACAAACTACCTCGATGCGAGATCTTCTACTTATTGTACAGATGTTGCAAAGGTGACCCTTTCGCCGGTACTACATGTAAATGCAGATGATGCTGAAGCTGTTGTACACGCAGTACTTTTTGCTCTTGATTTTAGAATGACCTTTAAAAGGGATGTGTTCATAGATCTTTTAGGGTATAGGAAATACGGGCATAATGAAGGAGATGAGCCGAGATTTACCCAGCCAAAACTATATAAGGCAATTGCTAAGCATAAAAATCCGCGGGATATTTATGCAGATAAATTAATTGCTGAAGGAATTATAGAAGAAGGATTTACAGCCAAACTTGAGGAGGAATACAAAGCCAAACTTGAAGATGAACTGGAAAATTCACGTAAGGCGGAAACCACTACTGTTACCCCATTCATGTCTGATGAGTGGCAGGGATTTGAAAATGTACAGGAAAATGAAATGATGAAGGAGGTAGATACCACCTTTCCTCTTGAAAAACTTGATAAAGTGGCAGAAGCGGTCTCTAAGCTTCCTGAAGATAAAAAATTTCTACGTAAGATCAGCAAATTGATCGAGAGCCGCAGGACTATGTATTTTGACGACAATAAACTGGATTGGGCAATGGCTGAACATCTTGCTTACGGGAGTTTAATGACAGAGGATTTTAATATACGCCTGAGCGGGCAGGACAGTGAAAGAGGTACTTTTTCTCACAGGCACGCTATTGTAAAAGTAGAGGATAGCGAAGAAGAGATCATCTTACATAATAATATTCCAGATAAAAAAGGAGAATTTTGTGTATTCAATTCTCTCCTGTCAGAATATGCCGTTGTAGGTTTTGACTATGGATATGCCATGGCCAGTCCAAATACCCTGACTATATGGGAAGCCCAGTTTGGGGATTTTGTCAATGGAGCGCAGATCATGATTGATCAATACATATCTGCAGCTGAAGATAAATGGAAACTACAGAATGGATTGGTCATGTTCTTGCCCCACGGATACGAGGGGCAGGGTGCAGAACATTCTTCAGGAAGAATGGAGCGATTCTTACAACTATGTGCCACAGACAATATGTTTGTTGCAGATGTTACCACTCCTGCCAATATGTTCCACTTATTACGGCGCCAAATGAAGGTTAATTTTAGAAAACCTTTAATTATATTTACTCCAAAAAGTCTACTACGCCATTCCAAGGTGGTTTCTACCAGGGAGGAATTTGCTAATGGTAGCTTTCAAACCGTTCTTGATGATGACCAGGCAAAAGTGAAAAAGATCAAAACCCTGGTTTTCTGCACCGGTAAATTCTATTATGACCTTCTTGAGAAACGTGAGGAAAATGGGCGGGATGATGTTGCCCTTGTAAGGATTGAACAATTATTCCCTTTACCGGCAGAAAAGATGAAGGAGATCATGGCGAAATACAAAAAGGCTGATGATATTGTTTGGGCACAGGAAGAACCTCGCAACATGGGAGCATATAGTTTCATGCTGCTGCATTTTGAAGAGGCAAAGAATTTCAGGGTTTGTAGTAGAAGATTTTATGGTTCTCCTGCAGCCGGAAGTGCAGTAAGGTTTAAAAAGCGACACGAAAAAGTGATAGCAAGTGTATTTGATAAAACAATGGTTTAATCAGTTTAATAAATATAAATTTAAATAACCCTCTTTTTGCTATAGCAGAAAGAACCAAAATAACATAAAAGATCATGGCTTTAGAAATGAAAGTTCCGTCTCCCGGAGAATCCATCACAGAAGTTGAAATAGCACAATGGCTGGTAGAAGATGGGGATTATGTAGAAAAAGATCAGGCAATTGCTGAAGTAGACAGTGATAAAGCTACATTAGAACTTCCGGCAGAAGCAAGCGGAATTATAACCTTGAAGGCCAAAGAAGGAGATGCTGTAGCAGTTGGGGAAGTGGTTTGCCTCATAGATACTGATGCCAAAAAACCTGGAGGCGGAGAGAAGTCAGAAAATCCAAGTGGTGATGAAGGTTCCGTAGATGATTCAGAGGCTGATCTTTCTAAAGAAAGAGCCAAAGAAACTCAGAAGGAGGACAGCGAAAAGGCTGAGCCGGAAGAAGAAAAACCTTCTAAATCTACTACCCCTTCGCAAAAGCAGGATACCTATGCCAGCGGAACACCTTCTCCTGCAGCTAAAAAGATCCTTGACGAAAAAGGAATTTCTTCAAAATCTGTTTCCGGTTCAGGAAGAGATGGAAGGATCACCAAGGAAGATGCCGTTCAGGCTAAAGCATCCATGGGTACTCCGGGCCGTGGCAAAAGAGGTGAAGATCGCAAAAAAATGTCTATGCTCAGACGCAGGGTGGCAGAGCGTTTGGTAAATGTAAAAAACGATACGGCTATGCTTACCACCTTTAACGAGGTGGATATGTCCGCTATCTTCTCCCTGAGAAAACAATATAAAGAAGAGTTTAAGGACAGGCATGGAGTCGGTTTAGGTTTTATGTCCTTTTTTACCTTGGCAATAGTAAGAGCTTTAGATCTGTTTCCCGATGTGAATTCTATGATTGACGGAGACTATCAGGTAAAATTTGATTATAAAGATATAAGTATTGCAGTATCAGGACCAAAAGGCCTGATGGTTCCGGTAATTAGAAATGCAGAAAATCTGGGATTTAGAGGAGTTGAGGATGAGGTAAAACGTCTGGCTATAAAAGCGAGAGACGGACAGATCACTGTAGATGAAATGACGGGTGGTACTTTTACCATTACCAACGGTGGTGTCTTTGGTTCTATGTTGTCTACACCTATTATTAACCCTCCTCAGAGTGCTATTTTAGGAATGCATAACATTGTAGATCGTCCGGTTGCAATAGATGGCCATGTGGAGATACGGCCAATTATGTTCGTTGCATTATCGTATGATCACAGGGTAATTGATGGTAAAGAATCTGTAGGATTTCTAGTGGCAGTTAAGGAGGCTCTTGAAAACCCGGAAGAATTATTAATGGACAATGATGTAAAAAGAGCATTGGAGCTTTAATAATAAATATTCAGGAAAAACAATAAAGGCAGCAATGAAAATTGCTGCCTTTTTTATGCTTGGCTTTTAAATTTGGTATAAATCTTAGTATAATATCAGGGTCACGATATTTAAAGAGAGAATAAAAATAACCAGGACGGCCATGATCTTCATAATAATTGTGAAACCATCTCTGTTTTTAATCTCGGATCCCATATCTTCTCATTTTTGTTAACCAAATATAGAAGATTTGAGCCCGCAATAAACTGGGGGTTTTTCCCCCATTTTTGTTATTTAAGGTAAAGCGCCTTGTTTTTATAGTCAATTATAGCTTTTCCCTTTTTTAAAATATCTGCCCCAATTATTCCATGTACTTTTTCAGCTTTATGGTTAACCAAAGCCTCATTAACATGGGCAAGATCAAAAAGCACCAGTGCCACTTTTTTCTTCTTCCAGTTTTTGATCTCGATATTGTTTTCCTGCGCAATTTGAGTGAGCATATTCGTTGCTCCCGCTCCGGCTGCCCTTATCTCGCTATCTTCAGCAAGTAGGTTAAAATGTTTAACAGCTTCAAAACCTACGCAGGAACTGGATGCTCCTGTATCCAAAATAAAATTACCTTCAATTTTATTTATCTTTGCCACCAGTTCAAAATGATTGGTAGCTGTATATTTCAATTTTATGCGGTGATAACCTTTATCTTCCAATAGTTTCTTTAAAGACGCCATTCTTTTTCTTTTTTGACAAAGATAGGTCTTCAAAATAAATTATTTTTGCATTTATGATATTAACCGACACCCATACCCATTTATATAGCAAAGATTTTGATAAGGATCGTAAAGAGGTTCTTCAAAGAGCATTGGAGCTGGGTATTACACGATTTTTTATTCCGGCTATAGACTCTGCCCATACCAAAGCAATGTATGAGCTGGAAGAGGATTTTCCCAAAAATATTTTTTTAATGATGGGCTTGCACCCAACTTCTGTAAAGGAAAATTATGAAGAGGAGCTTGAACATGTGCGGGAACAATTTGAGAAACGGGATTTTTACGGAGTAGGAGAAACCGGGATTGATCTCTTTTGGGACAAATCTTTACTAAAACAACAGCAGGCGGCTTTTAAGTATCAAATTCAGCTGGCCAAAAGGAAGAAGCTTCCCGTGATCATTCACTGCCGAGATGCCTTTGATGAAGTTTTTGAAGTGTTGCAATCTGAAATGGACGATGAGCTTTTTGGGATTTTCCATTGTTTTACCGGTGACCATGCCCAGGCTAAAACAGCAATATCCTATAATATGAAATTGGGAATAGGGGGAGTAGTTACCTTTAAAAACGGGGGACTTGATAAGTTCCTGGAGGAAATCCCTCTTAAAAATATTGTATTGGAAACAGATTCGCCATATCTTGCCCCTACACCTTACCGGGGAAAAAGAAATGAAAGTTCCTACTTAAAGATGATAGCCGGGAAAGTCTCTGAAATTTACCGCCTCGACCTTGAAGAAATAGCGGCCATAACTACAAATAACTCCCGGGATATATTTAAGGTGTAGTTAAGTATTAAATTTTAATTTTGTTCTTTTGTCAAGCCAATAAATATGCCTGTGTCAAAATTCGAAAAAATAAGATTCTATCACGATGATGAGGTGCAGCCTGCACTTCAGCAATACGTGAACCACCCAATGGTAAAAGCATTACTTCAATTTTCTTTTCCGGAAAAATCCTACAAAGAAATTGAAGAACTTGTTGCTACCTGCCATTCAATAAGGGATTTCCAAAGCAAGATCATCTATAGCAGTGTACAGAGGGTGCTTCAGAAAAGCTCTGAAGGGCTTAGTTACAGCGGATTTAATAAACTTGCAAAAGATCAATCTTATATGTATATCTCAAACCACCGGGATATTATTTTAGATACCTGTTTGCTGAATTGCTTGTTGTATGAGCAGGACCTGATCATGACAGCTTCTGCTATTGGAGATAATCTTGTGCAAAAACCATTCTTGTTATTGCTTAGCCGAATTAACAGGAATTTTCTGGTCCAACGGGGATTAGGTCCAAGGGAAATGTTGCAAAGCTCGCAAAATCTTTCCGAATATATCAGGCACCTGTTGCTGGAAGAGAACAGATCTGTGTGGATGGCACAAAGAGAGGGTCGCACTAAGGACGGCAACGATACCACTCAGCAAGGAGTACTTAAAATGCTCGCTATGGCAAAGGGAGATCAAAGTATCTCTGAATATTTTGCCAAAATAAAGATCGTTCCTGTGGCTATTTCCTATGAATTTGATCCTACCGATATTCTGAAAATGCCGGAAATTATGGCTAAAAGAATGGAGGAGACGTATAAGAAATCTGCCAATGAAGATTTTAATTCCATACTTAAAGGTGCTTTGGGTAATAAAGGCAGGATTCATATTGAAGCGGGAGAGGTGCTCACCCAGGATTGGTTTGAAAATATTGAAAAGAAGGAATCTTCTACCAATGATTTCCTCAAAGCTATGGCAACTAATATCGATTCAAGGATCCATAAGAATTATAAACTATGGCCTGCCAATTTTATAGCTTGTGATCTATTAAACAATGATGATGCACATGCAGATCATTACACATTAAAAGAGAAAAGGCAATTTGAGCGGCGGCTTACCCGAAGGATCAACGTTAAAAATGCCCTTGAAGTAAACAGCTACCTATTAATGTATGCCAATCCGGTAATAAATCAGGAGGCGCTGAATGAAAGCAAAGTCTAATATTTTACTTATTTATACCGGTGGTACCATTGGTATGATCAAAGATTTTGAAACCGGGGCATTAAAGGCTTTTAATTTTAGTGAACTTCTGCAAAATATTCCCGAATTAAAACTTCTGGAACATAATATAGAAACCATAAGTCTAAAAAACCCATTGGATTCCAGCAACATGAATCCGGGGGATTGGGTGCTTATCGCTAAAATTATTGACGAGCGGTTCGAGCAATACGATGGTTTTGTAGTACTTCATGGTAGTGATACCATGTCTTATACCGCTTCAGCATTAAGTTTTATGTTTGAAAACCTGACGAAGCCTATTATTTTTACAGGATCTCAATTGCCAATAGGCGATCTGCGCACAGATGCCAAGGAGAACCTGATAACCAGCATTCAGGTTGCAGGATTGCAAAAACAGGGCCGGCCGGTGATCTCAGAAGTAGGTTTGTATTTTGAATATAAATTATACAGGGCAAACCGAACAACAAAGGTGAATGCAGAGAATTTTCAGGCTTTTACCTCGTCAAATTATCCTCCCCTTGCCGAGTCGGGAGTATACTTATCTGTTAATCACAGTGAATTGTGGAAGACCAACCGAAGGAAAAAGACCAAGCTCCACACGAATTTTAATGATGATGTTCTAATTTTAAAAATGTTTCCCGGTATAAGTGAAGCCACAGTAGATCATATTTTATCGAGAAAGAATTTGAAAGGCGTGGTTCTGGAGACATTTGGAAGCGGAAATGCGCCCACAGATACCTGGTTCATCAATTTACTGAAAAAGCATATTAATAACGGGCTTGTAATAGTGAATGTTACGCAGTGTGTAGCCGGAAGTGTGGTTATGGGGCAATATGAAACCAGTACGCAACTTAAAAAAATAGGGGTTGTTTCCGGAAAAGACATCACTACAGAAGCTGCTGTGACAAAATTAATGTACCTTTTGGGAAAAGAATTATCACCTAAAGTGTTCAAAACCATCTTTGAGACTTCTCTTCGCGGGGAAATGTTATAAAATTAACGAATCTTATTTGATGGTGAACTTTTTTTTTTGTTATTTGGCGCACCAATTTAGAACAACTTAATAGAGAGGTGGCCGAGTGGTCGAAGGCGCACGCCTGGAAAGTGTGTATACCCCACAAGGGTATCGAGGGTTCGAATCCCTTCCTCTCTGCAAGTGTTTTTAAAAAAATATTTTTATACCTTTAACCTTTTAACTAATTAAATTAAGACAACAACTAATGAAAAGATTATTTTCAACTTTGGTAATCGCTTCGATTATGTTATTTGGAGCCGCACAAGTTAATGCGACCAACTTCGCAAATGTTAATCCAGATAATATCGTGAATTTTATTCAGGATGAAGAAGCTGCCCTCGAAATGGAAGAGGAAGAATCAGTAGGTTTTCACCAGGAACTAAAAAGACGTTTTATAGAAGGTGGTCCCGGATTTATGGGGATCGTACTTTTATGTTTAATTCTTGGTCTGGCCATAGCCATTGAGAGAATTATCTTTTTAAATCTTTCTACAACCAATACTAGAAAATTAGCTCAGGATGTTGAAGATGCTTTGAATAGTGGCGGAATTGAAGCTGCTAAAGACGTATGTAGAAACACCCGAGGTCCTGTAGCTTCCATTTATTACCAGGGACTTGACAGGGCCGACGAAAGTATAGAAGCAGCAGAGAAAGCTGTAGTTGCCTACGGTGGAGTTCAAATGGGGCAATTAGAAAAGAATGTTTCCTGGGTATCTCTATTTATCGCTCTTGCCCCTATGCTTGGGTTCATGGGTACGGTAATTGGTATGATCCAGGCTTTTGATAGAATTGAAGCAGCTGGAGATATGCAGCCTTCATTGGTAGCCGGAGGTATTAAAGTAGCACTTCTTACAACTGTATTTGGTTTAATTGTTGCTATTATTCTTCAAATTTTTTATAATTATATCATCGCTAAGATCGATAGTATTGTGAATGATATGGAAGACGCCTCTATCTTATTAATAGATATGTTGGTTGACTACAAAAACAGAAAAAGAATCTAAGAGAAATAAACTATGACAATTCATAAAATTTTAAAATATTTAGCACTTGTTATTGGTGTCATAGGTCTTATCCTCTTGGGTAGAATTATTATGGCAGGCGATGATACGATTGAAACCTCTGCTTCTGCGCAGACTAGTTACCTGGAACCTTTAATGTGGTTGTCCTACCTGGTAATGGCTGTTGTGATAGTTCTGGTGCTGTTTTTTGTCATCAAAGGGCTATTTAGGGGTAATATCAAGAACACATTAATTTCAGTTGGTGCTTTTTTATTGATCATTGTAGTTGCCTATTTAATAACAGATGGTGAACCAGTGACCTTAAAAGATGGAGACGTACTCTCTGCCAGTGCCTCTCATTGGGTGAGCACAGGATTGGTAGTATTTTACATCCTCGCTGTGATTGCCGTAGGAGCTATGGTAGTATCAGGAATTAGAAAACTAATAAAATAATAACAAATTTATGGCAAGAAGAGCATCACCAGAAGTAAATGCCGGCTCTATGGCCGATATAGCATTCCTGCTATTAATTTTCTTTCTGGTAACAACGACGATTGAGACTGACCGCGGGATAAGCCGTAAGTTGCCTCCTATTGAGGATGAAACGGATCCACCGAACATCAAACAGAAGAATATCTTTATAGTTTTGGTGAACAGGAACAACGATCTATTGGTAGAGGATGAACCAATGGAAATTGAGAACCTTCGAGAGGCCGCAATAGCATTTCTTGATAATGGAGGCGGTGTTGGCGAGGAAGCTTGTGATTACTGCCAGGGGGCACGAGACCCTGCGTCTTCTGACAATCCTACCAAAGCAATTATTTCTTTGACAAATAACCGTGGAACTGAATATGGAACCTATATTTCAGTACAGAATGAATTGGTTGCCGCTTATAATGAATTGCGAAACCGTGAAGCCCAGCGCTTGTATGGTATGGAATTTACTCAGATGGAAGACAATTATAGAGATTCGAACTGGAGAGGCGATAAAGAAGAGTTGAAGGAACAAATTGCAGTTATAAAGGATCTGTTCCCTGAGAAATTATCTGAAGCTGAACCTCAGAGTTAGGAGATGTGTAACATAATATTAAATTAAAATATGTCTAAGTTTAAAAAGAAAAAATCAGGGGAATTGCCAGCCGTTAATACGGCTTCTCTTCCCGATATCGTTTTTATGTTACTTTTCTTTTTTATGGTGGCTACGGTAATGCGTCAAAACACTTTGATGGTGCAGAATAAATTACCGTTTGCAGATCAGGTAGAAAAGCTGGATAAAAAGGATATGATTATGTATATCTACGCCGGAAAACCCAGCCCAAGATATCAGCCAACTTTTGGTAGCGAAGCCCGTATTCAGTTAAATGATAAATTTGCTGATGTGAGCGAGGTGCAATCTTTTATATATGCTGAAAGAGAGGCCAAAAGAGAAGAGCTTATTCCTTACTTAACTACCGCCTTAAAAGTGGATGTTGAAACCAATATGGGATTGGTTTCAGATATTAAACAGGAATTGAGAAAGGCAGAAGCTCTAAAAATCAACTATACAACCCTTACCGGGGATGTAGAGCAAAATTAATCAGAAGTTAAAATAATTGTCTTAATTAAAACATCCCACCGATTTATTCGGCTTGGGATGTTTTTTATTTTATGTCATTTCCGGAGTAATAATTTTACGTAGTAGTATATGAAATACAGGTTGATGATATTGTTTACTTTGGGAACTTTTCCACTTTTGGCGCAGGATGTCAATGAATATTCAGCCGGGGTGATTGATAGTTTATACAGAGAAGACCAGATCTATATAGGTTTTACTTTTCATCTTCTAAGTGACCTTCCGGGAGAGGTAACGCAAAAAGGTTTTTCAGGAGGAGTGCATACGGGTTTTATAAGGGATTTTCCTGTTAACCAAAGGCGCAATATTGCGATAGGTGCAGGCCTGGGCTGGTCTATAAATAATTACGGGCAGGAGTTATTCATAGGAGAAGAACCTGACGGTCAAACCATATTCAGGGATCTCAATGCCAGCAATCTCGACTATAATACCAATAGATTTTCCACCCAGCTCGTTGAAGTACCGTTGGAATTCAGATGGCGTACCTCTACACCCGAATCTTACCAGTTCTGGAGGATTTACACGGGTTTTAGGTTAGGATATGTATATTATCTCAAATCAAACTTCAGGCAGGAAGGGAACCAGGTAATACAAACTGATGTTCCCGAATTTGACAGGTTTAGGATAGGAACCACTTTTACTTTTGGCTACAATACCTTTAACTTTCACCTCTATTACAATCTCAATCCATTTTTTAAAGAAGCCCGGCTCAATGATTCTGAAATTGGAATTTCTACCTTTAAAATTGGTTTGATGTTCTATATCCTATAGCCAGAAGTTCAGCACTATAATTTGCGGAAGAACCCCAATGACAAAACCCAGGATGAGCTCCAATGGAGTATGAGCTTTCAATTGTAATCTTGAGGTAGCCGTAAGGCCTAATGCTGCAAATAAAAAGGCAATGCTGTAAATAAGGTTTATCCGGTAAAAAATACTTAGGGCAATGACAAACATGGTAATGCCGGAAAGGCCAACCATATGAAGGCTTATTTTAAGATCGAGAAAGGCCAGGATCAGGCCGGTTATAGCCGAAAATAATATTCCCACAAAAAAGTAGTATAATGCCGGGTAATTATAAACGTCCAGAATTTGATAAAGGTTAAGGCTTATGAGAAGCGTAAAGAAAAACAGGGGCCATCTTCTTTCCCTTACATCACTTAAAAACATGGATTCTGCTTTACCCAGATTTTTGAGAAGAAAATAAAATACTATGGGTATAAAAAGGGTAGTTATCGCTATAGCGAGCAATTTCGCTTTGATAAGAGGTAGGGGAAAAAACCTGGGGGTAATGAAAAAATAAAGCAGGCTTCCTAAAAAAGGCATCCAGAGAGGATGAAAAATATAAGATGCGCTTTTTATGAGCTTCTGCATTAAATCTCTTTTCTCATCCTGGCAACAGGAATGTCGAGTTGTTCCCTGTATTTGGCTACAGTTCTCCGTGCAATAGGATATCCCTTTTCTAATAGAAGTTTTGCCAGTTTTTCATCGGTCAAAGGCCTTTTTTTATTCTCTTCTTCTATGGAAATTTCCAGGATCTTCTTTATTTCCCTAGTGGATACATCTTCTCCCTGGTCATTTTTCATGGATTCAGAAAAGAATTCTTTTATAAGTTTTGTGCCGTAGGGAGTATCTACATATTTGCTGTTTGCCACCCTGGAAACGGTGGAAACGTCCATTCCAATTTCATCTGCTATATCCTTAAGGATCATGGGTCGTAAATTACGCTCATCCCCGCTAAGAAAATATTCTTTTTGGTAATTCATTATTGAGCTCATGGTGACCATTAAGGTCTGTTGACGTTGCTTAATAGCTTCTATAAACCATTTAGCCGAATCCAGTTTTTGCTTTATAAACATCACTGCATCCTTTTGTGCCCTTGTCTTTTCTTTTGACTCTTTGTAGCCCTTAAGCATATTATTGTAGTCATTGGAAATATGCATCTCGGGGGCATTTCTGCCGTTGAGGCTTAACTCCAGCTCCCCGTCAACGATCTTAATTGTGAAATCGGGGATAACGTGTTCTGCCATTCGGGTATTACCTGAGAAGGTGCCTCCCGGCTTCGGATTAAGGTGTTCAATGATATCAATGGCATCTCTTAGCTCATCTTCTGTAATATCGTGCTTTGAAAGTAATTTAGAATAGTGCTTTTTACTGAAGTGATCAAATGATTTTTCCAGAAGATCAATCGCCAGAGAAACATCCTTGCGGGATTCCTTCCTATGTAGCTGGATCAAAAGGCTCTCCTGAAGCGATCTTGCGCCCACTCCTGCAGGATCAAGCTCCTGGATATAAGTAAGCACCTTTTCTACCGTTGCTTCGTCTGTGTAGACGTTTTGGGTAAAAGCAAGGTCATCGACGATATCCTGAATGCTTCTGCGTATATATCCGCTTTCATCAACACTTCCTATTAGAAAATCTGCTATTTCTTTTTCAGTGTCTGTTAATCGAAAAGTACTAAGCTGGCCTTTAAGATATTGTGAAAAGGAAGTTCCTGAGGCAAAAGGTACCTCTCTTTCCTCGTCATCTGCACTGTAATTATTGGCTTGTAAACGGTAACTCGGGATCTCATCGTCACTCAAATAATCATCAACGTTTATTTCCGTGTCCTTTTCATCATTATCATATTCGTCATCGTCATATTCATTATTCCCAAACTCTTCATCAAACTCATCATCAAGATTCTCTTTACCATCTTCCAGCGCCGGGTTTTCCTCCAGCTCCTGTTTGATGCGCTGCTCAAATGCCTGGGTAGGCAATTGAATAAGCTTCATCAACTGGATTTGCTGAGGGGATAGCTTTTGGGATAATTTAAAGTTTAATTGCTGTTTTAGCATAAGTCTCCTGTGGTTCTACTATTTATACAAATTTAAGCAAAAACAATGCTAATGCAACTTTGGCACTAAAGATGGTTGTGGTAAAATTTTGTTAAGACCCATCTCGATGGGATTTGCTCCCTAAAATTTACCAAATTTTCCGGGAAAAGGAAGCTCAAAACTCATTAGCGAACTGGTTTTTGGATGTTTAAATTTCAAACCTGTAGCCGCAAGAAAAAGGCCTTTTTTCCCCTTTGGAGCTGGAATTCCATATTCTTTGTCTCCAACTATAGGAAATCCATTCTGCGATAAATGCACCCTGATCTGGTGAGTTCGTCCTGTTTTGGGAACGATTTGCACCAGTGAAAAATCCTCTTCCTTCCTTCGGAAATGTTTGAGCTTCTGCACTTCACTAAGAGAAGGTTTTCCCTTTACCTCCTGAACATAATTAACAGTCTCTGGCATCTTTCCATGTACCAAAGCTACATATCTCTTTTCAATCTTCTTTTTCTCAAAATTTAGGTGAAGCTGTATTTGTACTAACCGGGTCTTGGCAACTAATAATAATCCAGACGTGGGATTATCCAGCCGGTGTACGGGGGCAGGATAGGGCAAAGCATCCATTTCTACTGAGGGCAGTAAATTATAAGGAAGCGAATTTTCAATGGTCTTAAAATAGTTCCCACTGGTGGGAAATCCTGCGGGTTTGTGTATAACCGCAAGAAAATCATCTTCGAAGAGAACTTCCAGCTGAAGTTTAAAAACTTTTTTAACCCTTACTTCCCCCTGTAAAAGTTCTATTTTTTGATCCTTGCTTACGTAATCTGAAGTTTTTGCAATCCTTCCTTCCAGCAGAATTTCCTGCCTTTTGATCGCTTTTTTTATACCGCTTTTTGTGGTGATGGATCTGAAGATGGAAGGCGCATATTCCTGCAACCGGATTTTCTCCTCAATTGCAGGAACAATATGCGTTTCCAGTACGATCATAAATTTAGAATTCAGCGTTCTGCGGAGTCCTTGGGTATGGGATCACATCCCGAATATTTGACATTCCGGTTACAAATAGTACCAGGCGTTCAAAACCTAATCCAAATCCGCTGTGAACACAGGTTCCAAATCTTCTGGTGTCTAAATACCACCATAGTTCTTCTTCATCAATATCCAGCGCTTTCATTTTTTCTTTAAGAACCTCCAGTCGCTCTTCCCGCTGTGAACCACCCACTATTTCCCCAATTCCAGGAAATAGAATATCCATTGCCCTAACGGTTTTACCGTCTTCATTTAACCTCATGTAAAAGGCTTTAATATCGGCAGGATAATCAAATAAGATCACCGGGCACTTAAAATGTTTTTCTACCAGAAAGCGTTCGTGCTCACTTTGAAGATCGGCACCCCATTCTTCAATAATATATTTAAACTTTTTCTTCTTGTTGGGCTTTGAATTCTTTAAGATCTCAATTGCTTCAGAATAACTAACCCTTTTAAAATTGTTTTCAGTCACAAACTTTAATTTCTCAAGCAATCCCATTTCGCTGCGCTCGTCGGCCGGTTTGGTTTTGTCTTCACTTTCCAGTCGGCTGGCTAGAAAATCCAGGTCGTCCTTGCAATTGTTAAGGACATATTTTAAGACATATTTTATAAAATCTTCAGCTAAATCCATATTTCCATCCAGGTCACAAAAAGCAACCTCCGGCTCGATCATCCAGAATTCAGCAAGATGTCTTGAAGTGTTGGAGTTTTCAGCTCTAAAGGTAGGCCCAAAGGTATATATCTGCCCCAAACCTAAGGCATAGGTTTCCCCTTCCAGCTGGCCCGATACGGTAAGATTGGTTTCTTTTCCGAAAAAATCCTTTTTGTAATCTATTTCTCCTTCTTCTGTTTTTGGTGGATTTTTAAGATCAAAGGCTGTTACTTTAAACATTTCTCCCGCCCCTTCAGCATCACTTCCTGTTATAATGGGAGTATTGACATAATGAAAATTATTTTGCTGAAAATAACTATGTACCGCAAAAGAAAGTTTACTGCGCACCCTCATGACGGCGCCAAAAGTATTTGTGCGTACCCTTAAATGTGCCTGCTCCCGCAATTTCTCAAGGCTGTGCCGCTTAGGTGATAAAATGGTTAATTTCACTTCTTCCGGATTGGCGCCTCCCAGGATTTTAATAGATTTCACTTCCACTTCCACACTCTGCTGGCTGCCAAGGCTTTCTTTCAACGTACCCACAACTTTGATGGCGGCACCTACAGTTATACGTTTGAGCGTTTCTTCTTTTGTGTTTTCAAAATCTATTACGCACTGCAGGTTATTAATGGTAGATCCGTCATTTAAAGCTATAAATCGGTTGCTTCTAAATGATCTTACCCATCCGTTTACTTCAACTTCCTGCAGGAACTGATTGCTTTTTAGTAATTCAGCAATTTTTTCTTTTATCATTGTGGTTTGTTTTCAAAATCAAAGATAAATCTTCCGCGCCTGCTTACCAAGCGAGTTTTTCCTGATTTATCGGGGGTTTATTTTCATTTTAAATGGTCTCTTCGGAATCATCTTCCGGAATGATCTCCAGGGCCGGTTCTTTTAAAGTTTCTTCATTCGCAATATTCTTTTCCAGCGAAAGCAGGAGCGATGGCAGTAGGAGCAGATTTGCCAGCATAGCAAAAAGTAAAGTAGCAGAAACCAATCCTCCCAAAGCTACGGTACCTCCAAAACTGCTTATTGTAAATACGGAGAAACCAAAGAACAAAACTATTGAAGTGTAGAACATGGAAACTCCCGTTTCCCTTAGCGCTGCATATACAGAACGTTTTATCTTCCATTTATTGGCCTTGAGTTCCTGCCGGTATTTGGCAAGAAAATGTATGGTGTCATCTACAGATATACCAAATGCAATGCTGAAGACTAAAATGGTGGAAGGTTTTATGGGTACTCCCAAAAATCCCATTAATCCAGCAGTGACCAGCAAAGGCAGCAGGTTGGGAATTAAAGATACCAGGATCATCCTGAGAGACCGGAACATCCATGCCATGAGTAATGCTATAAGTAAAATAGCCAGGGAAAGGGAAACGATTAGGTTTTTTACAAGGTACGTGGTTCCCTTTTGAAAAATTAAGGCTTTTCCGGTCATGGTGACATCATAACGGTCTTCGGGGAAAATTTTGGCGATCTCCGGGCGAAGATTTTCCTCAATCCGGTTCATTTCTTCAGTTCCAATATCCTTCATAAAAGTGGTCATCCTGGCGTACCTCCCCGTGCTGTCTACATAGGCAGAAAGAAGATCTTCTTCAGAATCAATTCCCTGTAAATAGGGAGAAATGAAATTTTGCTCCTGCGAGGTAGGCAGCTGATAATATTTTGGATTATTGTTATAATAAGCCTGTTTTGAATATTTGGCAAGGCGCACCAGGGAAAGGGGAGAGGAAAGTTCGGGAATATCTGAAATTTCCGTTTCCAGGGACTCCATTCGTTTTAAATTGGAAAGGGATAAAGCTCCTCTGGGCCTTTTGGTGTCTATAACAATTTCCAGAGGCATGATCCCGTCAAATTCCTCCTCAAAAAATCTTATATCCTGAAAAAAATCGGCTTCCTGTGGCATATCTTCCAACAGACTTCCTGAAATTTTTATATTATAGATCCCAATGATACTTACCACCAGTAAAATAATTGTAGTAATGTAAATGGTGATCCTGCGGTTTCTTACCATATTTTCCATCCAGTCTACAAAAGCTCCAATCCACCTTTTGTTAAGATGTTTTAGGTGTTTTTCTTTGGGCAACCTCATGTAGCTGTATACAATGGGAATTATCAGGAGGCTTAAAATAAAGATCCCAAGGATATTTATGGAGGCTACCAATCCAAATTCCCTGAGCAGCTTACTGTCAGTTAAAATAAATGCGGCAAAACCCGAGGCGGTGGTCACATTGGTCAATAAGGTAGCATTTCCCACTTTGGTGATCACCCGTTGTAAAGATTTGGCCTGGTTCCCGTGGTTCTTTATTTCCTGCTGATATTTATTGATAAGGAAGATACAGTTAGGAATCCCAATAACAATGATTAAAGGAGGGATCAGGGCTGTAAGCACTGTGATCTCAAAATTGAAGAGTCCTATGACTCCAAAAGACCACATTACACCAATGATCACCGTAAGCATGGAGATCCAGGTAGCACGTATCGAACGGAAAAAGAAGAAAAATATAAGAGAGGTAACCAGAAGGGCGGCTCCAATAAAAAGCTCTATTTCATCAATTATACTTTGGGCATTTAAAGTTCTTATATAAGGCATTCCCGAGACATAAACCTCCAGTCCATGATCATCTTCAAATTTTTCTATCATTGGCTGAAGAAGCTCAAGCACGAACACCTTTCTTTCTTCTGAATTTACAATGTCTTCATCAAGATATAAAATGGTTTGTACCGTATTGGAATTCTCGCTGTAAACCAGATTTTCATAAAAGGGCAGGCCTTCAAAAAGTTCTTCCCGGTACCGGTTTACGTCCTCCATATCCCATTGCTCCTCATCAATGAAAGGCACCATCTCAAAGCGTTTGGGATCTTCAAATTTTTGAAGTTTTTTTAAGTTTCCAAGGCCTATGACATTTTCTACTTCAGGATAACCTTGAAGGGTTTGGGTGAGCTGATTCCAGGCTGAAAACTTTTCAGGTGTAAAAAGGGAGGAATCCTTAACGGCAAGCACTATTAAATTCCCCTCTTCCCCAAATTTTTCCAAAAAATCATTGTAAACTAAATTAATGGGATGATCATCAGGAAGCAAATTGGCCTCGGTATAGGAGAATCTCATATGCTGCCATTGGGTGGAAAGAAAGATGGTAATCCCAATAATAATGGCGAGGATCACCACCCTGTTCCTGAGGATTACACGGGCAATTGAGTTCCAGAATCCGAAACTTAAAATTTTTGACATTGATAATTTTTATGCGCTGCAAAGGTATAAAAAGCACATCTATTTATTAGCTTGTAGATCAAGGAGAATAACAGTCTTTTAGATACTTAGCTGAAAAGTGAACTTCAGGGAAAAATTTTCTTTAAAAGTGGGTAATTGATATGCCCCGTAACGGTAGGCTGTGCTAAGGCCAAAACCAAGCAGGATCTTATTAAGTTCCAGGCCACCTTCAGAATACACATGTTCCAGGGTATTGAAGGTTATATTTTGATGAGCTGCTGTATTTGAAAAATTTCCGATGACATGGCGGGAAATTAGAACTAATTCCGGCTTTATTGAGGAGGTGATCTTAAAAGGAGCGAATTGATGTTTGATATGAACAGAGGCCTGCCGGTCACTAAAGAATTCATTGAAGTACATCGTTTCAAAGCTTCTTTCTCCTGCAACTGAAAACCGGTCAAAGATTCCGGGTTTATTGGGATTATTGGGAAAGGAATGGAAAGCATGGGTAAGTGGCAGTTCTCCAACCCCGTAATTACCTTCAAGAGTGATCTGGGTCACAGAAAGGTTTTGCCTAAAATGCTGATACCTTGCCTGCAAACTCAGTTTAGTAAAGTTGAAATCTCCTCCAAAGGTGCCATCGAGACTTTTGGTGAGCTGGCCAGTAATAATGGGGTACCTTTTGTCATAGAGAAAATGTGACCTGGGGGTGCTTAAAAATTTACTGAAAGGCCTCCATAAAAATCCCAATTGCGCTTCTGTAATGGTGTAATTTCTGTAAAGCTGGCCATCATTTAAAAATGCGTATTCCCTGAGCTGGGAAATATCACTGCGGGAGAAGGAAATTTCCGCATCCATTAAAGGAGTGATCCGGTGCTCTATACTTGTCTCGAGAGTATTGTAAGAATAATAATAACTTATGTTTACAAGCCGCGGTTCAAGAATAGAAAAATCCTGTTCTCCTTTGATGAAAGAATGACTTGCTACTTCCCGAATATCCTGCCTGTAACTGAGATTAAGCCAGGTTCCTGTTCGCCCGTTCAACAAAACTCCGCCTCCTATTCCATATTTAAATGCACGATCCTTAATCCCATAGGCAACATAGGAATTTAGCCGGAAATTCTCTGAAAATTTTTCATTGGTCTCTCCGCCCGCCCCCAGTCTCAGGCCTTCATAATTATTATACTGCACAAAATTACCAAGCTCAAAGTTCCAGAATTTGACGGGATAGAATCCAGAAGAGACCGCATCCAGAACTTCTATTTTCCGCAAGACATTTTCTTCCTCAAGCGCCGTTTCAACTCTTGGGGGGGTGAGTTCATCCTCCCTTGTAAAAGGCTGCTGCCGGTGCGCTTCCCAAAAATTGTCAGGCCTGTCAATTGCCTCTTTTAAAACTTTGACAGAGGCTGTATAATTTTCTAATTCCACGGGTTCATTTAATCCTATATCAAAATGTGTTGTGGTAGAGGTGAGGGCAAGGTTTTTTTTTAATTCACTGCTCCTTAAAACCATATTTAAAATAGAACTTCTGCGTTGTACAGTTCCTAAAGAAATACTTCCGCCAAAAATAGCAACATCTTTTCCTCCGGTTCCGGGTTTAAGCACGACCTGTTTATTTTTCGGAAACCAGATATTTTCAAATTCGTTATATGAAAAATTATAGTCAACCTCAATATGAATGGCCTGGTAGAGCTGGATATTTGCTTTTTGAATGGCAAGGCTTTCCGTATCCAGATAAAAGATCCCTTCCCACCCGGGTGTTTTGGTCTCCTTTTTGGGTTTAAAATAGACAAGATACCCCGGTCTGTTTTCAATTGCCACAGTATCCAGAATTTTATAGGTGTAGTTGTTGAGGGCATTTTTCCCTAATGGACCGGAGTAACTTATACCGTAAAACGGATAGTCATTTCCATATAGGGATGGGGGATCTATATTAAAAAGTAAAACCTCATAGGCAGGGGATTTAAAACCGGCAGTTGCGAATCCTGTAACTATTTCCTTTTCATATCCGGGTTTTTTATAAATGTGTTCAGAAACTTTTTCTGAAAGAAAGGACCTGGAGGCGGTTTGGTTCTCCTCTTTTTCTAAAGAATAGGGGTCAATGACATCTCCAAGAAGATCTCTTTGCTTATCAATAACAAGTTTGGTGTAGCTGTTGAATTTATAAGTGTCCAGCGCCAGCTGCGGATCATTATTTTTTCGGTTCTCAATAGCAAGGCTGATGATATCATTGATCTTTTTCTCTTCTTCGGAAATGCCTTCAGCTGAAAGTGCTGCTTTAGCAGAAAGCCTGATCAGGTAAAAAGAGGAGGAAGGATCTATGGCAACTTCTTTAGGTGAAAATTCCGGATAGGAAATTATAAATTTTTCGGATCCTGATTCGGTTTCCAATTCAAAGTTTCCCCGGATGTTGGTTAAGGTCCTGTTATCATCAGAAGTTTGGACTGTAGCAAAAGGTACAGGCTCACCTGTTTCAGCAGAGATCACTTTTCCGGAAATAAGAGATTGTGCGGAAGTCCCGGAGAGAGAGAAAAGGAAGACCAGTAAAATAAGGGCAGATCGCATTGGGTATTATTTCATAAAGATACGCTCAATATATACATATTAAAAAAGCTTCAATATATTGATCTGGCATTATGCATAAATTCAATATCATGAAGCTGAAGTAAAAATAAATGACGAATTGTAGATTTAAACCGTCATGATCTCTTTCTCTTTATATTCAAATATAGTATCTACTTTTTTGATGTATTGATCGGTAAGTTCCTGCACGTTTTCTTCAGCGATCTTGGTGAGATCTTCAGAAATGTCCAGTTTCTTTATGTCATTCATTGCCACTTTCCGGTCATTTCTAATTCCAATCTTTGCTTCTTCGGCTTCAGCTTTAGCCTGCTTTGCCAGTTCCCGTCTTCTTTCTTCAGTTAGTGGCGGAACATTTATGATCACACTTTCTCCATTGTTCATTGGATTAAAGCCCAGGTTGGCGTGCATGATCCCTTTTTCAATATTTGGAATAGTACCTCTTTCAAATGGCTGGATAGAGATTGTCCTGGCATCTGGAGTGTTGATATTGGCTACCTGGTTGAGCGGCGTCTTACTGCCGTAATACTCTACCATCACACTTCCCAGCATAGCGGGACTGGCTTTACCTGCCCTAATATTCAGGAGTTGCTTTTCCAGGTGTTTTATTGCCTGTTGCATATTCTCCTCTGTACTCTCTAAAATAAAATCTACTTCTTCATTCATTTGTTTAAACTTAATGTTGAAAAAATCTTCGAATATATGTTTATCAAATATTTACTTTAGTTCCTATATTTTCTCCTGAAACTACCTTAAAAAGATTTCCGGGGGTATTCATATCAAAAACAATTATAGGCAATTCGTTTTCCTGACTTAAGGTAAAGGCGGTAGTGTCCATCACTTTTAAACCTTTCTTTAAAACGTCTTCAAAACTTATAAAATCAAATTTTGTTGCCAGTTTATCTTTTTCGGGGTCGGCAGTATAAATACCGTCTACCCGGGTGCCTTTTAAAATCACATCGGCGTGAATTTCAATTGCTCGCAATACCGCGGCAGAATCTGTTGTAAAGTAAGGATTTCCCGTTCCGCCTCCAAAGATCACCACACGTCCCTTTTCCAGGTGACGAATCGCTTTTCTTCTAATAAAAGGCTCGGCCATTTCATTAATTTTTATGGCAGACTGCAACCTGGTTTCTACATCAGCATCTTCCAGGGCACTTTGCAGGGCAAGGCCATTGATAATTGTTGCCAGCATTCCCATATTATCTCCCTGAACCCTATCCATTCCTTTGCTCGCTCCGGCTACACCTCTAAAAATGTTACCTCCACCAATTACAATAGAAACTTCAACACCTAATTCAGTAACAGATTTTATTTCTTTTGCATATTCAGAAAGGCGTTCGGGGTCTATTCCATATTGTCGGTTTCCCATTAATGCTTCGCCGGATAATTTTAAGAGTATACGTTTGTATTGCATAAAGAGTTTATAGATGAGTGTTGCAAATATAGAAAATATCTTAAGTTGAGGAGAACTTGATTTCGCAGATTCCTTAGAAGAGGAAATAATTGGGAAAACTTTAAGTGAATGCACCTCCGGATGCATTGCACAGGCCAATTTGACAATATATGTCACGTATAAAAATGGCTGGATTTTTGCTATCTTTGACTTTAGAAAATTAAAAAATAAACAGCATGTTAGGATATTATGTTATTGCGGGTCTCATCTTTATAGTGAGTATGTATGTTAGCAATAAATTGAAGAGTAAATTTAAGGAATACTCGCAGGTTCACCTTAAAAACGGGATGAGCGGAAAAGAGATTGCTGAAAAAATGTTGTACGATAATGGGATCACAGATGTAAAAGTCATTTCAACTCCCGGAATGTTGACAGACCATTATAATCCTGCCAAAAAGACCATAAATCTCAGTGAAGGAGTATATACGCAACGTAACGCGGCAGCGGCGGCAGTAGCAGCCCATGAGTGCGGGCACGCGGTGCAGCATGCACAGGCCTATAGCTGGTTAACTATGAGAAGTCAGTTGGTTCCTATGGTAAGTGTGGCATCAAAACTTTCACAATGGGTGATCCTTGGAGGCTTGGTTTTAATGGCTTCTACAGCCATGGGTAGTACCATATTATTAATAGGTATCATTTTGTTCGCCGCCGGTACCTTGTTCAGCTTTATAACCTTACCTGTTGAATATGATGCCAGTAAGAGGGCATTGGTTTGGTTGGAAACAGAGAATATGCTTACTGCCAATGAACACGATGCAGCGGAAGATTCCCTCAAATGGGCAGCAAGAACATATGTTGTTGCGGCAGTAGGTTCACTGGCAACCTTGCTTTACTTCGTTAGTATTTATATGGGGAGACGATAAGGTTTAAATAGAAGACACAAAAAAAAGGGCAATTTTTTAAATTGCCCTTTTTTTATTCCTGTATTTAAAATGCATAACAAATTCCGTCGCTCTTACTTTTTTCTTATATGCGGAATTCTCTCGTCAAGAAGTTTTAAGGCAAGGCCCTCACTTCCCATCAGGTCAAATAATTCCAGGGCGCGGCGTATGGTTTGCTCTTCTTCCATTTGCTCGTGAACGAACCACTGTAGGAAATTCTCTGTAGTGAGATCCTGCAGCTTTCTGCATTGAAAAACAATATTATGTATGGATTTGGTGATCTTTATCTCCTGGTCCAGTGCCGTTTCGAAAATTTCTTCCAGGGAATTGTATTCGTGGTTTATAGTGCTCACTTCAGGAGAATATGCGGTTCCTCCATTATCATTTATAAACCTGAAAATTTTCATCATGTGTTCCCGTTCTTCCAGCGATTGTTCATAGAAGAATTCGGCGCTGTAATCCAGTGCATTGTGGTCACACCAGGAAGCCATAGCCAGGTATATAGATGAAGAGTGTGCTTCTTTTTTTATCTGTTCATTTAGAAGATCCATGATCTCAACATGAATGCTTAACTTTTGTCTTACTAGATCTTTCATTTATTTATTCTTTTCTTTTGTATAAAGTTAATCAAAAAGGAACACCTTATCTAAACATCATTTGAATTTAGAAGCAATCTAACTAAGGAAAGGAGGGGTAATGCTTAATATACCAGGGAGTTGAGCTCAAGCATGGCAAAAGTGCCTTTGACAAATTGTTTAAGATCTATTACTTCAAGGGTGTTGAAAATGAACATATGTTCGCGGTTACAAAGCAGGAGGATCTCCATACCGTGCTCATTCTCCCCTGTGAAATGTTTCTCCAGATCGATCTCTTTAACTTTCTGCCTGAAAGCCAAAAGCTGACAAAAAGAAAGTTTGATCATTTTATGATTAAAATCAAAAATGAAATACCTGCCTTTTTCAGCCTGGTAAGAAGTAAAAAATTGGGATTCAAATAATACTGTCATCGCCGACAAAATTATTCCTTATTTAGAATAAATCCAAATATTACACCTTAATTTGTCGCTGAATTTGTTGGTCCAGAGAAATAAAGGTTTCTGTGCGGGATACACCGTCTATTGCCTGGATATCTTTATTGAGAACCGTCATTAAATGTTCATTGTTTTTACACAACATCTTTATAAAGATGGACCAGTTCCCGGTGGTGTAATGGCATTCCACAACCTCAGGGATCTCTTCCAGTTTTTTAATGGTTACAGGGCTGTTGACGGCTTTATCCAAATAAACACCAACAAAAGCCTGTGTAGTGTAGCCTAACAATCTGGGGTTTATCACGAGCCTGGAACCTTCTATGAGACCGGATTTTTCCAGTTTCCGAAGCCTTTGATGTATAGCGGCCCCGCTTATCCCCATGCTTCTGGCAATTTCAAGAATGGGTTTTCGGGCATCTTCCATAAGATAATTAAGGATAGTTTTTTCTACGCAATCAATTTTTACTTTTTCATCGACTAGTTTCATGTAGGTAGGTTTGGGGTATAAATCTGGTAACAAGATATTAAATTAATTGCCTACTTCCCCAAAAGGGTTATAGCCTAAATATTCAGTTTCTTTTTCCTTAAATGTAATGCCATATACCTCAAGTTCCTGTAAGATTGGCTCATAAACTTCTCTTGTTATAGGGATCTGTACGCCGGGGGTGGTGATCTTTTTATTGAGTATGGCAAGGGTGGCAATTGCAAGGGGTAAGCCCACGGTTTTTGCCATGGCGGTTTGTGTCTGGTCTTTTCCAATATGGACCATGGTAGAATCAATTTGTTTTCTTTCACCATTGATCTCATACCCGAATTTGTGATACATCACGATCATATCTTTGTCCTCTTCGGCTAAGGTCCATTTTTCTTCCAGGATCCTTTGTAGTGCCTGTGCCGGAGTAGCATCTTTTATCCCAAGTTTTTTATGGTCATTAAAAAGATCCAATTCTACCAGTTTATCCCACATGATATCATCCTGATCAATTTTCAGGTTATGACGCAATTTTAATTCTACAGAATCTGTAGGAGAATAGGGGAGAAAGGAATTTACAAAATCCCGGTAACTCATGGTTTCAGAATTCTGAAGTTTATAAGTATCATCTGTCATTCCCAGTTGTACAAACATATTCCAGGCCCGGCTAAACCCAACCCTTCTTATTGTTCCCCGGTACAGGGTAAGGATGTCTTCCAGTCCATAGATGCTCCGGTAATCCAAGGAGTTCCTGTTGGCATAGCCTTCAAATCTTCCGTAGCCTTCTACGTATAAGAATTCTGTTCTTCTGAATAATCTGTGGTACGGAATGTACTTGTATTTACCTTCCTGAATAAACTCGGCTACTCCTCCCTGGCCTGCGACCACAACATTCCTGGGGTTCCACGTAAATTTATAGTTCCAGAGATTTGTGTCACTTTCAGGCGCAACAAGGCCTCCGGTAAAAGATTCAAAAAGGAGAAGTTTTCCGCCTTGATCTCTAATCCTGTCAATGACTTTCATGGCGCTCATATGATCAAGCCCCGGATCAACTCCAATTTCATTCATGAAGATGAGTCCATTCTGCTTTACTTCCGCATCAAGGGCTTTCATTTCTTTGCTGACATAAGAAGCCGTGACCAGGTTCTTTTTAAATTTTATACAGTCCCTTGCCGCTTCAATATGAAAACGGGCAGGCAACATGGATATCACGATATCTGCAGCTTTTATGGCGGCCCGGCGATCTTCCTTATTAAAGACATCCAGTTGTACAGCTGTACAGTTTGGATGGTCTCCAGAGATCTTTTTCGCTTGTTTTAGATCAATATCCCCAATGGTAAGTTTCAGGTTTTCTTCCTCAGATCTGTTTTTCAAATAATTAATGAGTACTGAAGTTGATTTTCCTGCACCTATTACCAGTATTTGCCGCATATTGTTATAATCTTAATTAAATTTGTAAACTTTCTTTTACGAATGTAATTAATAGTTTACACTTAATAAATGAACAATGAGCAGAAGATTTTATATAGCCGGTTTTGCCTTTGGCCTTGTGGGAATTATTTTAGGAGCTTTTGCCACCCATGGTTTAAAACCAGTTCTTAGCCCTGAAGCTATGGATACTTTTGAGACGGGAGTAAAATACCAGGTCTATCACGCGTTGCTGCTCATTATCGTTGGAAATTTACGTCCGGTATCCTCAAAAACGTTCTCCCTGGTTTTTTACCTGCTCATTTTGGGGATTGTTCTGTTCTCGGGCTCTATATATTTTCTGGCTACCAATGCCATAACCACAATTGATTTCAAAGTCCTGGGGCCAGTAACCCCATTAGGGGGTAGTATGTTAATCTTATGTTGGTTAATTTTACTGATCCATGCTTTAAAGTTAAAAAAGAAATAAAATGGAAAATTTTCTGAGGCAATCCGTTTTAGATTCAATACTTTTGTGGGCATAAACAAACACACAACTTAAACTTTTATGTTGGCAAATAAGCAAATTACGAAATCGATTTCGCTGGAAGATTATGGTATTTTTAATGCACAGGTGCATTACCAGCTTTCTCCTGAGGAGCTTCATCAAATCACCATTGAAAATGGTCAGGGGGTAGAGGCGAGTTCCGGTGCACTGGCTGTTAATACAGGAGAGTTTACAGGAAGATCACCTAAAGACAGGTTTCTTGTAGAGGATGATGAAACGAAAGACAGGGTTTGGTGGGGAGATATTAATATTCCGTTCGATTCGGAAAAATTTGATGACTTATATGAAAAGGTTGTTGATTATCTTTCTGAAAAAGAGGTATTTGTTAGAGATGCATATGCTTGTTCAGATGAGAATTACAGACTGAATATAAGGGTGGTCAATGAATACCCCTGGTCAAATCTATTTGTTTACAATATGTTTTTAAGGCCTGAAGAATCAGAACTTAAAAATTTTAAAGAAGATTGGGTTGTGATCAATGCTCCGGGATTTAAAGCCGATCCTTCCAGAGACGGTACCCGGCAGGCAAATTTCTCAATTTTAAATTTTACAAAAAAAATTGCCCTAATTGGTGGAAGCGGATATACCGGAGAAATTAAAAAGGGAATATTTTCTGCCCTTAATTTCATACTTCCGGTTCACAAGAATACTTTGCCCATGCATTGTTCAGCCAATATTGGAAAGAACAATGATACTGCGATTTTCTTTGGCCTTTCAGGAACAGGAAAAACCACCTTATCTGCAGATCCTAAACGAAAATTAATAGGAGATGATGAGCATGGCTGGACCAAAGAAAATACCATCTTCAATTTTGAAGGAGGTTGCTATGCGAAAGTGGTAAATCTTACTGAAGAAAATGAGCCTGATATCTTCAGAGCCATCAAACCGGGAGCTATTCTTGAGAACGTGATCCTCGGGGAAAACGGAGATGTAGATTTTGAAAACACAACTATTACTCCAAATACCAGGGTGAGTTATCCAATTTATCACATCGATAATATAGCGGTTCCTTCCGTAGGAAAAAATCCTGAAAATATATTTTTCTTAACTGCAGATGCTTTTGGAGTTTTACCTCCTATCAGTAAATTGAATCCGGGGCAGGCAGCATATCATTTTATAAGCGGGTATACTGCAAAAGTAGCAGGAACCGAAGCCGGAATTGATGAACCAACCCCTAATTTTTCTGCTTGTTTTGGGGCTCCGTTCATGCCATTACATCCAACTGAATACGGAGAAATGTTGAGCAAGAAAATGAAGGAGAATAAGGTGAATGTATGGTTAGTTAATACCGGATGGACCGGAGGGGCTTACGGTACAGGGAGCAGAATGAAATTGAAGTACACACGTGCAATGATAGATGCAGCGCTTGATGGTAAATTGCAGGATGTAGCTTATGCCAAACACCCGCTTTTTGGACTTGAAATGCCAACGGAATGTGAAAATGTACCATCAGAAGTATTGAATCCAAGGCAAACCTGGAAAGATAAAGATGCTTACGATGCAAAAGCTTTACACCTTGCCAAAACCTTTAATGAAAATTTCAAAAAGTTTGCAGAGAGTGCTAATGAAGAAATTTTAAATGGTGGGCCCATTATATAACCTTTAAAGGTACAAAATCAAAAAAAGCCGGTAATTCTAAAAGAATACCGGCTTTTTTAATTCCTATTAATGGGAGGTAATTATTTTTTATTGGCTTCCTTAATATATTTTTGTAAAGCCATGGTCATCGACGGAGTTTCGGGCGTAGGAGCCTGAATATTTACTACCAGCCCATGCTCTTTTGCTGCCTTAACCGTTGTATTTCCAAAGACAGCTATTTTAGTGTCTTTTTGCTCAAATTCGGGAAAATTCTCAAAGAGAGATTTAATTCCTGTTGGACTAAAGAAAACCAGGATATCATAATAAACATCTCTTAAATGAGAGAGATCACTCACAACCGTTTTATAAAAGATCCCCTGTTTCCAGTCTACTCCAAGCTTATCAAGAGTTTTGGGCACATCGGGTTTAAGCATATCTGAAGCCGGAAGAAGAAATTTTTCGTTCTTGTATTTTTTAATGTATGGAGATAATTCAGTAAAAGTTCTTTTTCCAACGTAGATCTTACGCTTACGGTATACTACATATTTTTGAAGATAATAGGCAACGGCTTCACTTAAACAAAAGTATTTCAGGGAATCCGGCACTTTGTAGCGCATTTCTTCAGCAATTCTGAAAAAATGATCTACAGAATTTCTACTGGTCAAAATTACCGCCGTGTAATTAGTAAGGTCAATTTTTTGTTGTCTTATATCCTTTGAGGAAACCCCTTCAACGTGTATGAAGGGAATGAAATCAATTTTTACCCGTAGTTTTTCTTCCAGTTCAGAATAAGGTGAATTCTCTAATTTAGGTTCTGGTTGCGAAATTAAAATTGTTTTCACTTTCATACAATAATACGTTTTACAGCCTATTGTGCGGTAATAAGCTTATACAAAATAACATAAGGGGTAATTTCGAGAGCGCAAAGGTACAAAATAAAATAGAACCAATTGCGGGAGATTAATCCTTGATTTTTTTTAAAGATTTTAAACAAAACGAAGACCAGGGCAATTAAAAGCAGGATGACTACTCCATATATGATCCCGCGTTTTGGTGCCGGGCTATATATAAGGAAGATGGTAACCGGCAAAAGCAGCAGGGAAATGAAATTGCGATAGGTATGTTTTTGAAATAGATAATGCTCTGCTATTTCGTCAATATCGAAAATATTGGCAATGATCTTTTCCACCGTGACCTTGAGAAGCACAAAAAAACCATATGCAGTAACAATCCTTAGCAGTAGGATAGCTGTGTCTTCAATTACGGGCGAAACAAAAATTCTGTAGAGCACAAATATGAACAGGGAAACGCTTAGGATATGAACGATCAACATCAAGATATTAAAACCATAAACAGCTTTGTGCTCTTTTGACTTAATAAGCATGTATTTTCCGGAACTGAACAGGGAAATGAAATCTTCAAACCTATGCTGAAATAAATTTTTTGCGATCACCAGAAGTAAAAGCACCAGAATAATTATAACTGTTAGCAAATCGTTGGAAATGCTATATCTTTCTAAGGCTTCCAAATAGAAAATTTTTACAAAGGTATAATTAATAGGGATAAAACTTGAAAGTAATTTGCAGAAGCTAAGCTCAAAAATAGTTACATTTGCGCAAAAGTCATGGGATGTCAAATGGGATAATTATTATACCCACTTATAACGAAATTGAAAATATTGAGCGTTTAATAAGGAATATCTTTGCATTGCAGCGCAAATTTCATATTTTGGTAGTAGATGATAATTCCCCGGATAATACTGCTTCCAAAGTAGAATCTTTGCAAACCGAATTTTTTGGAGCTCTTTTTTTGGAAAAACGCAGCGGAAAGCTGGGACTGGGAAGTGCCTATATACATGGTTTTAAATGGGCCCTCACCAAAGATTACGAGTACATTTTTGAAATGGATGCCGATTTTTCCCATAACCCCAATGATCTTATACGATTGTATAACGCTTGCGAAAGGAAAGGTGCCGATGTGGCTATTGGATCCCGTTATATTACCGGAGTCAATGTTATTAACTGGCCAATGAGCAGGGTTTTGATGTCCTGGCTGGCTTCTAAATATGTACAGGTGGTAACCGGAATGGATATTCACGATACCACAGCAGGATTTGTTTGTTATAAACGTAAGGTGCTGGAGAACATAGATCTTGACAAGATACAATTTGTTGGCTATGCTTTTCAAATAGAAATGAAGTTTAAATCATATCTTCTAAAGTATAAAATAAAAGAAGTTCCGGTAATATTTACCGACAGAACAAGGGGAATTTCAAAAATGAGCAGCGGGATAATCTCTGAAGCTGTTTTTGGAGTAATTAATATGAAAATAAAAAGTCTTTTTAATAAGATGTCGACGTAATGAAGAAGGTTTTAATTAAAAATGCACGTATTGTAAATGAGGGCAACATTATCAATGGGGATGTATTTATTGAAAATGGTATAATTGCAGAGATCGCCGATAGCATTAGTGCTAAATCTCCCGATGTAAGCATCATTGATGCAGAGGGAAATTATTTACTGCCGGGGCTCATAGACGACCAGGTGCATTTTAGGGAGCCCGGTCTCACCCATAAAGAAACAATTGAAACCGGATCAATGGCTGCGGTAGCAGGGGGGATTACTTCTTTTATAGAAATGCCCAATACCTTGCCACAAACCACCACTATAGAAAAACTGCAGGAAAAATTTGATCTTGCTAAAAAGTCTTCCTATGCCAATTATTCCTTCATGTTTGGCGGTACTAATGACAATCTGGAAGAAATATTAAAAGTTGATCCAAAGACAACGGCTGCACTCAAATTATTTTTGGGATCATCTACAGGAAATATGCTGGTAGATAAACCGGAGGTACTGGAGCAAATATTCAGCAAATCCCCCTTGCTCATAGCTGTGCATTGCGAGGATGAGGCTACTATTCAAAAGAACCTGAGTGAGTGCATAGAGCGCTATGGGGATGATATTCCTATGGAGCTGCACCCAAAAATAAGAAGTGAAGAAGCTTGTTATCTTTCATCTTCAAGAGCAGTTGCCCTGGCAAAGAAAACAGGAGCCCGTTTACACGTTTTTCATATTTCTACAGCTAAAGAACTTTCTTTATTTGAAAATAAAAAGCCGCTGAAGGATAAAAAAATAACTGCCGAAGTTTGTGTACATCATCTCTGGTTCAACGATTCAGATTATCATAAAAAAGGAACCTTTATTAAATGGAATCCGGCTATTAAGACCAAAAATGATCAGGAAGCACTTTTACAGGGTTTAATAGATAATAAAATTGATGTAATTGCTACAGATCACGCACCTCATACCAAGGAAGAAAAGAAAAACGTATATACCAAGGCCCCAAGTGGAGGCCCACTGGTACAACATGCCCTACCGGCTATGCTTCAACTCTATCACCAGGAGAAGATAACCCTGGAGAAAATTGTCGAGAAAATGTGTCATAATCCTGCAATTCTTTTTCAAATCGAAAAACGGGGATTTATCAAAGTAGGTTATAAGGCAGATCTTGTTTTAGTAGACCTTAATTCTCCCTGGGCAGTCCAGCCAAGTAATACGGTATATAAATGCGGTTGGTCCCCTTTTGAAGGAGTTACTTTTAAATCGAGGATCACACATACATTCATTAACGGAAGGCTGGTCTATAAAAATTTCAAATTCCTTCCTTTTGCCCCCGGGGCAGAGCAGTTAACTTTTGACCGGAATTAGTATGAAATGGGTCTTTTTAGTAGTGGGAATGATGCTGTTGTTTTCCTGCCAGGATGTTAGAGAGGTGGAAAGGCCACACGATCTGATACCCGAGCAAAAAATGGTGGAAGTACTAACAGATCTCTCTCTTATAAATTCTGCTAAAAACTACAACCGGAGATTGTTGGAAGAGACCGGGTTGAAGCCCAAAGAATTCTTATACGAGAAGCACAATATAGATAGCCTTCAGCTGGCCAGAAGTACTGAATATTATGCCGATAATCCCGCCCAACTGGAAAGGATCTATAAGGAACTTCAGAATAATCTCGAAGAAATGAAAGACCAATTGGAGCTTATAAGAGAGGAAGAGGAACGTGTAAGAGATTCTATTCAGTTATTAGAAGAAGATTATGACTCCTTAAGAATTGATCCGGAAGTATTGGAGAAAAGGATCGACAGTTTGAGCGTGGTAAGGGAATACAAAAGAGAATATGAAAATTAGATCAGCTATTGTCCTGCTTGTACAATTCTACAGTCTTTGAAATAACTGCTTTTATAGGAGTGAATTCATAACCAAACTCAGATTTGACCTTCATATTCGAAAACAGGGTATGCTCGAAAAGGCTTTTATAGTCTCTCCTGCTAATTTGTTTTTCTGTTCCAAATATGTAGTAGCCCAAAGATTGGATGATCCACCCGGCAACGATCATCCACGGTTTTAACTCTTTTTGCGGTGGCCGCTTTTCAAAACTCCGGGCAATGGCGTCAAAGACATTTTTAAAACTTAAATTTTCAGCCACTACTATGAATTGCTCATTTTGTACGGGGGAATCCATAGCCAGTACGGCCAATTCTGCCACGTCCTGAACCCCCACAAATCCTGTGGTTTTCGGAAAATGATAATTTAGTCCTTCGGCAACTTTTTTAAAGATCTGCCCCGTTCCTTTATCCCAAAATCCGGGACCAAGAATAACTCCGGGGTTGAGGATAACCGCCGGTATTCCTTCCTGAGTGGCACGCCATATTTCTATTTCGGCACCGTGTTTTGAAATCGCGTAATCGCTGTGATTCTTTTCCGGATACCAGGTAAAATTTTCTGTTACCTGTGGTTCACCGGGGCCGGGATCCATTGTAGCTATGGAACTTATGTAACACAATTTTTGGATCTTACCGGAAATGCAAAGGTTCACTATATTAGCAGTTCCTTCAATATTTACCTTTCGAAGAGCATTGAGATCTTTAGAATGAAAAGACACCAAAGCGGCACTGTGATATACTTTTGTAACCCCTTCAAAAGCAATGCTTAGGGCAGGAATGTCTTCCAGTGAGGCTTCGATCCATTCTATCCTGTTGAAGAGAAAAGAAGCTTCTGTGGTTGGGATATAGTAAGTAAAGACTTTTTCTACAGCACTAAGGTCGCTGTTTTTACGGTGTATAGCTCTTACTTTATTTTCAGTTTTTACAAGGTCGAGCAATAAATGAGACCCTACTAAACCTGTTCCTCCTGTGACTAAAATCATAGGGTAAATATAGCTATTTCAGTTTAGGAAAAATGCCAGTTATTGGTATCTTTACCGCTATTTTTATTAAGGATCAGGGTTTGGTTTCCTCAGTATTAAAAAGACTTTTCACATAACCTTTTTTCGGGAGAAAGGGGTTTTAATATAAATGTATAAATAAGCAGAAATGAATTTTGTAGAAGAAATTACCTGGCGCGGAATGTTACACGATGTGATGCCCGGAACTGAGGAGCATTTACAGGAAGGCATGCGCGCTGCCTATGTTGGAATTGATCCAACGGCAGATTCCCTGCACATTGGCCATCTTGTTGCAGTGATGATGTTAAGGCATTTTCAGTTGTGCGGACACAAACCTTATACCCTGGTAGGTGGTGCAACCGGAATGATTGGAGATCCATCGGGAAAATCCAATGAAAGGAATTTATTGGATGAAGAAACCCTGCTACATAATCAAAATGCATTAAAAGCCCAACTTTCCAAATTCCTGGATTTTAAAAGTGGCCAGGATAATGCTGCCGTACTTGTCAATAATTATGACTGGATGAAAGATTTCTCTTTTCTTGATTTTATCAGGGATGTGGGAAAACATATTACGGTTAATTACATGATGTCCAAAGATTCAGTAAAAAAGCGGCTTTCTTCTGATGCTTCTGAAGGTATGTCATTTACAGAATTTACTTACCAGCTGGTCCAGGGATATGATTTTCTTCATTTGTACAAAGAATTTAATTGTACCCTTCAAATGGGAGGCAGTGACCAGTGGGGAAATATCACTACCGGTACCGAGCTTATTCGCAGAATAGGTAACGGAAAAGGTTATGCCTTAACCTGCCCGTTAATAACCAAAGCCGATGGCACTAAATTCGGAAAGACCGAAAGTGGAAATATCTGGCTGGATCCAAAACTTACCTCTCCTTACAAATTCTACCAATACTGGTTAAACACCAGTGATGAAGATGCCGAAAAATTTATAAAGATATTTACCTTCTTATCGAGGTCTGAAGTTGAGAAGTTGGTGGAAAACCATCAAAAGGAGCCACATCTTAGAAATCTGCAGAAAATACTTGCTGAAGAGATCACTATTATGGTACATTCCCGTGAGGACTATGAAAACGCAGTAAAAGCATCTGAAGTGCTTTTCGGGAAAAGTACGGCCGAAGATCTTAAGAGTCTTAATGCTACTTTCTTAGATGTTTTTGAAGGTGTTCCGCAGGCAGAAATTTCCGGGGCAGAATTTAGTGATGGTTTGGATATGATCGCTGCATTGTCTGCAAAAACAAATTTCCTGAGTTCTAATACTGAGGCGCGAAGGGCATTAAAAGAAAATTCTGTTTCTGTCAACAAGGAAAAGGTAGATGAGAATTATGTGATCACCCGGGAGGATCTTATCAACAACAAGTATGTTATTTTAAATAAAGGAAAAAGGAATACCTATATTATCAGAGTGGTTTAAATGGTTTGCTCAAAAATAATAAGGTGAACATTTAATTACTTTCTTTTTATACTCAAAGATGGCCATAACCCGAATTTTTATAAATTACAAAACCCCTTCAAACTAGCATTTAAAGGGGTTTGCAACTAACTAACCAATCTAATATGAAAAACTTCATTTAGCTGTAAACACCAACCTAACCAAAGTATGTTTACAATTTAATAGTCGGATAAAAGTCCAATCATTACAATTTTTTTTTAAAAAAAATAAAGTTTTTTTTAAGTAGTTTTTAGGCTCATTATAATACCAAAAGATTACAGCCCCGAACGTCACTGTTATCAAACCTTCCCAATATTTCTATAGTTGAATTTCCCTTAATTTTGCCCAGGTCCTGGGTGGCAATAAATGAGCAGGAGTTTAAATTTGCCAAATCAATAACATTTATTCCCCCTGTTTTTCCGGGCTCAAGGTAACTCAGGGCGTCTTCCGGATCCCGAATAAGGATCTTCATCCAGGGTGGGCATTCAAAAACTCCGTTTCCACTAGAATAAGCCTGCGACAGCAACTCTGTCATCCCGTATTCGCTGTGAATATTTTCAGCTCCAAAACCCTGTTTTAAAATATGATGTAATTCTTCGCGAATCATTTCTTTGCGACGCCCTTTCATACCACCTGTTTCCATAATTATCGTATTCTTAAGGTGAAATTGGTGGTCTTCTACAAGATCTAAAAGAGCAAAAGAAACCCCTATCAAAAGGATCTTTTTTCCTGATCTATCCAGGGATATCAACTTATTTTTCAGTGTAGTAAGATCATCAAGATAGAATCCGCTTTCCCGATGTTTACTTTTTTTGATCAAATGGTCAACCATAAACACCAGGGAAGATCCTTCCCGTTCCAGGTAGGAGGGTAATAAAGCTAGAATGATGTAATCTTCAGGTTGGCCATAAAAATGATTAAAAGCAGTCATAAAACTTTTCACATACAAAGGGATATCGCTTACAAAATGCTTACTGGTATTGTTTCCGGTGGTCCCACTGCTGGTAAAGACTATTTCAGAAGTTTTATTTTCTGCCAAAACTTTTTTCGACTTGAAAAATTCAATAGGTAAGAAAGGAATTTCCTGCAGGTGCTGTACTTTTTCAGGGACAATATTCAGCAGGTCACAAAATCTTCGGTACACCCTATTTTTCCGGTGTTGGTACTGAAATACCTGAAGTGAGATCTTTTCAAATTCTTCCGCAGAAGAAATGGAAAATATACGCTCGTGGTTCATGAAATTGAAGTTGGTGCTTTCTTGCGGCAAAGTTAGAAATAAAAAAAGCTTCTAAAAATTAGAAGCCTTTATTTGAATTAAATATAGCAGGGTTATTTCACCACAAGCTTTCTGGTAGCCTGAGTATTTCCTTCTTTGATCTTTATAATATAGATACCGGGAGTAAGATCGGTAACATCCATTTCCTTACCAATTAATTTAGCTGATAATATAAGTTTTCCTAAAACATTATATACTTCAATTTCCTTAGTTTGATTTTTTTGGGTGGAAATATAGATTTTATTCCCCGTTACAGGGTTGGGATATATAGAAAGTCCTGTTATAGGTTTCTCCTGATTTTGCGAAGGAGGTTGGGTGTTTTGAGCGGCTAACACAGTAGAAAACAGCAGAAAACAAGCCAATAAGAGATTCAAGATGTATTTTTGTTTCATGCGTTTGGATATAGGTATTACAAACTTACATAAATTTATTCAAAAATGATACCATAAAAAAACAGCTATTGTGTTAAAATACAGCCAGATAATATTAGCTGGGTAAACAAAGGGTTAAATGTTTGAATATCAACAAGGAATTATCTGCAGCTGAAACCAAAGTCTTAAAGCGTTTAAATTTTACCGGTTAGTACCTTTTCTTATTTGCATAATTCACCAAAGAAAGCATCACCGGCACTTCTACCAGAACTCCAACCACACATACCAGGGCAGCCGGGCTGTCAAGTCCAAATAGACCAATAGCCACTGCAACAGAGAGCTCAAAGAAATTACTTGCCCCTATCATTGCTGCAGGAGCACAAACCTGGTGTGACAGGTTTAATTTCCTGCCTGTGAACCAGGTGGCGAAAAAGATAAAATAGATCTGGATGATTAGTGGTACTGCGATAAGGAAAATAACCAGCGGATTGTCGAGAATGTTTACTCCCTGGAAAGCAAACAGTAATATAAGGGTTAAAAGAAGCGCAATCACACTCACAGGTTTGAACTTGGGCAGAAAATCTTCCTGAAACCAATCGGCTCCACGTCTTCTTATGAGTAAATTACTGGTTAGTATACCGGCTATAAGCGGCACAACCACGTATATTACCATACTTAGAATAAGGGTTTCATATGGTACTACCACATCTGTAATTCCCAACAGAAACCCTACAATAGGAACAAATGCAAATAAAATTACCAAATCGTTTATAGAAACCTGCATCAAGGTATAATTTGGATCCCCGTCTGTAAGATAGGACCAGACAAAAACCATTGCAGTACATGGGGCTGCTCCAAGAATAATAGCTCCTGCTATATACTCCCCAGCCAGGACAGGATCATTAAAGGTGGCAAAGATCTTTGTGAAAAAAATCCAGGCAAAAAAGGCCATCGTAAAAGGTTTTACCAGCCAATTCATTATCAGGGTGAGTACAATTCCTTTTGGCTTTTTTCCTATCTTCTTAATACTGGTAAAATCTATTTGCAGCATCATAGGATAAATCATCATCCAGATGAGAATGGCTATAGGAATATTAACCTGATAAATCTCCCAGGTGCTCATTACTTCCATAGCATCTCCCGCAACGTATCCTATTAGTATTCCCCCGGCAATGCACAGGGCCACCCAAAGGCTTAAATATTTTTCAAAAAACGCGATTTCTTTCTTTTCTGCCATTACCTGAGGTTGATTTTAGAAAATACATAAAAAAGTTCAGAGGCAATCTGCAGGCTACGTTCCTGATATTTTTCTTCCTGTTGCGGAGTACCGTCAAAAGCTTTCGGATCTTCGTAAGTCACCGGAAATCTTTTTTCTGCACCGGGAATAAAAGGGCAACCGGCATCTGCCTGGGAGCAGGTCATAATAGCTGCAAAATCTTTTTTCGGATTAAAACTGTGGTCGAACGTCTTGGAAAAACCAATTATAGGATGCTCATTAGCACTAAATTTAATACTGTAGACAGGGTTTTTAGTATCGGAAAGTTTCTCTATTAAAAATCCTGATCTTTCCAGGGTTTTTGCTGCCATAGGAAAAAGCGCGGTAGCTTCAGTTCCTCCGGAATAACAAACAACCTGCGGCACTTTGAAGTAGCTGGCCAGTGCCTGGGCCCAAATCTGAGAAAGATGGCTTCTTCTGGAATTGTGAGTACAGATGAAATTGAGGCGGATTTCCTGTTTCGCGGCGACCTTAGTTTGAATGTAATCTATTAGCGGTTGTAATATTTCTCTTCGCTCCTCATTTGAGGTTTCTTCTGGGAATTTACTTATTTCCCGGATGATATCAGGAAAAAGTTCATTGGAATTATCAGCCATATATTTATAATTTCAACATCTTTGGACATAAATAATTTTCTCAATACACATTAGCCATTGTTGTTTCTAAGGCAACACAGTTTGAGAGGTTTTCAGAAAAAAATTAACAACAACCGGAATTGGGTGCACAGGAATTGGTGCCAGATGCAACTACCTTTACAGGTGGGATATTGCATTTTTCTTTCGCCAAACAATCTGTATTCTTTGCTGTTAGCACAAAATTCCATCCATCGTAATCAAGCCCAAATTTTTCAATCGTCTGGCCCTGGTATTCCACCTCGATTTCCATGTCTTCCAATCCTAAAGTTTTTTCTGAAAGTTCGATGATATCCATTAATTTTTCAGGATGTAACCTGTGGTCAAAATCGTTCGCATTCCAAAGCTGAAAATTGGCAACTTCTTCTTTCCGAACTGTCCCGCCGCAGTCGATAAAATGTTTGGAGATTTTTCCCACTTCGGTAACATGAAAATGCCGCGGCACAAGGTTCCCGTTTGGCAGTTCAAATTGTATGGTTTTGGTGTTGGCAAGGATCTTTTTAATTTCGGATAGGGTCATAGCAATAGATATTAGAGAAATGATATTATTATTAATTAACAGCAATCGTCTGGGGTAGGAGGAGCATACTGGTTAAAGACCTTGTTGAATTGTGTTTTAATTTCTTCCCATCGCCGGGGATTGATGCAATAACTTACGCGGGTGCCTTCAATAGTTCCCTGGATTACGCCAATGTCTTTCAATTCCCTCAAATGCTGACTTATAGTGGCCTGTGCAAGTCCCAGTTCATTAACCAGATCCCCATTTATACAGCTGTTGGAATTTAACAGAAATTCAATAATGGCAATACGCGCAGGGTGTGCAAATGCTTTTGCTGCAAGAGCCAGTTCATTTTGGGTTTCCGTAAATAGGTCACTTTTTGTAACTCCCATATTATGTGTTTTCTCAACCTTAGTTTAAGGCAGTAATATTACATTGCAATATTACGATAAATGGATAACATCCTGAAATTCTTCAGAAGAAATTGTGTACAGTTAAATTAATTCAGCGCGATATTCTCAAAATAAAAAAGGACGGTCACATCGTGACTGCCCTTTTTTTTGGCTAATTTAAATTCTATTTTTTAATGAAGCAAAAGATTAGAATCCACCCATAGCATCGAAGTTAGTCCAACCTTCAAATTCTGAAATGTCAGCTCCGGTGGCATCGGGATTTGTACTGCTTATTAAAGTGGCGCTTACATCACTTCCATCCACATTATTTACAATAAGATTTTCACTGTAATCAAAATCCACATTAGTAAATACCAATTCTCCGTTTTCCACTTCCTGAAGCTGGTCATTTAAAAATATAATCGTCTCATAATTGTAAGCTACAATATTGTCAAAAATACCGCCTGTTCCCTGTTTAAGGTCAAAAGCAGCCTTATCAGCACGGTCATGCCCTCTCATTGTAACATTATTCACATTTACCAAAGCTCTTGGGGAAGCATTATTTTCACCACTACGGCTTGCCAGTTCAAAAGCAAAGTCACCTGTGTTGTCATATTGATAGATCACTAAGTTGTCCAAAGTTCCTCTGTAACCTTCATCCCAGTCAACAGAGTCATCTTCCATACCAACAGCCGATAAATTTGTTGCATCTACTGTACCGCCGTAAAATTCAAATCCGTCATCAGCTCCTTCAAAAGCTTCGAGATTTTCCAAAGTTGTACCATTACCTACAGCAAAGAAGGAAAAGGCATTGAACTCAAACTGACCATCAGAAGAAGCCTGGCCTGCATATTCCACCCTTACATATTTAAGGGAACCTGAGTCGTCATTGTCATCATTTCCTCCGTATGGCAATTGCCCTGCTTCAGAAAGGGAAGTTCCTCCGGGTGCATTCATAGTAGCTCTTCCGTGAATTCCTATTCCTCCCCAGTCACCGTCACCACCTTCAGCATTTTTATTTTCTGAAGTGAATACGATGGGTTGAGAAGCTGTCCCTTCGGCTACAATTCTACCACCTTGTTCAACAAAAAGCAGGTTAATACCAGCAGCCTGATCTGAAGATGATACCGTAAAAGTTGTTCCGGGTTGAATAGTGAGGGTTGCACCGTCTTTAACAGAAACAGCACCTCTAAGGTTGTAATTTCCGGTTTCAACAAGCAGGTCTTCAGTAATGTCACCTTCCAGGACGTTACCTTGAAGCACTCCGTCATCGGGAACTCCACCGTCGTCATCGGTTGTAATTACCGGGTCAAGATCATCGTCGCCGGAGCAGGATGTAAATCCTGCCATTATAGACAGTACTAACATGGATTTAAAAATTGTCATTTTCATAATTCTTGGTTTTAAAAATTGATTATTAATGGTTAAAAAGTATAAGTAACATTGGCTCCCAAAGTGGTTCCCAGGTCAAAGCCTTCTATAACATTGCTAAACCTGTCTGGGAATCTTATATCTCTTGTTGGATCCTGGGTAAATAGTGTTTCTTCGCTAAGAAGATTTCTTGCGGTAAGGCGCAATTCCCAGTGCTTAATGAATTTTGTGTTCCAGGAAAGATCCAGCTGGTTCATAGGTTTCTCATAGATCTCATCGGCTCCCTCAACTCCTACTGCGTAGATGCGTTTTCCAAAGGTGTTGAAAATTACATTGAGGGAAGATTCCGCTTCATTGTTTTTGAAGATCTGGTATCCAAGATCGGCATTCACACCCCAATTGGAAGCTCCCTGTAATTGACGGTCTTTATTTGTAACAGCAGCAAAACGTGGGTCATTTTCATTTGCTGTTGCCTGGGAACCCATTAGGATCCCGTTCAGGCCAAAGGTGAATTTTTCCAGGTTTGCCTTATTAAAAACGCTTCCAATATTAAGTTTCGCTTCAAATTCAAGTCCGTACAGGTACGCCTCTTCAAAATTGTCAAAATACGTCCTGTATCCTACAGATGTAGATCTTGCCAGCCTCTCAATTGGGTTTTCCAGGTATTTTCCAAAAGCGGTGATTGCCAGTACCTGTGCATTGGTAGGGAAAATTTCATATTTAAGATCCAGGTTGTAGTTTTTGGAATTAAGAAGCTCCGGATTTCCGATTACCTGGTTCCCATCTCCATCCTGGTAAACAGTAGGGAGAATTTCCCTTAACCTTGGCCTGGTGGTGGTAATGGAACCTGCCAATCTAAGATTTGAAGTTTCGCTCAAATTGTATTTTACGTTAAGGGAAGGGCTTATGTCAAGAGGATCGTATTTTAAAACCTGGTATTGAGTATCCGGCCGATCAAGGGGCCTCCTGTAAGTGATCTCCCGGGGAGCATATTCAGCTCTTACCCCAAGATCAACTAATAGATTCTCCCATTCTTTAGTGATATTCGCATATCCGGCATTGATATATTGGTTGATCTTACTCGTAGCTGTAGGGTCAAACGTACTGGTATAGGTTAAAAAGCCTTCAGAAAATCCCTGCTGAAAGAAGCTGTCAGGATCATTGGTGTTTAGATTCGGCAGATTGGTTCCGCTGGCCTGTGCAGTAATAAACCTTGTAAAAAAATCATATTCTATCAGGTCAAAATTGTGCCCTATCCTTATTTTAGTATCATAGCCATCTTCATCATTTGGCTGAAGGCCCAGCTCATATTCCAGCCTTGAATTATAGTTTATATTCTCAAGGGTTTGATAGAATTTAAACGGGTTTATACCATTTGTGGTAATATATTCAGCGTCATCACCTTGTCCCGCTGCCCGCAGTACTCTCCTGTCCGGCACATTGTTATTTCCCAAACTACCTGAAGCTCCAAAATGGATCTGGTGTTTTTTATTATCCCATTCATAGGTTCCAAGCAATTGCAGGGTGAGGTTGTCATTTTCAGTATACTTCATATCGCGTATAAAGAAGTCCCTGTTGTTTAGCTGCGTAAAACCATCATTTCTACCTGCCGCTTCTCTTATGAAATTGGAAGTGTTCTGAAGATAAATGGTATTAAAGGTAAAGCTGAGGCTGTTGAACCTGTTATAGTCAAGAGAAAACAAAGCAGATTTTTGGGTAGAAAAATCAAAAGTCTCTGTACGGAAATCCTGCCCTGCAGTTCCTTCTGAGTTAAGTGTTCGTTCAACTCCGCTTCTTCTTTGGTGGGAGTTCCTGTAGTTAAGACTTAAGAAATACCCCATATTCTCCTTCTCATTGCTATAAACTCTTTGCCCGTGTGTAATTCCAAAACGGGTATCTAAAGGAGCGCTTTTGGTTGTAGGTGTCCATGAGGAATTAAATAGTTGAGCAGATTCCCCGGGAGTAGCCTGTACTCCCAATTGGCCTTGCTCAAAGACTGCAGGGAGTTCTCTCCCGTCCCCGGAATATCCCAGGTATTCATAATCTCCGCTGTCATCAATGTCAAAATCCTGAAATGTGGTGTTAGTATTATAATTTGCTCCAAAATTTACTGTGGTCACAGAGGAGACCGGGGCAGTTTTGGACTTTAAAACAAAGGATGCTCCCGCAAAATCCTGGTATAACGAAGGATTAAAAGTTTTGTAAACATCTACCGAACTTATAATATTGGTGGAAATATAGCTGAGCGGGATGATCTTAAAATCCGGGTCTGAAGAGGCAATAGGAAGCCCGTTTATCATCAGGTAATTATATCGGTCATCAAGCCCCCGTACAAATATACCCCTGTCCTGCACCGTAGTTATTCCGGAAACCTTAGACAATCCCTGTTCTACCGTATTGACTGCCTTTCTGGTGAGTTCCTCTGTTCCTATGGACTGAACAATGGAAACTGCCTTTTTTTGCTCCAGTAACAGGGCAACTTCAGAATCTCTCCGGGATACAGTAGAGATAAGGACTTCGTCCAAAGCGGCTGCGCTTGAACCCAGCTCTGCATTAATTTCAGTTACTTTTCCTGAAACCACCTTTACTTCCGGAACCTCTAAAGTTTCATATCCCACAAAACTGAAGGAGATCGTGTAGCTTCCGGGTTCAAGATCTTCCAGAACAAATAGTCCGTCAAAATCAGACATGGTACCTTTAGATGTACCCTTGATAATTACGTTGGCAAATGGGAGTGGCTCCCCATTCATTTCTTTGTCTGTTAAGGTACCTGCAATTGATCCTGTAGTGGATTCCTGTGCATGGAAAAATGAGCTAAAAAAAACAGCTGCGATAATAAATATTTTATTCATTCTTTGTTTAGTTCTATGCAGCAAATTAACCACCGATATCCTGCTTGAAGCTTACCTAAACTTTACGTTTGCGTTAATGCAGCCGGATTTAATGTTACTATTAGGTTTATAAAAAGGCCTAACTACGCCAGCCTTTTTTGGAACAAAATCAGGTCTTAAGGAGTAGCGGCAATAAGAACACGGGATGAGGCAGGACTCTTTAAAGCCTTTATGTTAATTTAGTGTTACGCTCATTTTTGAAATAAAGGGTTGGAGTAGAAATTTATCTATACTTTTGTTAAATAAAGTTTTATAATACACCCCCTTATGAAGAAAAAAGACATCCTCATTTTGTTAGTAGACGACGAGCCGGATATCCTGGAAATTGTTGGCTATAACCTAACTGCAGAAGGGTACAAGGTTATCACTGCAGATGACGGAGCGAAAGCTGTAAAACTGGCGAAAAAGAAAAAACCTCAACTTATTATTCTGGATGTGATGATGCCCGAGATGGACGGGATCGAAGCTTGTGAACAGATAAGAAAGATTCCGGAGTTGAGTGAGACCATTATCACTTTCTTAACCGCAAGAGGCGAAGACTATTCTCAAATGGCGGGATTTGATGCAGGTGCCGATGATTATATTACAAAACCTATCAAACCCAAAGTTCTGGTGAGTAAGGTGAAAGCTTTACTTCGCAGATTTAAGGATGATGGTGACACCTCAAATATCGTGACCCTGGGAGATCTGGTGATCAACCGGGATGAATATAAGATCATTAAAGATGACCAGGAGATCATTCTTCCCAGGAAGGAATTTGAATTGCTTTCCCTATTGGCCTCTACCCCCGGAAAAGTTTTCAAAAGAGAAGAAATTTTGGATAAGGTTTGGGGAAATGAAGTGGTAGTGGGAGGAAGGACAATTGATGTACACATCAGGAAACTTCGGGAAAAAATTGGGGATGACAGTTTTAAAACGGTAAAAGGGGTAGGATATAAGTTTGTGATTTAATGTCAAATTTCAAAAGATCATATAAGTTTGCTATAAAAACATCGTTGTATATAACGATATTCCTGACACTCCTTATGGGTGTTTTTTTATTTTTAACCGCAGAATTGCAATGGCTTCCGTTGCTTATTTTTTCTTGTGCATGTTACATATTTTCTTTCCTGATCATTCAGTACCGGGTAGAACATTTTATTTATAAAAGAGTAAAAAAGATATATGATAATGTCACCCTTCTGGACGCAACTACATTAAGGCCCAGCCAGATCACAACAGATATGGCCACCTTGACCCGGGAGGTTGAAAAATTTGCAGAAGGTAAAAAGCTGGAGATCGAGACGCTTAAGATCAGGGAGACCTATAGGAAGGAATTCATGGGTAATGTTTCCCACGAGCTCAAAACGCCGTTGTTCACAGTTCAGGGATATATCCTCACTTTGCTTGACGGGGCGTTGAAGGACAAAACAGTACGAAAGAAATACCTGCAACGGGCAAATAAAGGAGTAGAACGCCTTATTTATATTGTTAAGGACCTGGATATGATCACCAAACTGGAAACGGGGGATCTTCATCTGGTCATGGAAAATTTTAATATTGTTGAGCTGGTTCAGAATTCTTTTGACCTGCTGGAAATGAAGGCAGCAAAGAAGAATATCACCCTTACATTTGATATGGATTATGAAGATCCTGTATGGGTTTATGCAGACAGGGAACGCATTCAGCAGGTGATTACAAACCTGGTGGTTAACTCCATAAAATATGGTAAAAAAGGAGGTACCACAGAGATAAGTGTTGAAAACCTGATTAGAAATAAGGTTATAGTCCGGGTTACAGATAATGGAGAAGGAATAGAAAAGGCCAATATCTCCCGTTTATTTGAGAGGTTTTACCGGGTAGACAAAAGCGGATCCAGAAAAGAAGGAGGTTCAGGCCTTGGCTTGTCTATTGTAAAACATATTATTGAAGCACATTCAGAAAAAATATATGTTGAAAGTGTATTTGGGGTAGGAAGTGAATTTTCATTTACCCTTGAAAAGAGCAAAACTTCTACCAGGCCCCGGGTTAAGGGAAAATCTTCCTAAACCTTCATAGTCTTTAATATCTTTCAGTTTTTTCAGGGTGAAATCTTTTTGCCGGCAACCTCCTGCTATTCCCATTGCTTTTAACCTGGCGGCTAAATACTCCTGTTCATTCTGACCCGGAGTGGGTATCAAAAAGGCCTTTTTTTCCAGTGCAGCAAGATCCATAAGGCTCGTATATCCGGGCCGGCAAATAACATATTCGCTTTGATTTAAATAATCCTGAAGTTGAGCTGAAGTAAGAAAGTTGTAAATGGTCCAGTTATCTTTTTTTTCCTGAATTTGCTCCTTTTCTACGATACCTTTTACAAATAATATTCGCGAATCAGATCCTTTCAATTCCTTTTCCAAAATTTGCTGAAGAATTTCTCGCTGTGGCTCAGGCCCCGAGAGGATCACTGCAATATCATAGCTTATGGACAGGATCTCTTTTTTAAACCTGCTGAGAATACCTATAAATTTGACCGGTAAAGGGGGATTTTTAAGGTGGCCCATCTCTCCGCTGAGATGAGGTTCTTCTTCCGCATCGGGGATCCAGCACTCATCAAATTTCTGAATATATTTCTGCTGAATTTTACTGCTTATAGAAGTGAATACACCGGAAAGCACTTTTAATTGATGCGTAATGAAAACTGAAGGCACCATTTCAGAATAAACACCCCAGCGGTTATCTGATATTATTCCTGAAATATTTTCGGTTTTGACCAGCTCTTCAATCTTCTTTCTTTCAGCTGAAATGGTTTTAAAAATATGAGGCGCCATCAGCAGAAGGTGTAGCTTAAAATATTGTTTCTTTCTTGAATAGCTGATGTTGTAAGAAGGTAACTTGTGGAATTCTAAGAGGGGAAATTCTTTTCTCAATAGTTCCAAAGCTTCCCCGTCTGATGCTATTACGGGTTCAAATCCTTCCTTTTGAAGTTCAAGGATCAGTGGAATGCAGCGGGTGGCATGTCCCAATCCCCAGTTAAGAGGAGCAACTAAGATCCTTTTTTTTAGCATAAACAAATATAGAAATATAGTGCGGGATTATTCTGGAGGAGGTTTTAGTCCGTTGTGGGCGATTTTAGTTAATTTTACCAAAATTTATGAGTAGTGGGGAGTAAGAATAAGCTTAAGAGATTTAAAGAAAATGAAAGTTTTGACAATGTGGTTCAGCCTTCACGGGAGGAGCTCACAGAGCAGCAATTTCCGATCAAGGGAAACTGGGGAAGCAAATTTTTCGGAAATGAAAAGCCTATTGTGCTGGAATTGGGCTGTGGAAAAGGGGAATATAGTGTTGCCCTTGCAGAGGCTTATCCGGAGAAGAATTTTATAGGAATAGACATTAAAGGAGCCCGCTTTTGGAGAGGTGCAAAAACGGCCTTAGATGAAGGTTTAAACAATGTTAGTTTTATAAGAACGCAGATCGAACTCATAGACCTGATTTTTGAAGAGAATGAGATCGATGAGATTTGGATCACCTTTCCCGACCCACAGATCAAATATAAACGAACCAAGCACAGATTGACCAATAGCGACTTCCTTCAGAAATACAAAAAGATCCTGAAGCCCGGGGGCATTGTCAACCTGAAAACAGACAGCGAATTCATGCACGGATACACCCTGGGGCTGCTCCACGGCGAAGGCCACGAGATCTTACACGCCAATCACGATGTTTATAAAAATGTATATTCGCCCAAAGAAGTTACCGGCATCCAAACATTCTATGAAAAACAGTACCTTGAAAAAGGAAAACCCATTACTTATATTAAGTTTAAGATAAAATAGAACTTTGGAGGAAACAAAACTTTTCCTGATCACCTATTTTGCAGCCCTTATAGGGGTTGTCCCCCCAGGATTGGTTAACATGACAGTTGCAAAAACCTGTGTTGAACAAGGGAAAAAGAACGGGCTATATGTAGCGATAGGAGCTTCAATTGTAGTATTGTTTCAAGCGCTTGTTGCTGTTTTGCTCGCCAAATATATTTTTGATAATCCTTATGTTCGCAACATATTGCTAAGGGCCGGGTTGGTGATCTTTCTTTTACTTGCAATATTCTTTTTTGTTAAAGCCCGAAGAGATCCGCACATAATCCATCATTCCAAAAAGACGAATTCTAAAAGTATTTTTAAAGGGATGTTTATTGCCATGCTCAATATTTTCCCCATTCCCTATTTTGTAGCTGTAGGAGCTGCAATTAATGTTGGGGGAGATCTTTCTTACAACTGGATGTTGATCATAACTTTTGTCCTGGCAGCATCATTAGGTACATTCACAACGCTGTATTTCTATGTGCTTTCTTTTATAAAAATTGAAGATAAGACAGAGATCTTTGCAAAATATTCCAATTATTTTATGGCCACGCTTATGCTGTTGCTCATGATCATTACCCTTATCAGGATATTTTTCTACTCATGAAGGCCGAACCCAATTTTTTTGATAAGGTGTACGGGGTGGTAAAACAAATTCCTTATGGAAGAGTAACATCTTATGGGGCCATAGCCAGATATTTAGGGTCTTCCGGTAGTTCCAGAATGGTAGGTTGGGCCCTGAACAATTCCCATAATTTGGAAGATATACCTGCACAACGTGTCGTGAACCGTTTGGGAATGCTCACGGGCAAGCATCATTTTGGAGGCACTACGGCAATGCAGCAATTACTGGAAAGTGAAGGAGTGGAGGTAAAAGAAAATCAGGTTCAGAATTTTAAGGAATTGTTTTGGGATCCGGCTAAAGAATTATAAAAACTACACCATAAATAGCGAGGTTGAAGCTATAGATTCCTCCTATAAAAACATAAATCAATTATAATTATTTCCTTCTCATTCTTAGCTTTTCAAGCTATATTTGCATTTTAGAATCAATCTAATTAAGAGGTTGAAATTGAAACAGATCTGCAATGAAATTAGAAAAAAAAGATATACTGGCTGCTCTTGAAACCATCTCTATAGCAGGGGAAGGGAAAAATATGGTGGAAAGTGAAGCTGTTCAAAACGTAATTACTTTTGGAGATGAGGTTGTAGTTGACCTTGTGATGTCTACCCCGGCTATGCATATTAAAAAACGTGCGGAAGCTGATATTATTAAAGTTATTCACGAAAAGGTTTACGATAAAGCCCAGGTGAAAGTAAATATAAAAGTAGAAACTCCCGAAAAGCCCGGCCCTATAAAAGGAAAAGCCATTCCGGGTATCAGCAATGTTATTGCCATAGCTTCCGGAAAAGGAGGCGTAGGAAAATCTACAGTAACAGCAAATTTGGCTGTTACCCTTTCAAAAATGGGGTTTAAGGTTGGTCTTCTTGATGCAGACATCTATGGCCCTTCCATGCCTATTATGTTTGATGTTGAAGTAGAGCGGCCTCTTTCTGTAAATGTAGACGGAAAATCAAAAATGAAACCTGTAGAGAATTACGGGGTCAAATTATTATCCATAGGATTTTTCACAAAACCTAATCAGGCTGTGGTCTGGAGAGGCCCAATGGCTGCCAAGGCATTGAATCAAATGATCTTTGATGCTGCCTGGGGAGAACTGGATTTCTTACTGGTAGACCTTCCCCCCGGAACAGGAGATATACATTTATCAATTATGCAATCGCTTCCTTTAACAGGGGCTGTGATCGTAAGTACTCCTCAAAAAATGGCGCTTTCTGATGCCAGAAGGGGAGTAGATATGTTTCAGCAGGAGAGTATAAGTGTGCCTGTTTTAGGTATTATCGAAAATATGGCCTACTTTACTCCTGAAGAGTTACCTGAAAACAAGTACTACATTTTTGGAAGAGAAGGTGCCAGAAACCTTTCGGAAGACCTGGGAGTACCATTTTTAGGAGAGCTTCCCCTGGTCCAGAGCATCCGGGAAGCCGGAGATATTGGAAGACCTGCCGCGATGCAAACAGGCACCTTGCTTGAGACTGCTTTTGAAAAGATCACTCAAAATGTGGTCCAGGAAACAGTGAATAGAAATGAAAGCCTTCCTCCAACCGAAGCAATTAAGATCACCACAATGGCTGGATGCAGTGCAGTAAAAAAGAAATAGATGACTACTGAAGAAATTAGATTAAATGTAGAACGGGCTCTTTCTGAGATCCGCCCTTTTCTGCAAAGTGATGGTGGAGATATCTCTTTAGTTTCCATTGAGGATGATAAGTTGGTAAGAGTTCAGCTTTTAGGGGCCTGTGTAGGTTGTCACGTGAATACCATGACTTTAAAGTCCGGAGTTGAAATGACCATTAAAAGATATGTTCCGCAAATAGAACAAGTGGTTAATGTCGAAAAGGTAAGCTAAGACCGCTTACCCAAGAAATATTAGAAAATGATTAAAACAGATATTTTAATTATAGGTGCCGGGCCTACAGGGCTTTTCACCGTTTTTGAAGCAGGATTATTAAAACTAAAATGTCATCTTATTGACGCATTGCCACAACCCGGTGGACAGTGTTCTGAGATCTATCCCAAGAAACCTATATATGATATTCCCGGCTTTCCGGAAGTACTTGCCGGAGACCTGGTGAAGAATTTAATGGAGCAGGCAAAACCTTTCAACCCCGGATTTACGTTGGGAGATCGTGCTGAAACTTTAGATAAACAGGATGATGGTAGTTTCATTGTTACCACATCCAGAGGCATTAAACATCATGCGCCCATAGTAGTTATTGCAGGTGGCCTTGGAAGTTTTGAGCCACGAAAACCACCTATTGCAGATATTGCTAATTTTGAAGATAAAGGGGTAGAATACATCATTAAAGATCCTGAAGTTTACAGGGATAAAAGAGTGGTAATAGCCGGGGGTGGAGATTCCGCTTTAGACTGGTCCATATTTTTAGCCGATGTTGCCAAAGAAGTTTCCCTGGTGCACCGCAGAAAAGATTTTCGGGGAGCATTGGATTCTGTTGAAAAAGTAGAAGAGTTGTCTAAAATTGGCAAGATCAATCTTATTACTGAAGCAGAGGTTGTAGATCTTCAGGGTGATGATAAATTGAATGCTGTAGTTATACGGCATAAAGGACAGGCATCTGATGAGGAGATCAAAGAGACCGACCATTTCATTCCGCTTTTCGGACTTTCACCTAAACTGGGGCCTATTGGAGACTGGGGTCTGGAAATCGAAAAAAATGCCATTAAGGTTGATAACAGCTATGATTATCAAACAAACATCCCCGGTGTTTATGCCATAGGAGATGTAAATACCTATCCCGGAAAGCTTAAGTTGATCCTGTGCGGTTTCCATGAAGCAGCTATTATGTGTCAGAGCGCTTATCAAAAGATCAATCCTGATAAGAAGTATGTGATGAAATATACAACGGTAAGTGGTATTGATGGTTTTGACGGATCCAGGAAAGAAGCAAAAAGAGAAGTTGTAAAAAGTATAAATTAATAAATTAGACCTCACAGGTTTTCAAACCTGTGAGGTCTCTCTCAGGATTTTTTAGACTATGTCTGATATCAAGATCACTATTATTGACCGGGAAGGAGAAGCTCACGTTATAGACGCTCCTACAGATATGAATATGAACCTCATGGAGGTCATTCGCTCCTACGAACTTGCTCCTGAAGGTACCATTGGAATCTGCGGAGGGATGGCCATGTGCGCTTCCTGCCAGTGTTACATGCTCAGCCACGAACATCTTTTACCTGAAAAGAGTTATGAAGAAGAGGATATGCTGGACCAGGCTTTTTTTGTTGAGGATAACAGCAGGCTGGGTTGCCAGATATTCATTAAAAAAGAACTGAACGGTCTGGAACTTAAGATCGCTCCGGAATCTACCTAAACCTTGCACAATTGCTTTGAATTTTAAGCTAATAATGGAAATGAAAGCTGAACCGAAGCCCTTATTCGCTGTCCTCGTTTTTTATTCTAAAAAATCAAAAGATTATTTAAGAATGGAAGGCGTAGTGGCAAAACAGCCAAAGGCACTGAAGAGCGAATGCTGCGAAAAATACAAAAAAGGAAACCGTTGCAAACGCTGCCCCTGTTTTGATCTTCTTTAATTGATTAATTTAAAGTTCCGGATCCTAATTTTTCTGAAGGTTGTAGGATTGTAAAGTCTGCGGGCCCTCCAAAATTACCCTTATAGCTTGTAGGTAGCCTTCTTCTGTTGTAGCGATCTCCCATTTCACAAGAGTTATTGATCCGTTTTCTATTTCCAGTCCGGTTATTGCCCTGGGGTGAACGCAACTTCCGTCATTAAAATATGGTATTTCCCCGGGACGCGGAAAGCGTGGCCGGTGCGTATGCCCGGTGATGGTAAATTGATTATTGTTTGCTACTATCCAGTTTTTCGTACGCCGCTCTACTTTGTTGAGCTCGATGTTATTTTTTGCCGGACTGGTTGGATCACCAATACCAAATATTTGCAGTTGCCGCCAAAGCACCCTCACCATAAATCGATCTACTTTCCATAGATAATAAGACAAGCCATCTGCCTGGTGGCCATGGATCATGAAAATTTCCTGTCCCGTGATTTCGTGCTCTAAAACAATTGCTTCAGGAAAAGTTACCCCGGGAAAAAGCGGAATTTTCTTTTCAGTCGCGGAATCAGTGTAAGAGTAAAGATGTTTTTTAACATAGTCCTCATCTCCGTAAACCATATCATGATTTCCCAAAATCCTGTGCAACCTGCCTTCAGTGTAAAACAGCTGTAAGAGTTCAAAAACATTTTTGTGAGCTTCGAAAATTGATGCAAAGGTGAGATTTTCCCATAGCTCATCGCCGTCACCCAGTTCACAATAGGTAAATCCGTTGCGGTAGTAATGAGATAAGGCGTGGAAATAGCTGTTCTTGTTCTTCGCGAAATCATCCGCAAAACTGTTATTGCCACGGTGACAATCGCTGAAGATTATAAACTTTGAATCGTCGTTAAAAGACAGTTTTCGGGCCTTTTCGTAAGCATTCGTAAATCGTTTTGCAGAGGGCATAAAAAAGGGTTTAAACCTTAAAATTAAGATTTAAACCCTTAAGAATTTCTGTAAGTGAATAATATTAGCAATTTGGACTATTTAAACGCCGAAATTCCTGTTATATCCATTCCTGTTATTAATAGGTGAATGTCGTGGGTGCCTTCATATGTAATTACACTTTCGAGATTCATCATGTGTCTCATAATACTGTATTCTCCGGTAATTCCCATAGCGCCCATAACCTGTCTTGCTTCCCTGGCAACATCCAGGGCCATTGCCACATTGTTCCGTTTTGCCATAGAGATCTGAGCCGTAGTGGCTTTACCTTCATTTTTAAGAACTCCAAGGCGCCAGGTTAAAAGCTGGGCTTTAGTGATTTCAGTGATCATTTCGGCAAGTTTCTTTTGCTGAAGCTGGAAACTTGCAATGGGTTTGTCAAACTGCATGCGTTCTTTGGAATAACGCAAAGCGGTGTCGTAACAGTCCATAGCTGCACCAATAGCACCCCAGGAAATTCCATATCTGGCAGAATCAAGGCAGCCAAGGGGAGCTCCCAGTCCGCTTTTGTTGGGTAACAAATTTTCCTTTGGCACTTTTACGTTGTCAAATATAAGTTCTCCGGTCGCACTGGCGCGAAGAGACCATTTGTTGTGGGTTTCGGGGGTTGAAAATCCTTCCATTCCGCGTTCTACGATAAGGCCATGGATCCTTCCGCTTTCGTCTTTTGCCCAAACCACAGCGATATCAGCAAAAGGGGAGTTGGAGATCCAGAGTTTGGCTCCGTTGAGCAAGTAGTGGTCGCCTTGATCTTTGAAGTTGGTGGTCATTCCCCCGGGGTTTGATCCGTGATCGGGTTCGGTTAATCCGAAACAGCCCATCCATTCCCCGGAAGCCAGTTTCGGAAGATATTTTTTGCGTTGTTCTTCGTTTCCGTATTGATAAATAGGATACATCACCAGGGATGACTGTACAGAAGCCGTAGAGCGTACTCCACTGTCTCCGCGTTCGATCTCCTGCATAATGAGGCCGTACGAGATTTGATCTAATCCTGCGCCGCCATACTCCTCAGGAATATAAGGGCCAAATGCACCTATTCCTGCAAGTCCGTTGATGATAGATTTCGGGAATTTAGCTTCCTGGGCAGCTTCTTCAATAATAGGGGAAACATCCCTTTTCACCCATTCCCTGGCCGCATCGCGTACCATTTTATGTTCTTCGGAAAGTAGATCGTCAAGATTGTAGTAATCGGGGGCCTGGAAAAGATCGGTTTTCATAAAATAGGTATTTGTAACAAAAATAACCAACTCCAATATAGGAAACAATGAATTGGGATATTATTGTGGGAGAACCAAAACCCTTAGATCCAAATGATATACAGGGAGTGTTACTTTTAAATAGAACATGAACTAGAAAAGGAATGTGTTGTGAAAAAAGGTTAGAAACAAACAACCTGAATTTCATTTTCGGTAAACGAGTAAAATAAGTTGTAATGCCCCATCACGTATACACGAATATTAGGAATATCAGATGGTTTTCCTATATAAGGAGAGTTAGCAAGTTGTCTTGTTGAAATTGCAGTTTCATTTAATAATTTTTCAGAATAAGTGGTAGAAAAATTGTTTTTAACCCAAAATTTCAGAATTTCCTGTCGTTGTAAATAAGCACTTCGTGATCAAATTATTTTTCTCTTAGCCATTTTAAATCCCTGATGTCAATTTCTTCTTGTGAAAGGCAATTCCCTTCCCTTATTTCCTGCATTCCTTTAGCTATAGCTTTCTTTTCTAAATCTGTAGTTGTATGAATCGATTTGTCTGCCTGGTAATGATCAAGAATAGTTATAAGGGATTCCAAAATTTCTTTATCTTCTATTGCTGAAATTCTTTTAATTAAAGCAGATTTCTGAATTTTAAAAGTTTCCATCATGCATCTTTTTACTAAGATAAGAATTTTAATTCCAAGTTTCAGATTATTAAAATATGTCACTATAAGCTTAAGCAGGATGAAGGCACTAAGAAGAACGGCAGCCCATAAAGATTTACATCTTCAAATAGAAATCCTTCACCAGCTCAATATACTCCGCAGTATATAGATGCCGACTAATCTCAATGATCAGATCACTTTCCTGTACTTTTCCTTCAGAAAAAGAAAATTGCATCAAACTTCTTTTAATTGGAGTCTCAATGGTGCCGCGGACTCGGGTAATCCGGTTTGGGAACAAATTCGCTTCCCTGGCGATCTCAAGGAATTGCTTTTCTTCAGCAAAAGGAATGATCACGGCAAGTTCTCCTAGATCTGAAAGTAGGGTGGAGGTGTATTCAATGAGATCTTCAAAAGGTAAGGCATCTGCAAACCTTGCCATGTCCCGGGCATCGTTCCCGGACTTATAATTTTCAGAAAAAAAAGGAGGATTGGAAATGATGAGATCATACTTCTCTTCATCCATCTCTTCAGCAAATTCATCGAGAGAAGCGTGATAACAAAACAGTCGGTCTCCCCAGGAAGAATTCTCAAAATTATCTACACACTGTTCATAAGCTTCATCATCAATTTCTATGGCATCAATGAGTTCTGCATTACTACGCTGAGCCATCATCAAAGCAATAATTCCCGTCCCGGCTCCGACATCCAAAATAGAAAAAGGATCTTTCAACTCCACCCAGGCACCAAGGAGAATCCCATCGGTTCCTATTTTCATGGCGCACCGGTCTTGTTCTATGGTGAATTGTTTGAATTGGAAGGGTTTGTTCATTTGTCTATTTTTCATTCAAGAAACAGGGAGCAGGGAAGAAGCACCAAATTCCAAGCACCAAGCACCAAAGAAAAAAGCACCAATTTTCAAGCACCAAGCACCAAATCAAAAAAAAGATTAAGCGCCACGCACGAAATTCAAAGCTTTAAAAATATCAAACGCTGAATTCAAAAAAAAGCTTTATTTAAGCTTGCGGCTGATTATAAAGCTCAAAATTTAGGGCTAAAATAATTAAGATTTATTGATAATGGAGGATAAAATTTTTCTGAGTTCATTAGCTTCCTTTATTAGTGGATCAATGCCATAATGGTTTAAATTCATGGCCTTTAATAAATTTAGCCAGTAATGACTTTCCTTAGCTTCTTTTCTGGAGATCTTAATTCTGAATTTGAAATCTTTATCCCCAAGCTTTTCGTTAGCCTCAATATAATTAGCCCCCACTGATCCGGAGGATCTTACCAGTTGTTTTCCATCTTCTATATTTGAAACCGTTTTCGGAAGTTTATATATCATCAACCTGCAATCCTTTGCAAATTCAAATGTACGTTCCTCTAAATCTTATGGTTTCAAAGTTTGATGCTTACCTGTTTCAATTAAATATAAGCATTCTTCTCCTAAACCATTTTTATTATTTCCTGTTCACCATCAGCAACCTGGAGATATCTCTAAATTTGGAATTCAAATTTTGGTTTTTAAAATTTCGAATTTGATTCCCTTTAGAAAAATGGAGTTTTGATTTCCGTTTTGGAATTTGGAGTTTTGATTCCCCTTTTGGAATTTGAGTATTCCTGTTATTTGGAATTTGGAATTTGGTGCTTGGAATTTAATTTCCCCTTTATTCCAAATAAATCTCTATCAACCCCGGAGGCGTATCCAAATAAATAGTTTTATTCTTCTTATCTACCTTAGAAATAAAATCATCATTAACAGGGATAAGAATTTCCTTTCCGTCGTGATCGATCTCGAAGAGGGGTTGTGCGCGGTTGTCGTTGATCCTTTTGATGATGCCTACTTTTCCGAAATGTATATCTTCAGCAGTGTATCCTATAACTTCGTGAAAATAGAATTTATCATCTTCAAGTTCGGGAAGTTCAGACAGGGGAAGGTAGAGGTCACAACGCATAATATCATCGGCATCTTCTTCTGTATCTACATCTTCAAATTTTACGCGTAACAGGTCGCTCTTGTGTAAAGAACTTTTTTCAATAAAAAATGGAACCAGATTATCGTTGTAGTCAACGAAAACTGATTCCATTTTTGTGTAAGCTTCGGGTTCATCGGTGTCAAGTTTGATCAACACCTCGCCCTTAAAACTGAATTTACTAACGATCTTCCCTAAGTAGAAACTATCTTCTTTAAGCATTTCGTTACCTGTAAATTACTTCATGTTTTCGCCAGCCTGCTTTTCATTGGCGCTTGCTTCTTCAGCAGTTGCAGCGTCAACTTCTTTCTCTACATTAGCTTCCGGTTCACCTTCTTCGGTTTTAGCGGCAGCTTCGTTTGCGGCAGCTTCAGCCTCAGCAGCTTCGTTTGCAGCAGCTTCGCGTTTAGCATTTGCTTCTCTTTCGGCATCAAGGGCTTTCTTCTTTTCAGCTTCCTGCTCTTTGCTCAGGCCTTCTTTTTTGGCAGATACTTTGTCTTCTTTTTCATTCACCCAAGCCTGGAATTTCTCTTCAGCTTGTTCTTCAGAAAGTGCTCCTTTTCTAACTCCACCTGCAAGGTGGGCCTTAAGAAGGGCGCCTTTGTAAGAAAGAATGGCACGGGCTGTATCAGTTGGCTGTGCTCCGTTTTGCAACCATTTTACCGCTCCGTCAACATCAAGTTCAATAGTAGCAGGATTGGTGTTTGGATTGTAAATACCAATTTTGTCAAGGTATTTTCCGTCACGTGGCGCGCGGGAATCAGCAGCGATAATCCAGTAAAAAGGTTTTCCTTTTTTACCGTGTCTTTGTAATCTAATTTTTACAGGCATATAAATTAATTTGTGAGGTCCCCGACCTCGGTTATTAATGAGTCTGCAAAGATACTATAATATTCTGTTCAATGCATTTATTTTTCAT
>JAGXIL010000095.1 GCA_024635655.1 Gillisia sp. | reverse complement strand
TTTGAAGCCTGGTCCAGCTGGAGAAAATTGGGCCACCCAACGCTGGCTGATGCAGGACAATCCGGATTGCCTGTTCCGTTGAGATTTACATATCCAACAACCGAAGCAACATTAAACGGAGCTAATCTATCTTCTGCAGCAAGTGCAATAGGTGGTGATGAGTTACAAACTCCTGTATTCTGGGATGTTGACTAATTAACATTTTTATTTCATAATTCCTTAAGAGGCTGCCCAAAAGGCAGCCTCTTTTTATTAAAAATGTTTTTGGATCCCTTTCATCAGAGAATAAGCCACAAAAAATTAGCGTGTCTGTATTTTTGGAATATAGAAAGCGATCTATACTCCAATGGAAGAAAACACTACAACATTTAGTATAAGAATTCAAATCACTTTATTTCCCTAAACAAAAATACCGGTCCTCCAAAGTAATTTTTTTTAGCGATTTAAAGGAGATTTTAAGACGAACTCCTCAGCACTCATAAAGCAATTCAAGTTCTCTCTGGAAATTCAACATTCATATATGATGCTTTTTAACAAATAAGCTCATATTTGACTTTTTAATTAACAATTCACAAATTGGATGATTCTCATACCTTCAAATAGAGAAGCGGAATTCAATTGCTTTCTTAAATCATTTTTCCACTGCAGATGCCCTATTTTGTTAGCCCTTATGGAATATTTCACCTTCGATTCAAATCTCATTTCTCCTTTCTGACACTTAAACAAGTCAAAATTAAAATGAACATTAGTTAATTTCTTTTTAAAAATAATGCGGAAGATATTGCTAGTTTAACATTTTATTACCATTTTTGACTTGGCTAATTCAAAACACAACAACGATGAAAAACAAATTAAATGCTATTTTAACACTTTTATTAGTTTTGCTTGTGCAGGTTGCTTTTGCACAACAACGAACTATTACCGGTACGGTTACGGATGAAAGTGGTTTACCGCTACCTGGGGTAAACATAATTATTAAGGGTACTTCAATAGGAGTCCAAACCGATTTTGATGGGGAATATTCAATTCAGGCTTCCACAGGAGACGTTTTGGTATTTTCCTTTATAGGTCTTCAAACTGCAGAATACCCTGTAGGGAACAGCAATGTTGTCAACGTAACATTACAGGGCGACGCAGCACAACTTGAAGAGGTTGTCGTAACTGCTCTAGGTGTTCGTTCTGCTCCTAGATCTTTAAGTTATGCGGTAGAAACCGTTAATGCAGATGAAATAGAAAATACAGGAGAAACCAACCTGGTGAATTCCTTATCTTCAAAAGCAGCAGGTGTTAGCGTTGTAAGCGCTTCAGGTTCTGTAGGTGCCTCTTCCAACATTAGAATAAGAGGAAATACATCTATTAACAGATCCAACAGCCCATTATTTGTAATTGACGGAGTTCCTATTGATAATTCAAGTGTAGGAAATGGAGTTGGAGGAACTGATAGTTCTAACAGAGCCATTGACATTAACCAAAATGACATTGCCTCAATTGACATACTAAAGGGTACTGCAGCACAAACCTTATATGGTTTGAGAGCAGCAAATGGTGTAATTATCATTACCACCAAGAAAGGTCAAGCAGGTGTGCCAACGGTTTCTGTTTCTTCCTCTTTACAATTCAGCGATGTGAACAAACTACCCGATCTACAAAGCGAGTTTGCTCAAGGTTCTCCGGTTGGTGGAGTTGCAACTTACAGAGGTCCTGAAACACGTGAAGGATTTAGCTGGGGTCCAAGGATAAGTTCTTTGGAATACGATGGAGATACCTCTTATCCTTTTGACAGAAATGGAAGATTAGTTCCTCAAGGAACCGGAAACGGACAACCTGCAAATGCATATGACCAATACGATTATTTTGTTACAGGTGTGCTAAATGAGCAGAGTGTTTCCGTAAGAGGAGGATCTGAGGCTGTAAAATATTTCGTTTCAGGAGCAAAATTAAATCAAACAGGAACTTCACCTGTAGAAGAATTTAACCGAAGATCATTTAGAGGAGATATAACCGCCGACCTTACCGATAATTTTGAAATATCAGCAAGTGGAAACTTTGTTACTTCCGGAGGCCGTAGAGTGCAACGTGGATCCAACGTTTCAGGTATAATGCTGGGATTAGTAAGATCAACTCCCACTTTCGACAATGGGAACGGTTTAACTGGACGGGAAGCTGCAAGAACACCCAGCGCTTACGAATTACCCGATGGTAGCCAAAGAAGCTACAGAGCTGGTATCTATGACAACCCATACTGGACAGTTGCTAAAAACCCATCTACAGATGATGTGAAAAGATTTATAGGCCGATTGAGCTTTGAATACACTCCAATGGACTGGGCAACCTTACGTGGAACTTATGGATATGATCAATATTCTGATGTTAGAAAGGCGGGGATTGATGTAAATTCAGCCGCTAACCCTCAAGGCCAGGTTTTTGATAATAATATCTTTAATGAAGATATAAATACTCAATTACTTCTTCTTGTAAACAAAGATATTAATGAAAATATCACTTTTGATGGAATTTTAGGGTATGATGGTTTTAGAACAGAAAGCCTTTTTAGAAATACTTTGGGTAACAATATGACCATTCCCGGATTCTTTAATGTAAGCAACACCGCCAGCCAGGCAGTAGCTGAATCTGTTGGAAGAAAACAACTTGACGGTATACTTTCTGAACTGAAATTTGGTTTTTATGATACTTTCTTTCTTACCGGAGCTTTAAGAAATGACTGGTCATCCACCTTACCGGAAGATAACAACGATTTTCAGTCTTATAGTGTAGGAGGTACCTTTGTGTTTACAGAACTGTGGAAAAATGACTTTATGAATTATGGTAAATTAAGAGGATCCTACGGTAAGACTGGTAATGATGCCCCTATATTTTCTACACTAACGTACTACAATGCGGCAGCGGCAGGAGGAGATGGATTTATAGATTCCAATCAGTTCCCTATCTTTTCAACGGTAGCTTTTGAAAGATCATCACAATTAGGGAATCCTAACATAAGACCTGAGGTCACTAAAGAATGGGAAATTGGAGCAGAATTCAGATTCTTTCAATCAAGACTAAGACTGGATGTTGCATATTACGACAAGGTAACCGAAGATCAGATCATTTCCATTGATCAACCTGCGGTAACCGGATTTACTTCTAGAGTTATAAATGCCGGTATAATTTCAAATAAAGGTTGGGAAGCTGTTGTTAGTGGAAGTCCTGTACAAACAGAAAACTTCAACTGGAATATAGATGTCAACTGGACAACCTATGAGAATATAGTAGAAGAGCTTGCAGAAAATGTTGAATCTATTTTATTGGCAGGTTTTACTTCTACCTCTTCCAGGGTTATAGCCGGAGAGCCTTACGGCGCAATTTTTGGCTCAAGATTTGCCAGAAATGAAGCTGGAGAAGTATTGATTGGGGATAATGGTTTCCCTATTGTAGATACTGAAGATGGAATTGTTGGAGACCCAACACCAGATTACACAATGGGTATAAGAAATACATTTAGCTACAAAAACTTTTCAGTCTCAGCTCTTTTAGATATTAGAAAAGGTGGAGATGTATGGTGCGGTACTTGTGGTATTATTGATTATTTTGGAACCTCTCAGGTGACAGCAGAACAAAGAGAAATCACTGATTTTGTTTTTGACGGAGTTAATGCTAATACCGGCCAACCTAACTCTACCCAAGTTGCTCTTTATGACCCTGCAAATGGGTTGGGAGCAAACCGATGGGTTAGATATGGATTTGGTGGATTATCAGAAGATTATATTTTTGATTCCTCCTGGGTAAGATTGAGGGAAGCATCATTGTCTTATGCATTGCCATCCGGACTATTGGATACTTCTTTTTTAACAAGTGGCTCTATAACTTTATCAGGACGTAATTTGTTTTTAATCACAGATTATCCCGGTATTGACCCGGAGACAAATTTAACAGGAGCTTCAAACGGTATTGGTCTGGATTACTTCAACCAACCAAATACCAAAAGTTATTCACTTACAGTTAAAGTTAACTTTTAAAAAAAAACTAAATGAGACATAATAAATTAATTAAAAAGGTAGTCACAGTATTTTTCGGTGTTGCTTTATTAGCATCCTGTGATTATGAAGATGTGAACCAGGATCCATCCCGTCCGGGTGGAGACAATGTACCATTAGTGGCCATTGTACCGGCTATGCAAACCCAGACACATAGAAATTTAACTGCAGTACTGGGAAGATTTGCCGGTATAATTATGCAGCAATGGGAAGGAACAGATGCGCAGCAACTCCAATATACATCTTACGTGATTGGAGAAAATGACTCAAATAATCCCTGGAATTTTGGTCTTTACACGGGATCTATGAGGGACGCTGCAGATATTATTGAAAGAGCTACCGTTTCAAATGCTCCTCACACCAGGGGATTGGCAAAAATATATATGGCGCTTAACCTGGGTGTAGCAAGTGATATTTGGGGAGACGTACCTTATTCTGAAGCCTTTTTAGGTGAAGATAATTTAGCACCTAAATACGATAGTCAGGAAGCTATATATGGTGAGATCCAAAATCTTTTATCGGAAGCGATTGTGGATCTTCAAGCTGAAGATCCTGCAGGAATTCAAGGAAGTTTAATAGGTGGAAACGCCGCTAGTTGGGTAAAAACAGCTCATGCTTTAAAGGCGAGATTCTTTATTCAAACGACCAGTGTAAAACCTGATGCCGCTACTAAAGCACTTGAACAGGCGCAACTTGCAATAGGCAGTAATGCAGAGCAAAAAACCTTTTTCTTTGAAGACACTCAAAATGGAGGACATCCTTTAGCTTTATTTGGACTTCAACGACCAAACACTATGGTGATAGGAAAATTCTTTTCTGATATTATGGACGGTGACCCAAGGAAGCCTCTGTATATGTCAGAAGCAACCGGAGGTAATTTTTTATACTTTAGCCGCACCAATCCAAACTTGTTCTGGAGTAAGTTGAACAGCCCATCTCCCGTTATAAGTTATTCTGAGGTTAAGTTTATTGAGGCTGAAGCTTTGGAAAGAACAGGTGGTGATGGCACAGATGCTTTAAAAGAAGCTATAAGTGCAAACATGCGATTCTTAGGAGTTTCTGCTGCTAATATTGATGCTTATTTAAGTACTATTGGTGATGCCACAATTCAACTTATAATCACTGAGAAGTATAAGGCACTTTATGGACAATCCCCTATTCAGGTGTGGAATGATTTTAGAAGAACGGGCTTCCCAAATATTACTCCAAACGTAAATGGAAGTAATGGTAACAATCCTTCTGGAATAATTCCAAGAAGGCTTTTATATCCTATTTCTGAAAGACAGTCAAATCCAGGCTCTTATGAAGCGGCTATTCAAGCACAAGGTGGTCATTTATTAGATGATGATATTTGGGTATTCCCTCGTGATTAATCATTTTGAATCTTTTATAAAACCGATTAGTCCATTTGTCTAGTCCTAAATAAACGATACAGATTATTAAGGATTAAAATTAATTATTTAAAGCTGAACAATGATCTCATTGTTCAGCTTTTTTGATTTATACTTTTTTCTTTTCAAGATTGATTGTTGGTGCATTTGGTGCGGTGT
>JAGXIL010000094.1 GCA_024635655.1 Gillisia sp. | reverse complement strand
GAACCCATAAGAGGTGTAATCGCTGGTTTCAAGCATTCCGTCTACTATGAGCGTGTTACTTTCTTCATCTTCAACAGTAAACTTGTTAAATCTGATTCCTTCCCTGGAAAAGGTAATATTGTCATTCATATTCTGAAAATGATTATCCAGCTGGGAAACTGTAAAACCAACATCATTAAATTCCAGATCCCCTAAAACTGCAGGTTCATCTACTGTGCCTTCGATCCTTAGGACTCCGGAAAGATGTCCCTCGCCATCGGTAATACTTCCGAAGGAGAAACCTTGTATACTCTCTATCCCCAGGTGTCGAAGGTCGAGGTCGAAATCCAGGTTTGCGTTGGCTGTATTATAGGTTCCGGTCATTTCCATATCATTACCCTGGCCGGTAAGGATCACGTTTGCCTGTAAAGAATTTTCAGTTTGGTTGTTTACTCTTACCTGGAGGTCTCCTACTGTATCTCTTTTAAATGTAAAATTATCAATTGTGAGGTCTGTTTCAAACTGAGGAGAATTTGCCAGGTCATTAACTACCACATCCCCGTTTATTGTTCCGCCGGCGAGTAATGTATCTTTGGATATCATGGCACTAACAGTTTCAATGTCAAAGCTGTCAAAGACGATTTCCATAGGGGAGGAGGGATCCTGGGTTTGGGAATTGATTCTTATGGCATTGTTGTCATGGCTCAGTTCAAAATTTTCTGCCATGACTCCATCCGGAGTTACCGTTATGCTGTTATTGTCAGGAATGTTCCAGATATCATAATTGAGCATAAGGTCGTCGATCTCCAGAGAGAATCTGTTGCTGCCTTCTTCAGTTTCCATTAAACCGGCCACCCTGTAGTGGGGATCTCCGGAAGAATCATCTATGGCCAGCTTGTAGCTGATCTCATTATCCTGGATCTCTCCTGTGAGTTCGGTATGATAGAGCTGCAGCTGGGGGCTTTCAACATCATCTATAATTACTTCGTATGCCAGGAATTCTTCACGGGTCTCAATTAAAATATCGGCATTGACCACAGTATAATCCAGATATCTCATTCGTGGAATATCTCCCTGAATGACCAAACTGTCTATTGCGCTGTTAAAACCTCCGGTGATTTCCAATGGCTCCATTAACTCAAGATCTGGCACCAATTGGGTAAGAAGGGGGTCATCATTTACCGTGAGTACAAAGGTAAACTGCTGAGGTTCTACCGTAGTTGTATCTTCTGTGGTGGGGGAGAGTTCGTAAAAAGTGGATATAGTATTGGTGAGCGCAGTTCCAATTTGAGTAAGCTGGTAATCCCCTTTCATAGTAGCATTTACAAATTGTGAACTAAGCACCAGGCTGTCAATTTCAGCGGAGGCAGTAGATCTTATAGAGATTGTATCTAAAGGATAAACCTGGCTTCCATTCTCAACTATAAGATCTGAAAGATAGATCTCCCCGTTCAGGTGATCGGGATCTGCAGTTTCAAGATCGGCTGTGAGATTTCCTTCAAATCGAAGAGGATAACCGTAAAGGTTTAGAGAATCTAAAGCTACGTTTCGAATATCTCCTTCTAATTGAATTGAAGGGTGTTCCCCCTCAAAATTTCCGCTGGCAACCAGGTCAAAATCAAGATTAGAATCATCCATGGAGGCTTCAGCATTAAGGTCTCCATCTGTCATAGAGCCTTCAAACTGCAAATCGTTGTAAGTATAATTATTGTAAACCAGTTTTTCGATCTCTCCCGAGGCTTCTGCATTGGCAGTCGCAGGGTCAAAGCCTATTCCATCTACACGGATATTAAGGGTAAGTTCTCCTATGGAATCGTTCATAAGAAGCCTTCCAAGGTCAAAATCATCTAATTCAACATCTGCAGTATAACTTTCTGCATTTTCCTGCCTCATATCTATATTGGCATCTATCCTTGCCGAACCGGAGCTGCTTTGAAGGTTAAGTTTGGTATCAAAATTTTCTGCAGTTCCTCTAAAATTTCCGGTAGCGTTGAAATTGGCGGGAAGTTGTATACTATCAGGTATAGTCCCTTCCGGAACAAATTGATCAATATCTGCTGCGGTTGTTCTAAATGTGCGGATGTTCAAATTGTAGTAAGCGTTTTCAGCTTCAGGAAGCCCTGTGATGTCCCCGCTGATGGCAACAGTTGTACTTCCAATTCCGCTGGCTTCAAAATTGTTGATCTTAAGGTCATTCACCTTTCCGGAAATATCTCCGTTCAGGTTTAAAACAGCATTTGGGTTACTTTGAAAAGGATTGGTGTTCCTGAGATCCGGCGCAAGAAGTAAAATATCCTGAAAACCTATCCTGCTGTTATCGATATTGGCATTAATAAAAGCTTCTCCAAGATCATTTTCAAAAGTGTCCAAAGACTCATACTGAAGGATCACCCTGTCCCGCAGAACGGTATGGGGAGTTTCCAGATAAAGATCCCTTAAATACGTGCCGGTATTGGCATATGCAAAATCTGTTTCTAAAGATTGGATATCCAGACCGCTTTTTTCCTGCACAGTGAAAAAGTTTATGGTTCCAGATATAGAATCCTGGCTGTAATAAAAATTCTCTGCATCAAGATTGAGGTTGGTAAGCTCAAGATCCATATAATTTATACCCTCCTCTTGTGGTGGGGCATTTTCATCCTGAAATTCAAATGCCAGGTCATTAAAGTCTGCACTGCTTATGTTTACCTTCCAATTATTTGTGGCCTCGGGGCTTGCCGTAGTATCTTGGGTTGCTTCAGACACTTCGCTTCCTTCAGCAGTTTGGGGAATTATCAATTCTCCGCGAAGACCTGAAATTTCCAGGTTTGACAGATCTACAAATTCCTGCTCCATTTGAAAATCATCAAATTCGGCCTGCAATTCAGCAAGGCTAAAAGCACTCCTGATATTTGCTTCCTCACTATTATAGGTGATCTGAATATTTAATAAGGAAAAATCTCCCAGGTCAAGATTTAAGGGAGGAGTCTCTTCGTCAATTTCAGAAGTTGTTGAAGTTGTTGAGGTAGTTGTAACGGAAGTTTCTTCTGTCAATCCCTGGTCCATGCGAAAGATAAGTCCATCTACATTGAGTTCAGGCACTTCATAATTCATGTTCTCCAGATCAAAAGTTCCAATCCTGGTATCGAGGTGGTTCACATTGATGTCCATATCGGTATTGGTAAGGGCGTCGTTGAATCTGAATTTTATCCTGTCAAGATCTATATTTCCAATTGAGATTTCCATAGCCGCAGCTGTAGTATCCTGGGGCTGATCTGTAGCAAAAGCCTCCACGATATAATCAAAATTAAAAACAGAATCCCTGTCCCGGGAAATATTGGAAACTACCCCTTCCAGTTCAATAGAACCTATGTCAACGGTGTTGCTAATTAATTTATAGAAGTTAATATTTACAGCTAAACGTTCTCCTGCTGCAAGGGTGTCCTGGTTCTGGTCCTCAAAATAGAATCCCTTTAGAATGATCTTTTTGGGAAAGCCTATCTCAAGCTTGTCTATTCTTACCGGGGTATCAATTTTTCCTTCAAGGAAACTAACGGCTTCATTCTTTATGTAATTCTGAACTGCAGGAATCTGGATAAGCAGAAGCAGAAGCAATACAATTGTAATGATGCTCCCCAGTATCCATAAGATTACTTTTGAAATTTTTTTTAAGACCTTTTTCAAGTCAGATCGTTTTGTATTCAAAGATAGGCACTTGCCAAAGGAACACTGTTAAATTTAAGCGAAACCTATATCAGGTTGGGCAAAAATAAAAGGTGTTGCCGGCTCTTATTGTCCAACAACACCTAATATTCTGTTAAGATAAGCTTATTCGTTTGGATCACTCTCCGGAACCGGAAAACCGCGGTCTCTCATAAGTGCATCTATAGTTGCGTCACGTCCTCTGAACTTGCGGTATGCCTCTGCGGGATCCATCGCATTCCTTGGGGCAAAGAGAAATTCTACAAGTTTGGCGGCTACATTTTCATCATAAAAACCTCCGGGAGATTCTTTAAAGGCTTCCGCGGCATCTGAGGTTAGGACATCTGCCCATAAATATCCGTAATATCCTGTAGCGTATCCTTCCCCGGAGAACACATGTCCAAAATGAGGAGAGCGGTGGCGCATAACTATTTCTTCCGGCATATTAAGTTGCTCTAAGGTTTGCTTCTCAAATTCCCTTGGCTCAATATCCTCAGGATCTGTAGTATGGTATTTCATATCCATAAGGGCAGACGCCAGGAATTCAGTAGTGGCAAATCCCTGATTAAAAGTACTTGCTTTTTTGATCTTTTCAACAAGCTCTGCGGGAATAGGTTCCCCTGTTTCGTGGTGGAGCAAAAACTGGTTTATCACTCTGTCTGTAGATAACCAACGTTCGAGTAATTGTGACTGAAATTCAGTATAATCCCGCACCCCACTGTTAAGAGTAGGATATTTCACATTTGATGCAAAGAAATGCAGTGCATGGCCAAATTCGTGAAAGAAGGTGGTGGCGTCGTTCCAGGAGATCAAGGCCGGTTCCCCGGGAGCAGGTTTTACGAAATTCGAATTATTAGATGCTAAAACAGTTTCTTTTCCGTCAAATGTAGTATGGCTTCGGTATGTCGTTGCCCAGGCACCCGATCGTTTTCCCTGGCGTGCGAAGGGGTCAAGATACCAGAGGCCAATAAGGTCCCCGGAGTTTTTATCCTTTACTTCCCAAACTTTTACATCTTCGTGAAAAACGGGAACAGTTCCCTCAGGTACAGGAGAGAATTCGTAGTTGAACAACTCTCCGGCGGTAAAGAACAAAGCCTCAGTAAGATTATCAAGTTGGAGATACTGCTTCACTTCATCGCTGTCCAGATCATACTTATCCTTTCTCACTTTTTCAGCATAATACCTGTAATCCCAGGGCTTGATTTTTATATTGGCACCTTCAGCATCTGCCAGCGCCTGCATATCGGCTACTTCTTCTTCCACTCTTGCCAGGGCTGAGGGCCATACGGCTTCCATAAGTTCCATTGCATTTTCGGGGTTCTTAGCCATTCGGTTCTGCAATCTCCATTGGGCATAATTGTCAAACCCCATTAAAGCAACTCTTTCATCCCTTAATTTTAAGATTTGAGAGATGATCTCGTTGTTGTCAAATTCATCCTCATTATCTCCCCGGGAATAATAAGTGTTCCAAACCTTTTCCCGAAGTTCCCGCTCATTGGAATTGGTGAGAAAAGGATCCATGGAAGACCTGGTGTTGGTGATAGCATACTTTCCCTTTTCACCCATATCTTCAGCAGCTTTGGCAGCGGCTTTAATGAACGATTCTGGAAGGCCGCTTAGCTGGCCTTTCTCAAGGAAAACCACGTAATTCTCTTCATCGGCAAGAACGTTATTGGAAAAGGTAGTATAGAGTTTAGAGAGCTTTTTATTAATTTCTGCATACCTTTTTTTGGCATTTTCATCAAGGTCTGCACCATCAAGCGCAAAGTTTTCATAGGTAAGCAATACTACCCTTTGCTTATCTTCTTCCAGAGGCTCGGTAAGAGAATTTTCATATACTGTTTTTATTCGCTCAAACAGTTGTGTATTCTGCAATATGGCTGAAGAATAGTCTGAGATCTTGGGTGCAAGTTCTCCCTGTATCTCCCGAAATTCGGGAGAGGAAAGATTACTGCTCCAGATTCCATAATAAGTAAAAGCCCTGTTCAAAGCTTTTCCTGCTCTTTCCAGTTCCTCTATGGTATTTTCAAAGGTAGGAGGATTTGGATTACTGGCAATGATATTGATCTCTTCGAGATGCAAGGCCATTCCTTTTTCTACAGCAGGCTGTAAAAGCTCCAGATCCATTTGGTCAAATACCGGTACTCCGCCGTAGGGGCCTTGATATTCCGCAAGTAAAACATTTTCCTGTGTTTGCTCTTCGCTCATAGCGGTAATATTTTGAGGATTATTCTGTGCCTGAAAATTAAAGATGCTTCCGGTTATACCCAGGATCAGGAAAAGGCCTGAAGCCCGGTTTTTTAAAAATGTACAGTAGGGTTTCATTGTGTAGAATTTAATTAATATTTCATTTTCTTCATCACTTTCAACTCCCAAAGATATACATATCTCTTCATAAAAATTTTAAGCATTTGTATCAAAACAAATGTGATAAATGTTAAAATACCTTTAAAGCGTGCGATATAACTCATAGTTATTTTATTATTTTTACGAATTATTTTAAGAAAAAGACATTTTTTAGCCCTTCAGTATTCTATTAGATGACAAAAAATCACTTAACCACACGTACTAAGAACTCAACACCCCTGGTAGCTGCTTCCAGAATAATTGCAGTGGGGGCAAGTGCAGGGGGGCTGGAGGCCTTAAAAGCATTTTTTAGTCATTTGGATAAAGGCGATAATAACACTTATATCGTGATCCAGCATCTTTCTCCGGATTATAAAAGTATGATGGGGGAGTTGCTGGCTAAATCTACCAACCTTAAAATAGAGCAAATAAGGGACAATACAGAGATCTTACCCGGAACCATATATTTGATCCCTCCTGTAAACAACCTTGTGATCCAGAATGGGATGTTGCATCTACTGGATAAACCCAAAGATCAAAAACTGAATTTACCTATAGATATGTTTCTTCAGTCTTTAGCTGAATATAAGCGGGAACAGGCTATTGCAATCATCCTGAGTGGTACCGGGAGTGATGGCAGCAGGGGGATAAGGGCTATAAAAGATAAAGATGGAATGGTAATGGTCCAGGATCCCGCAGAAGCTAAATTTGATGGGATGCCAAAAAGCGCCATCCATACGGGCCTTGTTGATTATGTGGTTGGTGTAGAAGAAATGGGAGCCGAACTTCAGGATTTCATTAATGCTCCTGTTGTTCTACATTTCACTGAAGACGACATAGAATACGATGAAATAACATTGAGCAAGATCCTAAATCTGGTCAACGAGTTAACAGGGTTAGATTTCAGGGAGTATAAACATTCTACCCTTGCAAGACGTGTTGCCCGGCGGGTAAGTGTTTGTAAATGCACCTCGCTTAAAGAATATTTTTCTTTGTTGCAGACGAATCCAGATGAGATCCCTATCCTGTATCGGGAATTTTTAATTGGAGTAACTAAATTTTTCAGAGATTCCAGGGTTTGGGATATTTTAAGGGATGAGGTAATTCCTGAACTTATACGCGATAAAAATGAAGGGGAGGTTTTAAAAATATGGGATGTTGCCTGCAGTACAGGTGAAGAAGCATATTCATTGGGAATGCTGCTCAACGAAGAAATGGAAAGGCAGAAAAAGAATCTCGAAGTAAAGATCTTTGCTACAGATATTTCCCAAAAACATCTGGATATTGGTAGCCAGGGAATCTACTCAGAAAGCATTGTTGCCGATATAGACCTTCATCTTTTACAAAAATATTTTCTCAGCAAAAGCAAAGGCTACCAGGTAGTTGAAAAAATAAGGAGGATGGTCATATTTTCAAAACACAATGTGCTGAAAAATCCACCCTTCAGCAATATGGAAATGGTGCTTTGCCGTAATTTGCTGATCTATTTCCAGCCTTCTATACAAAAAAAGGCGATAAATGTTTTGCACTATGGGCTTAAAGAAAATGGAATCCTGGTCCTGGGAACAAGTGAAAGCGTTCAAACTCACCGGGAGCATTTTGAGGACATTAACAGGAAATGGAAGATTTTCAGAAATATTAGTCCGCGGAAGCGATTAAATTCTGAAAATTTACATTCTTCAGCCAGCAGACTTTTAGAAAACGTTCCTTCAAGGCGCAATCGGGAATTAAGATCTGCAACTAATACCGGCAAACAAAAATTTTCCGTTGAGCTCAGCGAAACCATCTTAGAACAATTTGGAGGAGCATGTGTATTTGTGGATACTGAACTCAATATTCTGGAAGCCATAGGAGAATTCAGAAAATATGCCAGCCTTCCCGTTAATGGTTTTTCTATCAATTTAACTGAGATGTTGAGTCCGGACCTCAAACATATAATTCAGGCAACCGTTAGAAAAGCGCAAAAGGAAAATCAAAAGGCATATTATAAAGATGTTACTTTCAAACATAATGAGGAAAATAAAGGCTTAGACCTTATTGTAAAGCCTATAAAGCAACACAACCTTGACAATGAGGTTAATTTCGCCATTACCTTTATAGAAAAGGAAATTCAGGTAAAGGATCTTGAAGAAGTAGAAAAAGTGACCCTTACCAGCAGGACACGGGAATATATCTTTGAGCTGGAGGAAGAACTAAAAAAGGTAAAAGAAGAACTTCAAACCTCGCTGGAAGAAATTGAAACCAGCAACGAAGAGCTACAGGCTGCCAATGAAGAATTGTTGGCTTCTAATGAAGAACTGCAAAGTACTAATGAGGAGTTGCAAAGTGTCAATGAAGAAATAAATACTGTAAATGCTGAAAATGTCCAAAAAATGGATGACCTGGCAGATCTGAATGCCGATATGAATAACCTTTTGGAAAGTATAGATATAGGAACTATTTTTCTTGACAATGACCTGCGAATCAGAAAATTTACTCCGGCCATTAAGAAACATTTCAGTTTAATAAGTTCAGATGTTGGCAGGCCAATAGAAAATTTCACCACTAATTTTGGTACGAGCACCGGAAAAACCGGGTTGGTTGAAAAATGTAATAAAGTGATGCAATCCGGCAAAAAACTGGAACAGCCTATAGTTTCAAAAGAAGGCCATCACTATCTGCAACGAATTTCACCATTTTTAAATTCCTCTCAAAAGATCGAGGGGATAGTAGTTACTTTTGTTGATATTCAAACCTTGCAAAAAGCTCAGGATAAGCTTGTTGCCAGTGAAAAACGTTTCAAGACCTTCTACGAAAAAGATCCTGTTTTACATTTTAGCGTAGAACCTAATACCAATTTAATTACAGAGTGTAATGAGAAGGCAATGGAGATATTGGGGTATTCATCAAAAGACGAATTAATAGGGCGTCCAATGTTTGAACTTTATGAAGATGAAGCTCAACTTAAAGCAATAAAACTAAACAAACTTTTTCAGCAAAACGGAGAATTAAATAATATAGAACAGGAGATGATCACCAGGCAAGGTAAAAAGATACCTGTTATTATAAATTCTACTGTTGAAATGGATGAGGAAAATAAGGTAGTTTGTCACAGATTCACGTGTGTGGATATCTCCGAACTCAAAGAGGCGCAGGTAGGATTGCGAAAGAAAACTGTAGATCTTGAAAGAGCTAATAAGGACCTTGAACAATTTGTGTCAATTTGTTCCCATGATCTTCAGGAACCATTATCTACCATAAAATTCGGAAGCGATATTCTTGGAAAGATCTATTCAGAAAAGCTGGATGCTAAAGGAAAGGAATATATATCTTATATCGATCAGGCTTCAGATAGATTATCTGAACAAATCAGAGCCTTGCTTGAACATTCAAGAATTGGGAGGAACAATGATAAGACCATGGTGAATACCAAGGAGCTTGTGGAAATAGTAAAATACGATCTCGCTAAAAGGATTAGAGATACTAACGCAAAAATTCATGTTGGTGCGCTGCCAAAGCTCATGGCCTACGAGGTGGAGCTGAGATTATTATTTCAGAACCTTATAAGTAATGCCCTGAAATATATATCGGATGACAGAACTCCAGAAATAAGGATTTCTGCATTTCCGGAAAATGATTACTGGGTCTTTTCCGTAGTAGATAACGGAATAGGTATTTCAGAAGAAAATCAAAAGAACATTTTTACCATCTTTAACAGGGTCCCTTCTCAACAGAAATATGAAGGTACCGGGGTAGGATTAGCGCATGCAGAGAAGATCGTTTTGCTTCACGAAGGAAGCATTTGGGTAGATTCCCAGGTGGGGGTTGGGAGTACCTTCTATTTCAAGATAAAAACAGATTAGTTTATGACCTCAAGGGAAGGTGAGCTGCTGAACACGGTGAATATGACCAACTGTGACAGAGAACCTATTCATATTATTAACAGGTCTCAGTCTCATGGTGTGATCCTGGCTTGCAACCCCACAAACCTTGAAGTAACCCATTATACCCAAAATGTAGAGGAGATCCTGGGACTGCTGCCTGAAAACTTTTTAAATCGTTCTGCCTCTAATATTCTTCCTCCCTTTTCGCGTAAGCTGGTATTAAGCCTGGGCAAAGAAAAACATGTGCTTCCAAAGATTAAATTCAAGAATCGGGATTTCCTTGTCATTGCCCATAACAACGGAAATCATGTTATTTTGGAATTTGAACCTGTAGAAGATTCCGGGAGTGATCCTTTGCTGCTACAGGATGATCTTACCAATATTTTAAACAAATTGAACTCCAGTAATGACATTACTACCTTATGCCGGAATGCAGCAGGACTTATAAAGTCTTTATTGGGTTATGACAGGGTTATGCTCTACAGGTTTGATGAAAACTGGAATGGGGAGGTAATAGCTGAAGAAAAAGAGGAGGCCCTTGGAAGCTGGCTTGGTTTACATTATCCTGCAACAGATATTCCTAAACCTTCCCGTGACTTATTTTTAAAGCAAGGGGTAAGAATAATAGGGGATGTTTTTGCTGAACAATCGATTTTATTACCTGATGGTCCATATCCTTTGGATCTTAGCCGCTCTGAGCTCCGGGGTGTTTCTGAAATTCATATACAGTATTTAAAAAATATGAAGGTGGGGGCTTCATTGACTGCTGCCCTGGCATTAAATGGAAAACTTTGGGGATTGATCGCCTGCCATCACAGTTCACCAAAATTTATTAACTATCACCAAAGGCAGTCGGTAAAATTTTTATCCCAGGTGTTTACTAATAATCTTTCAGTAAAGACTTCAGAGATCTTTCTGGAAAAGGTAGAAAGATCTAAAGCGATTAGGAATCTACTGGCATCTCAAATGACCTCTAATGTATCAATATCTGAGGCATTGACTAAAATGGAAATCAAATTTACTGATCTTATTAACTGCAACGGCGGGGCCCTTTTCCTTAACGGAAATTTGGATCTTGCGGGTACTACTCCCACTCCAAAGCAAATAAAAATCCTCGTCTCTGAAGTGCTTTTAAATAAAAAAGATCTCTTTTACACTAACAGTATTGGTTCAATCTATCCTAAAGCTTTAGAATATAAGGAATTTGCGTCAGGAGTGTTATCAGTAAAAATTGGGGAAAAGAGCAATGATCTACTCATATTTTTCAGGAAGGAATTTTCTCAGACCGTAAACTGGGGAGGAAATCCGAATAAGAATGAAGTCATTAAGGATGGGGTGTCTTATTTGAGTCCCAGAAAATCCTTTGAAAAATGGACACAGGAAATATCAGGAAAGTCGCGGCCATGGAAAAGTTATGATTTTGAGGCTGTTCAGGCATTGCAGGAAAAAATTACTCACCAAATAGTTCAACATCAAAAAGCAGAGATCAATAACCTGAACGCACTACTGGTTTCAGCTAATAATGAACTGCAGGCATTTAGTTATAGTGTATCGCATGATCTACGGGCCCCCTTGCGCGGAATTACGGCTTATACCCGTATCCTTCAGGAAGATTTTAGTGGAAATCTTAATGAAGAGGCAAAAGGGATATTAGAGAAAATAATAAATTCTGCCGGGGCAATGGATCAGTTAATAATTGATCTGATATCGTATGCCTCTCTAGGTGAAAAAGCGGTCGCCAAAAAACCTGTGGACATAAAAAAACTTGTAACCGAGATCACTGATACTTTACAATTAGAACCGGGCTTTGCTCAAACTGATATCAAAATAGATCAATCCTTACCTGATGCAATTGGTGACCCCAGGCTTATCCATCAACTGTTCATTAATTTATTAAGCAATGCTTTCAAATATTCGGCTAGGGTTGAGGATCCCTGTGTAGAAGTCGGTTTTAATTCATTGGCTGATGGAAGTGTTGAATATTTTATAAAAGACAATGGAATAGGATTCGATCCAAGGCACCGGGAAAAAATTTTTACAGTATTTTCACGTCTAGTAGGGAATGAATTTAGCGGGACGGGAATTGGCCTTGCGATCGCTAAAAAGGTGATTGATAAACACCAGGGAAAAATTGATGTAGAAACAAAACCCGGACATGGGGCAAATTTCAGGTTTACATTATCTTTAGGATCAGGATCTTTTAATTCCATTAATAAAAAGGTATGATAACAGTTCCATTGAGAATATTATTGGTTGAAGATAATCAAACTGATATCGATCTGATTACCCGGTCTTTAAAAAAGATTGTTGAAGTACCGAAAATTAGGGTGGTAGATAATTTGAAGGCCTGTAGTGCCGAAATCTATGCCTTTTTACCCGATGTGATTATATCAGATTATAATTTACCTACCTGTACCGGTCTTGATGTTTTGGAACTAGCCCGATCCAGAGATAGCTCTATACCTTTTATTTTTCTTACGGGAATTATTGATGATGAGGAAATGGCCGCTAATACCATTCTTGCAGGAGCAAGTGGGTTTATTCTTAAAAAGAACATGGAGCGCCTGGATGAAAAGCTAAAACCCTATCTCAAAAAAATTGTTTTTAATATGGATGTAAGGGAAGAGATAAGGGAAAAGGTAAGGCGGAATAAAATTGCTGTAAACCAGATCTACAACTACCTCGATGCCATTGGTTCTGATAATAAAGAACAACGGTCAAATCTTGAAAAGATCAGGAAGAATATAGATCTAATTAATTTAGAAGGAAAAGAAGATGATACTTGAAAGTTTAAGAAATGCCACAGAGATCCTGCATAAGGAGGTTGAAAAAGATAATCTTGCCGGGCTTATTATTTCTCATAAAATAACACTGCCGCAGTATAAGACCTTATTGTATCAAAATTACATTGCTTACAAAATTACTGAAGTCAATATAAAGGAACATCTGGATGGTTTCTCCGGCCGAAAGCACAAACAAATTGAGAAAGATCTGGAATTCCTGGAGGTGGATACTTCCGGAAATACTTCATTTGAAAACCTGTTTAGATGTAATAGCAGGGCAGAAGCACTAGGTGCGGCATATGTTGTTGAAGGTTCTGCACTGGGAGGAATGATGATCGCTAAAGAATTGCCAAATTGTGAGGCTTTGCAAAAAATCGATGCTCACCATTTTTTTAATGGTAACAGGGAAAATATCAAAGATTGGAGAAAATTTTGTTCTGTACTTAAAAAGGAAAGTTTTAATACATACCAGGAACAGGAAGCCATTGATAAAGCCTGTGATACTTTTAAATTCTTTGGGATGGTTTTTGAATCGGCTACTTTACCTGAATTAGGCTAATTCTCAAATGTTTATAGGTTATAGGTGAAATTTTATTACTAACTGCCAACTTCAAAAATGCAGGATCAAAAGTTAAATTTTTAGGGGTTATCCCCTATATACTTAGATACGAGATTAACATATCTTTATTATAGATAAATTCTCTCAGCAGATTTTTTTATTCCCTCCTACATATTTTTTTTTACTTAATATTTCTTATACAGGAAACTATTTACTATACATTTTAAGGAGTTCTATAATGTTAATTGTTGTTTATCCGGAAAGTCGTCTTAGGACGGCTTTCCAATTTTTATAATGGAGCAGATGTTTTTTTTGTGTTTATTGATCTGGAATAACAGAACCGATAATTATTATTTCAATTTTGTTTAGTAACAATGAAAGTTTTATCAAAGGTCTTAATAAATATAACCTTTAATTACGCACAGAAAACCGAACCGATTATTATGTTTAATTTTATCTAATGTCAATATTTGGAAAAAATAATTGAAAGGTTGTGCCTTTTCCGGGGGAGCTTACAACGTTGATCTGGGCGTCGTGCTCTTCTAGAATATTCTTTACTGATGTTAATCCAATCCCGGCTCCACTGGCTTTACTGGTATAAAAAGCTTCAAATAATCTGTCAATTTGCTCCTGTTCAAGTCCGTGCCCATTATCGGAAATACTCAGCATAAAATCAGTTTTATGCTCTTTAATAGAGATCTCTATAATTCCTTCTTGAGGATTTGTAGCCTCGCTGGCATTAACAACGATATTGAGCAGAGCTATGTTTAATTTTTCTTTATCTGCAAGAATTTTATAAGGTCCTTTATAATTCTTAACCACTTTTATGCCTGTTAAATAAATGCGATCTGCAGCCTGTTCGAGGGTATAATCTATACACTCTGCCAGATCAATTTCTTCCAGTACTGCAGGAGAATAATTAGAAGCATTCATCAAATTGGAAACTAAATTATTAAGTACCTGAGTGCTTCTGGTTAGAATATCCATGTAATTTCCCAAAGCTTTTTTTTGGGTATCATCAAGTTTATATTTAAGCACATCTGTTGCCATTCTAATGCTTGCCAACGGATTTCTTAGTTCGTGGGCGAGGGTTCTGGCAACTTCTCCCTGAATCGAAAGTTTTTCAGCATTAATAAGAGCGCGTTGAGTAGTTTTTTCTTCAGAAATATTTCTTACCACAAGCACATATTCTTCAACCCAATTTTCGTTTTTCCTGTTAAAGATTTTGCCTCTGGCATTGAACCACTCCCATTCACTTTCCCGGGCCTTTAGTCTAAATTCTGTTTCCAGGATCTCATCTTCAGCACATTTTAATATTTCCTTGTGAAATTCCATAATCTTTTCCCTATCCCGGGGGTGCAGGTGGTCCAGGATCTCCGGCAGGGAAATATCCATTATAAGCTCTTTGGTTAACCCCGTTGGCGTATGTAGATCCTGGTTAATATATCGAACCTTGAAACTATCAAGGTTTATAATTAAAATGGTATTTGGAGAGGTTTGTACAAGTTGCCTGTTGAACCTCATGGCCTCTTTTAATTTTTGCGCTTCTTCTTTTCTGTTAGTAATATCCTCAATGGAAACCAGCAGTAAGCTTTTATGATTCCGGGCAATAATGCGAAACCAGTTTTTATATTCTGCATTATCAAGGAAAAATTCTTTATCCATCACTTCTTCTGTTTCCATAACTTTCACAAAGCCATCAAAAACACCCAATTCAACTCCATACAGTGTAGTTTGCTTATAACTGCTGCCAACAACATTATCATTTAGATAAAGATCCCGAAGTACCTTATTAACCTGCTTAAATTTAAAATCAATTACTTTTCCTTTATCGTCATATATAGTCTCAAAAACCGCCAGCGCAAGGTTAGTGGTGTCAAAAATAGTTTGTAATAATTGGGTTTTTTCTACTAATTCCTGCTTTTCTCTAATTGCTGTTTCTTTTAATTCCTTGTCTTTTTTTACATGAACATTTGGAATTTGCTCTTTTTGAATAAAATTTTTATAAAGTAGAATTAATCTTCTGCACAAATTATCTTCTGTATCACAGCCATATATATCCAGGTATCCTTGGTTGAGATCATCACTAAATTCTTCCAACCGCATGGTTTTGCCTGTTAATGCTACCTTTTCATATTTTTTAAACCAATCGTCTTCATAGTTGGGTATGATCTCACGTATGGTTCTGCCGGAGACATTTTCTAAATCTTTATCATATTTTAAATTCAAATGTTTTTTATAAGCGGGATTACATTCTACAATTAAAAAATCTACAGGTTTTTCCGCAGAATTGTAGATCATTTCAATAATACAATACGGTTCTTCCATGGAGTTTAATACAGGCTCATATTTTGACTGAAGGGGATCTGGGTCCGGGAGGTGGTCACATAATTCATCCTGCTTCTTAACTATTGGTGCCACATTTAATTTACTGGCCTGACTGAGAAGTGATTTTATTTCTCCATTGAGGGACCAGTTGTACAAGCGGTCCTGAAAACAAAAATGGGTGTAAACATCAAAACTGTTTTTGAGCCTGACAGTGATCTCTTTAGTTTCACCTGGCTGAAGATTTTTGCAGGAGATAAGATGTTCGATATAAGAGTGGTAATCTTCAGGATGAAGTAATTCGCTGTAAAAGTCTTTTTCTCCACGTAAAAAGTGTTTTGCATCTATTCCACAATATTTCTTTACAAAAGGGTTGAGATAGGTGACTTTAAGATCATCCAGATCTAAAATTATTAAGATCGATAAATTTTGATCCCGCTTACTTTTAATACTTTGCAAATCTTGTTTAACAGCAAGGGACTCCGGTATTTTATCGCTATTTTTCATCTGGAATAAAAATAGATTACGCAAAAACTACTATGAGAATAAGGAGTACCAAATCCTAAAAATACATAAAATAATCTTAATTTAAATGGCAGCCAATTACTAAAATTAATAAATTCTTATGAATAAATTAATTCTAAATTTTTGTTTAAGCTTCTGTAACAGTTATTTATAAATTAGAGAGAACATTAAAGGGCGAAGAAATCTACAGACCTCACTTCACCGGGTAACATTCCGTTTAAAAATTCCTGTCCAATCCGTACCCTGACAAGTCTAAGGGTAGGGTATCCTACCGCAGCGGTCATTTTCTTTACCTGCCGAAATTTGCCCTCGGTAAGGGTAATGGAGATCCAGCTGGTAGGGCCGTGTCTTTCATCTCTAATTTTTTTTGATCTAACGGGAAGCAGAGGAGCTTGAGAAAGGGGTCTAACGGCGCAGTCTAGTGTTTTATAACTTTTACCTGAAACCGTAATATTCACTCCTTGTTGCAGTTGATCAATTGCAGCATTGGTAACTAAACCGTCAACCTGAACGTAGTATTCTTTTTCAATTTTTTTGCTTCTTACTCTTTCACTTAAATCTCTATGGGTAGTGAGCAACAAAAGCCCTTCTGAATCCTCATCGAGTCTTCCAATGGCCATAGTTCCTTCAGGAAAAGGAAATAACTCTCCCAGTAATTTTTTATTTTTCCGGGTAGTTTGATTATTGATGAACTGACTCAAATAGCCGTAGGGTTTATAGATCTTAAAATTTTCTGCAATTTTCATTTGTACCCTTGATTTGATGTAAAAGTAAAAAAACCAAAGATTTTGCAACAGCTTATTATTATTGGAAAAAGAATTAGTTTCAGCTGCAAAACCGAGGATATTAGGTGTAAATAATTTATCTTTGGATGAAGAATTTTTCTCTAATTACAGAATGTTCTTTAAACTTATTTTAAATAATTTAAATATAAAAATAATGAAGAATTTAAGTAAAATACTTTTTGTTTTAACGGCCGTTTTCATGTTTAGTTGCGGGGAAAAGAAGGAAGAAGAAGAGACATTTACAATAGGGGATGAGCCCAGGACTGAAAGTGCCACAACAGACACAAGGTCTCAAACCTCTGCTGAAGAGGGAGTCACAGAAGTAGTTTTAACTGCTAATGACCAAATGAAATTTGATAAAAATGAGATAAGAGTGCAGGCAGGCCAAACCGTAAGATTGACCCTCGAACATGTGGGACAAATGGAGAAAAATGTTATGGGACATAATTTTGTTTTGCTTGAGCCGGGAACCAATATCAACGAATTTGGACAAAGGGCAGTGGAGGCTGCAGATAATGATTACATCCCCCAGAATGCAGATGAGGTAATTGCTAATACAATAATGTTGGGCGGGGGAGAATCTGACACCATTGAATTTGAAGCACCGGAACCGGGAACATATGAATTTATTTGTAGTTTTCCAGGCCATTATGCTGTAATGCGAGGTAAATTTATTGTTGAATAATAAATATAATAATAGAATTTAAGCGCCTTCCTAATCGGGGGCGCTTTTTTTATGGTGAGGATCCGGACTTCTGGATTTGAAATAACCCAATTGGTATTTTCCAAAAAGGAATTCAGGTGTTTAATCTTCCTGATGGGATTACCAGGAAAGGGGATTTGATGCTAAAGCCTATCTCATTGGTCACCGGCCTGAAAAGGAGACTATCAAAATATGTATGCCTATTGCTTATCATAGCCAATAGATCGGTTTCATACTCTTCCTGAAAATCATAGATACCTTCTGCCACGGTTTTTCCTGAAATATTATGGAATCTATTAGAAACTCCTTCAAAATATTCTTCCAGAAGTTTTTTTGTGTGTTCCTGTTGATTAGCTAAAGGATATCCAAAGGAAACATGAACTATATCTATGGTGGATTGGTGTCCTTCGGCCAGTTCCTTTAAAAGTCTAAGGTGACTTTTAGGATAATTAATTTCAAAATCTGTAGGGAAACAAATTTTCCGGGGAATTTTATAAGTATGACCTGAGGGTATGGCCAGAAGGGGGCAACGAATATTCTTTATAGCCTGAACGGTATTGGTGCCAAAAATGATCCTGGATGCACTTGTTGCTCCCTGTGTTCCCATAATTATCAATTCAATTTTCTGTTTTATGATCTGCCTGTGAATTTCTTCACGTAATGATCTATAGGAGGAAATAAGCTTGAAGGAGTGCAGTTCATTAGGGAAAAAAGTTTGAATTGATTCAGTCGCATTTTTCAGCTCCTTTTTGGAATGTTTTTTATTTACATCTGCCATACATAATGTAGACGTAAGTTTGTAAAGCCGGGAATGGACATTGTGAAAATCAGGGGTATAACAATTTAATAAATAAAACATACATTTTTCTTGCCTGAACAATTGTACCGCATAATTGACAGCATTTGCGGCATTTTCAGAAAAATCTGTAGGCAAAAGAATTTTTCTCATCGTTGCGACGTTTACCTGCCTTCCCTGTGAAAATTTTGTAACACAAGGAATGGGATTTTTGGATGAAGACTAATTTTATCAATTGTAGATTCATATATAATATTTTCAAGGTAGGTATATCTGGAATTCACCATAACCAACAAATCGATCTTCAATTTTTCTATCTGTTCCATAATTGCAGTAATCCTTTCCTGTTCCTCAACTCTTTGATATTGAACTTTTACCTCCTGCAATTGTTCTCTTATAAATTCTTTATTTTCTTTTTGCCTTAGCGAATCCAGTGGGAAATTTGAAATGTACAGCATAAAGATCTCTGCAGTACATGCCTTTCCTATTTCTGCCAGTAATTTGAGCTCCCTGCGTTGATAGGGAATCATGAAATTAGATGGAAAGAGTATTTTAAATACCTCTCTAAAAACAAAATTGGCAGGTATACTTAATACAGGACTCTCAATGTATTTAATTACCTGTAGGGTATTACTGCCAAATATGAGCTGGTGATCATTGGTTTTCCCCCGGGTTCCCATGACTACCAAATCTGCATTTTCCCTGTTTACTAATTCATTAATCTCATCAATTAGAGCACCAAAGGCTGCAATTGTATGAAAGTTGTGCCTGGGGTTTGCAGAGAATTTATGGATCTCCTTCATTAGGTCCTCAAGACTTTTCTCATAGTTGGTCTGTAATGTATTTTTAGTTTCTTCTAACTGATTTTGAGTGAGAACACCTGTATTATTATAAACTTCATCTGCAAATGCGTGAAGTAAATAAAACTCACATCTTTCATACTTAAATAATGCTACCGCATATTGTAATGCATTATATGCACCCGAAGAAAAATCTGTTGGTATTACAATCTTTCTCATAAATTTAGTATTAGTAATTCTCAAAAATAATTTATTAGGTGCTTATAAAATATGATAAAGATCACTGTATTGATCCGTAAAAAATTCCTCACCTATCTTTTACTTTTAATTTACAAAGAAGAAACCGGAATCTCCTTTAAAACATAATTAAAATCCTTTAGTCTCAATATTTGAAATATTAAATACCTGTAGGACATATTTATCTGAAAAATATATAGAGGTTCAGCCTTTACTTTTCCTCAGCGCTTATGTCCTCTTTTAATAATTGGAAGGGAATTATAAGATTTGGGAGAAGCTACAGGTGGAGGTAATATTAGAATAAACTTTTGCAAGATTAATCCCCTAAGACAAAATTAGAATTACAAAATAGATTTTACTTGGGCATTTTTAGCTAGGAAATTAATAACCCTGGAAGGAAACAAAACTTAGTTTGTGATTCGTTTAATGATTACCCAGCAAATTTTTTATGAAATAATTTTAATAAATTGTATTCAATCTTCTGTTTATGAGCGATTTGAGATTTGGTATATAACCAGAGATAATATAAACATCAAATAAATGCGTAACTTACGTTAAAAAAAAGTTAAAATTTATTAAAAGATTTAAAAAGCGATCAATTTTTATAATTTCATTATGAATTTATTAACAATAATATTTCTCTTTATGCTAATTAGACAAATTCCCCTCACAAATAAGAAATTAATATCCTAACCATTTTTCTGGCTGCCCTACTTTTTTGCAGTAAATATGGTAAAATATAGTTAATAAGGGATACATTCAAATAAGATCAACAAATAATAGTATTATAAATCTTTAAGGGGTTATTTGGTTTAATAGCCAGTTTTAAAAATGGTTCCCGTTTTTTTTAAAGTTCTGCTTTTTTGGAATTTGGTTCTAGGAAAGATCAAGATATACATGGGTACTTAGAGTAAAAGTTCTCAATAGCTGAAGAAACATTTTCAGTGAAGACAAGCAGATGGTTATTAGGGGTACTAGCCAGCTTGCTAAATCAATCCCGGGTTTTTAACCCGGGGTTTATTTAAAAAGTTCTGCTTTTTTGGAATTTTGTTTCAGGAAAGACCAAGATATAATTGAGTACTTAGAGTAAAAGTTCTCAATAGCTGAATAAACATTTTTTCAGTGAAGACAAGCAGATGGTTATTAGGGGTACTAGCCATTATGCTAAATCAATCCCGGGTTTTTACCCGGGGTTTATTTAAAAAGTTCTGCTTTTTTGGAAATTTGTTTCAGGAAAGACCAAGATATAATTGAGTACTTAGAGTAAAAGTTCTCAATAGCTGAAGAAACATTTTTTCAGTGAAGACAAGCAGATGGTTATTAGGGGTACTAGCCATTATGCTAAATCAATCCCGGGTTTTTACCCGGGGTTTATTTAAAAAGTTCT
>JAGXIL010000093.1 GCA_024635655.1 Gillisia sp. | reverse complement strand
TTTTGAATTTGGAAAAAATCTATCCATTCTTCCTGATGTTTTGGGTGCATTGGCCAATCAGGCTTTTTAGGAGCATAAAATTGGTTATGGCCATATGTTTCCTGATCAAAATCCCTGAAATGAATCCAGTATCCGGCAATACATTGATTATTTACATAAGGGAAAATATTTGCCTGCAGGTCTTTGGGCACAAATAAACTGGCTTTATAACATACCAATTGCTCTAAATTTTCGGGCTGCAGGTTGTATGTTGACAGGAGCTTTTCTGTTTCCGGCCTAAAAAGCAGCGGAAGTTGGTTTTTCTTCAGTTTATTTATCTTTTGGGAAAGAGAATCCTTTCGGTTTGGACCTATCCAGCGGTCCATTTCCTTAGCAAAATTTGGGTCATAAACGTAAAACTTATACACCATTTCTATATGCAGTTTCTTATTGCGGTGTAGATCTTCTATAAGAAAATCGATCTCTCCAAGAGTGATCTTTTCTTTTTGAATTTGAAGGTTTCCTGCATTATATTTATATCGGGTTGAATCTCTTATTACCAGCTCAAAAAACCTTTCAATTCGTTTCCCCAGTACATGATTGGTAGATAAAGAAGGAATTTTCACTTCAAGATCAAGGTCTTCGTAAAAGGTGTAGGGAGGAAGCTCGAATTGCTGAAGCTGAAAAATACCGCTATTGTACCAGAGTGCAGGAGTGTTTAAAAAACCCTGAAACTGACCTCTTAAACGTTCTTTCATTTTAGTGCTGGATAATTTAGGTAGGATGTTCTTGATCAATCAGCTTTTTTTAACTGCGTAAACAATGGTGGTAACGCAACCTCATTATCTATAAGAGATAGTAATCAGGATTTATGAAAATGGTCTCGTAGGAAAAATAATGATGTTTGATCTTATTTTTCATCATCATCGTCTGTACTTAATAAGTACCCAAATGGCTTTGTTGGTGGCACATGGCTTAAAATAACATTTAAAATTCCAAGGACCGGTATTGCGAGGATCATGCCCGTTACACCCCAGACCATATTTCCCAGAATAATGGAAAGGATCACTAAAAACGGGTGAAGATTCACTTTATCACCCACAACATATGGCTCAAGAATATAACTTTCAATAAACTGAACAACAGTGAAGGTTATTATAATACCAATAAGCACCCCAACTTCCCCTGTGGTTAGAAATCCAAAAACCAGTGCGAGGACAAATCCTATTAAATTACCTATAAATGGAATCAAGGATAAAAAAGCCGCTATAAAAGAAATAAGAATAAAATTATTTACTCCGGAAATTCCCAATCCAATACTATAGAGAACAGCCAATAAAATGATAAGAAAGAATTTACCTACCAAATATTGTTGTACTAGGGTAGCGGTTCTATCAATGATCTTTTTCGTTTCCTGTTGTTCATTATCAGGGGCAAGTTTTAAAAAGAAAATTTTGTGTCTTTTACGATAGTTGAGAAGAAAAAAGATGTAAATAAACACCAATAAATAATTGCTTATAAAGCCCATCACCCATTTCATAAAGCTGAAAGCTTTTTCACCTGAACTTCCGGAGCCTCCAAGGGTTGAAAGATCGTTTTCCTCTTTGTACTGTTCAAAATCTTCCTTGGTAAGAGCACTGTGCTCATATATATAACTTTCAGCCTGTTCTATTTTGGGAGTCATTTCTTCTTTAATTTTCTCCCAATCATCAACAAAATTCTTTATCTGAAAGGATAGCAGCGCAAAAATTCCTAAGGAAATAATAAATAGAAAAATAGTACATAGTAGAGACGCCCACCCGCGATTAAGTTTGATTTTTTCCAGTTTATTACAAAGGGGGATAACGAGTAAAGCAAGGACTATTGACATCACAAGAGGACCAAGAAAGCCTTGTGCTTCCACCAATCCTAAAAATAAAAAATACATACCTACTATGAACATTGTTCCTGTGAACAATATCTTTTTTCCCTGGGTCATAAAATCAAGTTTATACTTTTTATATTAAGAATCGTTTAAATCTACCCTTTTCAGAGGGAAAGATAAATATAATACAAAGCTTATGACGATTTTTATAAATCTTTAACCTGTAATTGATTCACATTTGTTAAAAAATTCTAACCTGCATTGCTTCTTTTTACCGTTTTTAATTAAATAGAAGCTGTTTTTCGTTAACTCTTTCCTTTAACTTTTATTAATTTATTAATTTTACCTGCATAAACCTATTTATGACAGCCATATCCACACAGGATTACCAATTAACTTTTTACCCTAATTACGTAATTGCAGAAGCATTTGAGGGTGCAGTTGTAAATAATGCCTCAGTTGCCGAAAATCTAAAAGTCGTTTTCAATCATTTTAACGGAAAACCTTTTGCATTAATTTCCTATCGAAAAAATAATTACAGTGTAGATATCGATGTTTACACCGTAAGGTTAATGAAGAAGGTACGGGCTTTGGCTGTAGTATCTTCTGATCCTATGATTAAAGAAAGGGCTATGTTTGAGCAACTTGCTTTTGATCATTCCTTTGCGTTTTTTGAAGATTTGGAAGAAGCAAGGGGATGGGCTGAGAGTATTTTTCCTTAGTTATTAGAACAAATACCCGTTATGTTCCTTGATGACCTTCAATTTGAGAGTTGTTGAAAAGACCAAATCAACAATTTTTCTTCCCGGCCAATTGCAGCACGTTCCTGTAAGAGAAAACTTTCTTGTGATTATTCATAAAACTTACTTCGTTCAACCTTGGGTTTTATTTAACTTAACTACTGTTTATATTCTGCCAATTATTTAGGATTTTTATATAAATCATTAAAATCCAGATAAAATGAAAGAGGAGGAAAAAGACAGAGAAGAAACAAATAAAAAATTAGAAGACCTCGAAAAAGACAAAAAAGGTGGTAAAGATGAATTTTTGACTACCAATCAGGGAGTTAAAATAAACGATAATCAAAATCAGCTTACAGCCGGGGACCGGGGGCCAACATTAATGGAAGATTTCATCTTTCGGGAAAAAATGACCCATTTTGATCACGAAAGAATTCCGGAAAGAGTGGTTCATCCCAGAGGATCGGGGGCTCATGGGTATTTCCAGGTTTACGAATCCATGAAGGAATTTACAAAAGCCGGTTTTTTGCAGGATCCTTCTAAGAAAACACCTGTTTTCGTTCGGTTTTCAACGGTTGTTGGATTCAGGGGATCTACAGATCTGGCACGGGATGTAAGAGGTTTCGCGACCAAATTTTATACAGAAGAGGGTAACTATGATCTGGTTGGAAATAATATGCCGGTATTTTTTATACAGGACGCAATGAAATTTCCCGATCTGGTTCATTCAATTAAACCGGAGCCTAATTCTCAAACTCCACAAGCCTCTGCAGCACATGATAACTTCTGGGATTTTACTTCTTTAATGCCGGAATCTATGCATATGATCATGTGGGTCTTATCAGACCGCGCAATACCAAGAAGCTACAGGATGATGGAAGGCTTTGGAGTGCACACCTTCCGTTTCATTAATGACCAGAATAAATCTACATTCGTTAAATTTCACTGGAAGCCGGTTTTGGGAGTTCACGGGGTACTATGGGATGAAGCTCAGAAAATATCAGGTAAAGACCCCGATTTTCACAGGAAAGATCTGTGGGATGCAATTGAGGAAGGAAATTATCCTGAGTATGAATTAGGAGTGCAACTGGTGCCTGAAGAGGATGAACATAAATTTGAATTTGATATTCTGGATCCTACTAAAATTATTCCTGAAGAACTTGTACCTGTAAGGAAAATAGGAAAAATGACCCTGAATCGTAACCCTGATAATTTCTTCGCTGAAACCGAGCAGGTAGCTTTTCACCCCGGTCACGTGGTTCCCGGAATTGACTTTTCCAACGATCCTCTACTCCAGGGAAGACTTTTTTCTTACCTGGACACACAGCTTATACGATTAGGAGGCCCAAATTTTGCTGAAATTCCTATTAACAGACCCATAGCTCCCATGCATAACAACCAAAGGGATGGATTTATGAGACAGCAAATTAACCAGGGGCCGGTACATTATCATCCTAATTCAAGAGAAGGAGGTTGCCCGTTTCAGGCTAAAATGACTGAAGGTGGTTTTGTGAGCCACGGCGAAAAGGTAGAAGGAAAGAAAATAAGAACCCGAAGTAAGAGTTTTTTAGATTTCTTTAGTCAGGCTAAATTATTCTACGACAGCCAGACAGAAATTGAAAAGAAGCATATTGTTGATGCCTTTAGTTTTGAATTAGGCAAGGTCAAGACAGTAGAGATTCGAGAGCGAATGGTTGGTTTAATTACTCAGGTAGATCAAACTTTGGCTGAACGGGTGGCTAAAAAACTGGGAGTGGAATATCCAAGAGAACCGGAAAGACCAATGAATAAAGGTATTCCTGCCGATGCAGGCCCCGAGGAATTTGAACCGGTGTATGTAGAACAATCTGTAAAATCTTCCAAGCCATTAAGTATGCTTAAAAATTTGGTTGAATTTGTGAAATCGCGAAAAATAGCATTTTTGTGTGCAGATGGTGTTGATGGAGAATCTGTAAATTCAATGAAAAAGGCATTGGAAAGGGAAGGAGCAAGTGTAAAAATTGTAGCTCCACACGCCGGAATGCTGAAAACTTCAGACGGAGACACTTTAATAATAGATGAAAGTTTTATCACCACGGGCTCAGTAATTTTTGATGCTGTTTTTGTTCCCGGTGGTCAGCAAAGTATTTCTGCTTTAAAGAAGGAAGGCGATGCTGTTCATTTCTTAAATGAAGCCTATATGCATTGTAAACCTATTGCTGCTGAAGGGGAAGCAGGGTTATTGGAACTCACTTATTTTTATAACATGATCCCCCGGGAGCAACTAACATCAAAAGGGGTAATCTTAGTAGAAGACAAGAACGAATTGTCTCAAGGGTTCATAAAAGCCATTGGGGTGCACAGGTTTTGGAACCGGGAACATTCTGAAGATGTTCCGGCATAGCATAAAAGCAAAAATTTTTTATTAACTCCGGTTACTTTAGGGTAAACGGAGTTTTTTAATTCTTATCCTTTTTACTAAAAATTCTGCCGAGAAAAGATTTTTTTTTCTCTTTTTTTTGCGTAGAACCTTTTTCTTTTTCGGGATTGGAAAAAAGTCGTTTAAAAAATCCATCCCTTTGTTCAGGCTCACAAGCCAGCATTTCGGCAACAGCTGCAGAAGGGGCAGCAAAACGGGCATTGGTTATATCCTTATATTTAGGATCGCTGTTTAAGCTCTTCAGAAACAAAGCAAAAACAGGAAGGGCAGAGTTTGCTCCCTGTCCTATGGCCGTACTTCTAAACCCAATCCTGTGATCATCTGTACCTACCCAGGATACGGTAACAAGTTTTGGAGTTATTCCCACAAACCAGCCGTCTTTATTTGATTGGGTGGTACCTGTCTTTCCTGCGATGTCATTGGGTAGATTATACATGCTGCGCAACCTAACCGCTGTACCTTCATTGACAGTAGCTTTCATCATTTCGATCATGATCTGCCGGTTTTCTTCAGTAAAGGCAGCTGTATTGTTTTTTTTAGGTTCAAATTGAGCCAGTAGATTACCATCCCCATCTTCAATTCGGGTAAGATAATAAGGTGTGCTGGGTCTTCCGGAATTCACATAACTGGTATATGCCTTGGCAATTTCTTTAACGCTTAATTCTGCAGTTCCCAAAGCAATAGAAGGCACCCGGGGAAGTTCTGTAGTTATTCCCATTTTTTGAGCCTGGTTTATCACGTTGTTTATTCCCGTTTCCACAAGAACTTTGACCGCGATGGTATTAATAGATTGGCTTAATGCGGTTTGCAGATTGTAGTTCATGTAAGGATCTTCCTCCGGAGCACCGGAGTTGGAAGGAGTCCATCCATTTTCATAGGTTACTTCATTTACTGAAAAATAGGAGCAGGGTTCTATTCCGTTTTCAAGGGCGGCAGTATAAACAATGGGTTTGAATGTAGAACCTACCTGACGTTTGCTTTGACTAACGTGATCATATTGAAAATGTTCAAAATCTACTCCACCTACCCAGGTTTTAACTGCCCCTGTTTCTGGTTCTAATGCTAAAAAACCTGCATTCAGAAATTTTGTATAGTGAATAATACTATCCAGGGTAGAGGCTTCAACAAAGTTCTCTTTTCCATAGTTAAAGAGCTTCATCTCTCTTTTCTCTTGATGAAGCTGTTCAAGGATCTGCTCATCATTATGCCCCTCGTTTTTTAGTTTTTTATAAATATCTGTCCGTTTTACTGCATCCAGGATTACCTTTTTGTTAGAGAACCAGGGAGCGTTGTTTCCAAATGATCTTTCATGGGTTTCCTGTAGAACAGCCATATGGGAATAAACGGCCTCTTCAGCCATTTCCTGCATTTGGTAGTCAATGGTGGTATGAATTATAAGACCATCGCGGTAAATATTGAATTTCTCTCCGTTTGGGTTCGTAAGAGTATCAAGAACAGAAATTACATCTTTACGAAGCTGCTCCCTGAAATAGGGAGCCAGCCCCTGGTCATGACTGTAAACCTGGTAGTCCAGTTTCAGGTCTTTGAGTTTGGCCTCTTCCATTTGTTCGTGGGTCAAATATCCGTACTTCTCCATTTGGACCAGTACAACATCTCTTCTCAATCTACTCCTTTCAGGAAAAATTCGCGGATTAAAGTAATGAGAAGCTTTCAGCATTCCCACCAGGACTGCAGCTTCTTCAAGGTTGAGCTCACTTGTTCTCTTATTAAAAAATTTCCTGGACGCACTTTCAATTCCGAAGGTATTATCACTAAAAGGAACAGTATTTAAATAGTGCAGAACAAGTTCCTCTTTAGAATAAATTTCTTCAAGTCGTCTTGCAATTACAGATTCCTGTACCTTATTTACAACTATGCCTAAAGAGCCATAATTTTTTCTGCCATATAGATTTTTGGCCAGCTGTAAAGTTATGGTACTTCCCCCTCCTGAAGATTTATCCTGAAGCAATAATGTCTTAAAGAATACCCGTAATAAACTTTTTCCGTCTATACCATCGTGATCATAAAATCGTGCGTCTTCTGTAGCAATTAATCCATCAATAAGGTGTTGGGGAAGTTGATCATATTTAACAGGTTGACGATCATAAACATAGTATTTGCCAATCAATTCTCCATCTGCTGAAAGAACTTGTGTCGCCTCATTCTGCTTTAGTTCACGAAGTTCTGTTGTTGTTGGGATGCTCCCAAACAAACCAAAATAAATGCTGAAATAAAATAAAAGAAGTATTGCAAAAACCGAAAATATTATAATTAAACTCCACTTTAAAACAGGAGACCTTTTAATTTGCTTGAGCATAGTTGAATATAAAATTCTACAAATAAACGAATACTCTTAGGTTTTTATTTGACTGTTTAAGGGAAATTTAAGAAATGTATAGAGCAGTAGAGTGAGGAAATAAAACAAGCTCAGGTATTTTACAGATAAGAGGGAGGATATGTGGCGGAGAGAGTTCTAAAGTTATAGCCTTTAACTGCAGTGGTTAAAGGCTATTTTTTTAATATCGAACTCATAATTATATTTTTAAGGGATTTAATCAAAGGTTTGAAATATAATTTTCAAGGCCTGGCAAGTTCAAATCAAAATAATTAATAGAAACAAACTTTTCTTTGTGCATTCCAGGTTCCACAAGTAGTATTTTTTAAATTGAGGAATTTCTTTCTAATCGTTAACCCTCCGCTTTTTATTCTGCTTTCTAAAGTTGCCATGATAATAAATTTTATAAGTTGATAATCAGAAGCCTTATCGTCTTCTCTCTGCCCAGGTTCCCCTGGTGGTTTGTAAATTGAGGAAATGTTTTCTTATTGCTGATCCTCCTTCTTTTTTGATTGTGCTTTCTAAAGTTGCCATGATGATGATTTTTAAGTTATTTAATGAGCTTTTAAATTCAACTCTTTATATAATAGACTGTTAGCTAATCAGTTTGTTACACTACTATGTATAAAATAGTAGTATTTAACAAGGTTTTAACTTTTTACCCGATTTTCCAGGATGTTTAACTCCTGTTAATGTTCTGGCAAACCATCTGAAAAGCATTATTTTTGGAGCAACCCCTCAAAATTGAAAAAATCTTTCTGCACTTTCCTTTTTGAAAGGATAAGGTGTCTTACCATTTTAAAATGTTTAAATGGTGGGGTAGGAGAGCACATGAAGCAATAATTACAGCCATAAATTGAAAACTGAAAGAAAAATGAATAAAGCTTTATTTTTTATAGTGTTGGGGCTCTTAGCTTTGGCCGGAGGGTTATATTATTCATATTTATCGGTAACAGAGGAAGGGTCAGATCATATTTTAATCGACCAGGTTTGGGAAATGCCCGATGAGCTGGAGGAAATTTCCGGAATAGCTCATTTCGGAAATAATAAAATAGCCAGTGTACAGGACGAGGATGGGATTATTTTTATATACGATCTCAATTCTTCCTCTGTTACAGATGAATTTGAATTTGCAGGACCGGGGGATTATGAGGGGATAACGCTGGTAGGAACTACTGCTTATGTACTAAGGAGTGATGGGGCTATTTTTGAAGTAAGGAATTTTCGAAATAAAAATAATGTTACTTTAGAATATAAGGATCTATTTCCATCTGGTGTAAACTTTGAAGGTTTGGGATATGATGAAGAAAATAACCGGCTATTGCTCGCTTTAAAAGAAAAGTCGGGAGATGAATTTCAACCTGTTTACGGTTTTGATTTAAATACGAAGAAAAAAATTGATGAACCTGTTTTGAAGATCCCCTTTGATGATTCTGTTTTTGATTCATTAGATCAAAAAAGATCCCGCAAAATCTTGAGACCTTCAGAGATTACTATTCACCCTCAAACAGGGGAGATCTATGTTCTGGAAGGTGTCAATCCCAAATTACTGATCCTGGATCCCTCCGGAAATCCGCGGGAGTTATTTGTTCTGAATAAAAAGCAATTTCCCCAGGCGGAAGGTTTGACTTTTGGAAGTTCAGGTGAAATCTATATATCTAATGAAGGAAAAGGTGGTAAAGCCAATATCATGAAAATCTCAATTGAAAAATGATCTATGGAAGAGAAACTGGAAGAAGCATCAGTAAAAAAAAGTAAAGCTCCCTTATATATTTCCATTTCAGTAGTTGCAGCTGTAGTCATGGCTTACTTTTTTATTCCATCAGTTAAAGAATTCCTTGATGAAGCCTGGGCAACATTAACCAGTGGTGATGAACCGAGAATAGAAAACTGGGTGTCCCAGTTTGGAATTATAGGACCTTTAGTAATAATTCTTGCGATGGTGCTTCAAATGTTCTTACTCATCATTCCCACTCTAGCATTAATGGTAGTCGCAATTATAGCCTATGGGCCAATTTGGGGAAGCCTGATCGTTTTTGCGGCTGTATTTGCTGCATCAACTGTTGGATACCTTATAGGGTCATACCTGGGGCCTGTTATAGTAGAAAGGTTAATAGGAATAAAGTCTGAAAAAAAAATAGGTGAGTTTATAGAGGATTATGGATTTTGGGCTGTATTTATTACCCGGTTAAATCCTGTATTATCAAATGACGCCATTAGTTTTGTTTCGGGAGTTTTAAGAATGGGGTATTGGAAATTCATCGGTGCCACTCTCTCAGGAATTGCACCTCTTATAATATTCGTTGCCATTTTAGGCAGGAGTAACGATAATTTAATCAACGGATTGGTTTGGGGGTCGTTGGTGAGTTTGATATTATTTATAGTGTATGTTTGGTGGGATCGAAAAAAGAAAAAGGAAAGAACAAAAAAAGCCCGCTAGGGCTTTTTTTGTTTTACTTATCAATTATTGTTCTACGATCTCTGTAAAACTTGTGCAACAACCTCTACCTCGTCCAGAACTCTGAGAAGATTTCCTCCCCATAATTTTTCAATATCTACCTCTGAGTAACCACGTTTTACCAATTCTACGGTAACATTCAGAGTTTCAGAAGCATCATTCCATCCATCTATACCACCTCCGCCATCAAAATCTGAACTTATACCCACGTGATCTATACCAATAAGGTCAACCATATAATCTATATGGTCAACAAAATCCTGAACGTTAACAGGACCTACAGATTTTTTTAGTTCTGCTATTTTTGGCTCAGCCGCCGCAGTGACTTTTTTGTATTGCTCATAATAAGCTGTTCTTTCCTCGTTGCTTAAATTCCTGATACTGTCCCGGGATAAAACAGGAATGCCCATTTTTTCACCTTCGGCTCTGTGAATATCCATTTGAGCAGAATTCCATGCGTTATGCTTATCTGTATCAATATATGCACTAAAAGCCACTGTTTGAACCACGCCCCCGTGTTTTTTGAACAACATGAGAAGTTCATCATCAAGATTCCTGCTGTGAGTTCCAAGTGACCGTGCAGAAGAATGTGAAGCTATAAGCGGGGCTTCAGAAATTTCAAACATCTGCTTTATGGCCTCTTTTGAAGGGTGAGACACATCGATCATCATTCCCACACGGTTCATTTCTTTTACCGCTTCTTTTCCTAAATCACTCAGTCCGTTGTGTAACCATACATCATCTTCTTCTCCGGTATTGGAGTCACTAAGCTGGCTATGGCCATTGTGGGAAAGAGACATATATCGTGCACCAAGATCATAGAATTTCTTGATATTACTTAGGTCTTCCCCTACAGGGTAAGCATTCTCAACGCCTATCATTCCCACGAGTTTTCCCTGGTTCACGAGGTCCCGGACTTCTGCCGAGGTGGTAGCAAGCCCAATTTCGTCAGGAGCAATATCATTGACTAATTTATGTATAGCATCAAATTTAGACATGGCATTTTTATAGGCCTTTTCATAACCTTCAGCTGAAAGTTCATCCTGCCCGGTATATACAATAAACCATGCTACATCCAGGCCACCGGCTTTCATTTTGGGTAAATTTACCTGCGTGTCCAGATCCATCGTATAATTATTAGAGGGAGTAAAGTTGGCTACATTAATATCGGCATGAGTATCTATGGTTATTACTTTATCATGGATCTGTTTTGCTTTGGTCAACAAATTAGCAATTTCATTATTCTGGGAAAATCCGAAATGCACCATCGTAAGAGAAATTAATGTTAGGAATGTATACTTCATATCTGATTTATTTTTTAATGCGGAAATTTACAGATTATTTTCCAGCTGACTCCTTTTTTTAGTAAATCAAACCTATTTTTACTATAACTTTGATCACTTTTAATATCTTAAATGAACAAAATAATTGTTGTAAGTCACCCTGAAAACTGGCAACTTGAGGTTGAAAATATTTCTATCATCTCTTCACAGGATTATTTAACCAAACCTGAATTTTCTCAGCTAAAAAATGCCCGGATATTTAATCTATGCAAAGATTACTCTTACCAGTCAAAAGGTTACTATGTTTCTCTTTTAGCTGAAGCAAGAGGGCACCTGGCCATACCCACTGTAAAAAACATTGTTGACCTAAGAGAACCAAAACTGGTAAAAATTGTCTTTGAGGAATTTGACGATCTTATTCAGCAAAGCTTGAAGAATTTAAAGTCAACAGAATTCACCCTGAGCATTTATTTCGGGCAGAATGTGGCTCAAAAATACAAAGAACTGAGTACTATGTTTTACAGGCACTTTCAAATTCCCTTTTTGCGTGTAAACTTTAGCTATACCACTAAATGGAATATCAAAAGTGTAAGAGCGATCTCAGAATCTGAAATTCCTAAAGAACATAAGGAAAGTATGTATCATTTTGCATCACAATATTTTGCAAAGAAACGATATGATACGCCTAAACAAAATCCTGCAGATTATGACCTTGCTATTCTTGTTCAGCAAAATGACCCTGCGCCACCCAGTAATTCAAAAGCAATAAAGAGATTTGTGGAAATTGCTGAAAAGATGAACTTCTATGTAGAGGTAATTTCGCCAAAGGATCTTTCCCGCTTATCGGCCTTTGATGCCCTACTTATCAGGCAGAGTACAGAGGTGAATAATGAGGCCTATGCATTTGCGAGAAAGGCACAACAAGAGGGGATCGCTGTGGTTGATTATCCCGATGCCATTCTCAAATGCTGTAATAAAGTCTATATGGCTGAAGCTCTTGAAAACGCGAAAATTCCAACTCCTAAAACAATAATTGTTCACAAAAACAATAAAGAGGAAGTGTTGCCAATCACCGGGTTACCCTGTGTATTAAAGTCTCCCGATTCTACTTTTTCTTTTGGGGTAAAGAAAGCTAATACCGAAAAGGAGTTTTATGATCTTGTAAATATGATGCTTAAGAAATCTGATCTTATCATTGCCCAGGAATATACTTTTTCTGAATACGACTGGCGCATCGGAATTCTGGATGATAAACCCATCTTTGCCTGTAGGTACTATATGGCCAAGGGTCATTGGCAGATCTATAACTGGGATGCCTCTAAAAAGGACGATCAGGATGGCAATGCAGATACGCTGCCTATAGAAAAAGTGCCAAAAAAGATATTAAGTGTAGCCTTAAGGGCAGCAAAATTAATGGGGAAGGGTTTATATGGGATAGATGTCAAGGAAGTAGATGGTAAACCTTTGGTCATAGAAATTAATGATAACCCCAATATAGATTTTGGAGTTGAAGATCGTTACTACGGAGACCAGGTTTATATCAATATTCTCACTGCTTTAAAGAACCGTTTGGAAAGAAAAGAATTATGAGCTATCACCTTTTTGAAGTTTTTGGAATAGAGCTGGAGTATATGCTGGTGAACAGAAATAGCATGAAAGTCGCTCCTGTAGTTGATAAGCTAATAGAGGCGAAAACAGGAGAAATAACTTCTGATGTCGACAACGGGATAATTGAATGGAGTAATGAGCTTGTGGCACATGTAGTAGAACTAAAAACAAACGGACCCACAGCAGATCTTGAGACTCTGGATGAACTTTTTGCTGAAAACATTAAGGAGATCAATAACCTTTTGATTCCTTTAGATTCCACATTATGGCCTACCGCCTCACATCCGTTAATGGATCCGGCATCAGAAATGAAATTGTGGGAGCACAGCTACAGTAAGATTTATGCCCTGTATAACAGGATATTTGATTGCAGGGGCCATGGCTGGAGCAACGTGCAAAGTATGCATTTGAATTTGCCGTTCTTTGATGATACAGAATTTGAAAAGTTACACGCAGCAGTAAGAATAATATTACCTATTATTCCGGCTTTAAGTGCAAGCTCTCCTTTTTTTGATGGAAAATTTACGGGGTTTAAAGACAGCAGGATGGAGGTTTACAAGACCAACCAAAAAGAGATCCCGCAAATGACCGGAAAAGTGATCCCGGAGCAGGTATTCTCCAAAGATGAATACTATAGCAGGATCTTTGAACCTATTAATAAGGCAATAAAACCTTACGATACAGAAAATATCCTGGACCACCACTTCCTGAATTCCCGGGGTGCAATTGCACGTTTTGACAGGAATGCCATTGAAATTCGTGTAATTGACCTGCAGGAATGTCCAAAAGCCGATGTAAGTATCGCCGTGTTGATCATTGAAGTGCTGAAACTGCTTGTTAGTGAAGAATGGGTATCTCTAGAAGATCAAAAATCTTGGCATGAAGAAGATCTTTTTAAAATATTCAATACTGCTATTAAAGATGCCGAAGCCACCCAAATTTCAGACCTGCGATATTTGAGCATTTTTGATATAGAAGAAGCTTGTAATGCAGGCAAGATCTGGCAAAAGCTTTATGAAAGGGTGAAAAAAGGAATTTCTGCAAAACATCAGTCTACCCTGGAATTTATACTTGAAAACGGAAGTTTATCCTCACGTATATTAAAAGCTGCAGGAAATGATCCTTCTGAACCTAAACTTAAAGCGGTTTATTCCCGGCTAGGGGAGTGCCTTGCCGAAAACAGGCTGTTTAAAGTATGAAACTGGTTATAACCTGTGAGCATGGCGGGAGAGAGATCCCAAAATCCTACCAATATTTGTTTAAGGAAGCAGGCACTGTCTTAGATACGCACAGAGGTTATGATCCCGGAGCCCTGGACCTATATACCCATTTAGCTAGGCTTTCAAATTTTAGCCAGGCCTGTACAATAAGCAGGTTACTTATTGAGGTAAACAGGTCTCTCCACCATCCTCAGCTGTTTTCAGAATTTACAGCGGAATTACCTTTGGCTGAGAAAAAAAAGATTATTGATAATTATTACCTTCCTTACAGGGGAAAAATTGAAAAGCAAATTTTAAACATTATTTCAGGCGGAGAAAGGGTCGTTCATATTTCTGTTCATAGTTTTACTCCTGTTTTAAACGGGGACGTACGAGCAGCAGATATAGGAATACTTTATGATCCAGCAAGAATTGAAGAAAAAGAAATTGCTAAAGATTTTAAAAGCGTATTATTAGAACAGCTCCCCCAAACCAGGGTGAGATTTAATTATCCGTATTTGGGAAAAGCAGATGGATTTACTACCTCCTTGCGAAATAAATTTCCAAAAAACTATTCCGGTATAGAATTAGAAGTCAACCAGAAATTCTCCAATGCCAATAAAATGGATAAAAAGATCAGGGAGATCTTGTATAGCTGCATATCAGATTTAAAAAAATCTTCATCGTCTAAACAATGAAGATTTAATTTTGATTATTCTTCTGTTATCCTATGGATACGAATTAACTATTCAGAGTAGTTTCCACAGATATGTCTGTTTTCAACAATTTTGAAATAGGACAATTTTCCTTGGCTTTTTTAACCAAAGCATCAAATTTACCCTGTTCAATATTAGCAACCCGGGCATTTAGAATGAGATGCGATTTTGTCACGGCACCATTTTCCAGGGTTATATGACATTCTGTTTCAATTTTTTCGGGATCAAAATTTTCTTCAGTTAGAAAAGCGGAGAGTTGCATAGAAAAACAGCCCGCATGAGCTGCCGCAACAAGCTCCTCGGGATTAGTTCCTGTTCCGGATTCGAATCGAGATTTAAACGAATATTGGGAATCTTTGAGAACTCCACTTTCAGTGCTTAATGTTCCTTTACCTTCTTTAATAGTACCGTTCCAAACGGCTGTAGCTTTTCTTTTCATGGTTGGATTTGATTTAAATAGAGTTAAATATACCCAGCCTGTATTCCTTAGGAAAGTTTTTTAGAAAAACTTAACCCCAGTTTTCCATTTTTAGCATAGGGAAGGCGAAAAAACATCAATTAAAAAATAATTGAGGTCCGGGATCTAATGATAATTTGTTGTTACAATACCTTTTCGCCCAGGTATTCTTTAATTTGTTTTGGCATTTGGCCAATTACGTGTTCCATTTGACTTCCCTGAATAAATCTTTTCAGGGAATTAATAGTAATGGAAATTATTTCTTCTGTTGATTTACTCCATGGAAAATCCTGTTCTCCATATAATGCCTGTAAATCTTTGACCTGGTCTTTCATATCTTCAATGGTTTCATAATCCAGGGGAGGTTTTTCAGAATATTTCCAGTTTTGTACATAGATCCCTTTAAATATCATAGGTAATGGATCCATAATTTGAAAAGATTCACCCAAATGTATTCGATCTCTTACCGTATGCATAACCGATCGCCAAATAATGAGTACCCGGTTTTTTTCTTCAGGATGACCAAGTTCCTGTGCAAGATCATTAACGTATTCATGCGCCTGTTGCGCAAAAGATTCAAAATTTAATTTAGCATTTGCCATCGTTTCTATTTTATAAGTTACTACTTAATCTCCTTCAAGGAATAATAAAGACCCGTCTTGAAAAGGGGGATCCGGGGGGAGAGGATAACTTTTAAATCAGATCTACTTTCAGATATTTTTATTCCTGGCATTTTTATTCAGATGTACCTTTTTTGAAGTACAACCTTAATTAAAGTACCAAACAATTTTTGATCAGTAAAATTTTTATAACAATCTTAACCCAATGTTTATCAAGTTAATGAGGTTCAATCAGGTGTCATATTATAAAGGAATATGAACTTAAAGGCATTAAAAAAGACCCGGAATTTCTTCCGGGCCTTTTTTAATATACAGAATTATGACCCTTAAATAAAGGTCCCATTCTTAAAAAATTATTTTATCTCAACAACTTCAAGATCAAATATCAAATCTTTTCCTGCAAGCGGATGATTACCATCTACGACAATAGTTTCATCCTTAACTTCAGCTACAACAAGATTCATTTCTTTGCCATCTGGAGTCTTGGAAACCAGACCCATACCAACTTCAGGCTTAATTTCTTCCGGAAGCTGATTTTTCTCTACTTCCTGAACCAGTTCTGCCCTTGGCTCCCCATAAGCTTCTTCTTTAGGAATGCTGATGGTTTTTTTCTCGTTTACCTTCATGTCGATAAGACCTTTTTCAAATCCTGGGATCAATTGGCCTTGTCCTAAAGTGAACTCTATGGGTTCTTTGCCTTCAGAACTGTCAAAAACCTGCCCGTCAGCAAGCTTACCTGTGTAATGTACTTTTACCGTGTCATTCTCTTTTACTTGACTCATAATGTAGTTTTTCAATTTTTAAAAAATGTCCTTTTTTTACCGGACTCTTTTTAATTTTTACTTTATTATTTAAGGGTGTGCCAAAACCAAGCCAAAGTACAGGAGATGGTTTTTTGCTTTTTTTTGCAATAAATTTTAATGGCAAGGGAGGATAAGAATTGCTTTACTTCCTGTAATACAGGTGATTCCCTCAGGTTAACGATCAAAAATTTTTTCTTTTTCTCAATCGGAAAATTTGTCAGTTTTAAAAGTTTAATCCGATTGGATTCACATATAAATTTCTGTTTAATCAAGAGGGGAGCTAAAAACTGGGATATTTTTTTGACTACATTTTTATTTCAGATAATTTTCTTACTTTTTAGCCCCGTTAAATAAAGCTGTTATACCTAATTATATCATATGGAAAAGAGTAAAAAAAATCTTTCAGATTCTAGAAGAAATTTTATAAAAAATTCGGCCCTTGTCGCTACAGGAGTTATGATCGTTCCGCGTCATGTTTTAGGCGGCCCGGGGTTCATTGCCCCAAGTGATCGTTTGATCGTAGCAGGAATAGGAGTTGGGGGAAAGGGAGCCGGGGATCTGCGCAGTTTTGCTGAATCTGGAAAAGCTGACATAGGCTTTCTTT
>JAGXIL010000092.1 GCA_024635655.1 Gillisia sp. | reverse complement strand
GGAATTCCTCACGGGAAAAGAAATGCAACAGGCTATAGAAAACCTCGATGAAAATCAACGCAAACGATTATTTGCCGTTGTAGCGACGGGAGGTACTACTAACGCCGGTATTATTGATGACCTTCACGGTATCGCTTTAGTATGCGAAAACCAAAATGTCTGGATGCACGTAGATTGTGCTTATGGAGGTGGAGCCCTAGCAGCTCCTTCGGTACGAGGCTTATTTAAAGGAATTGAAAAAGCAGATAGTATTACCATAGACCCTCATAAGTGGTTGTTTTCTCCCTATGATTGCGGAGCAGTAATTTTCAAGGATATGGAAACGGCCAAAGCGGCACATTCGCAAAAAGGTTCTTACCTGGAGATATTTAAAGATGAAGGAGCGCAGGGGTTCAATCCTGCCGATTATCAGATCCAGCTTACCCGAAGATTACGCGGGATGCCGTTGTGGTTTTCCCTGGCAATGCACGGAACAGAAAAATACACCAAAGCTATTGAACGCGGAATTGAGCTTGCCCGTTTGGCGGCTAAAAAAATAGAGGAAAAACCGTTTTTGGAATTGGTTAGGGAGCCGGGATTATCGGTGGTCCTGTTCAGGAGAAAAGGCTGGGATCCGGAGCAATACAGAGACTGGACCTATAAGAATCACAGAGAAGGAATTGCCCTAGTGACACCTACAAAGTGGAAAACCAACGGGGAGTATGAAACCATTTCCCGATTTTGTTTTATTAATCCCGATACTACTGAAGCCGATATTGATATGATCTTAAAGACAATGGAGTGATCCGGTTGTTAAGGTTGAGAGCAATATACTATTATTGAAAAGGGAAGAGAAGTAGTTATAAGTAAAGAAAACCTGGGGAAAACGAGGTGACCTTTTTTTCTATAAACAAAAAAAACAGCCTGTTTCCAGGCTGTTTTGAAATACTTTAAATTCTTTGAAACCTATCTTCTGGCCTCAGGAGTTTCAGGTGTTTTGTCTACTAAAGGACGCTCATCACGATTGGCAATTTCCCATGCAGTCAAAAATACCAGCCTTGCTCTTTTCTCTAAAAGATCGTATTCGATCTTATCAGGAGTATCAGAAATTTTGTGGTAATCGGCGTGAACTCCGTTGAAATAAAAGATGATCGGAATATTGTTTTTTGCAAAGTTGTAGTGGTCACTTCGGTAATAAAAACGATTTGGATCATTCTCATCATTATAAGTATAGTCCAGTTCCATATTTAAATATTTCCTGTTCACCTCTTCACTAAGCTCGTGGAGCTCAGTACTTAACTTGTCACTTCCAATAAGGTATACATAGTTTCCGTTACCTTCATGAGCCACATCAGAACGGCCAATCATATCAATATTTAAATTGGCTACAGTGTTTTCCAAAGGAAATGTTGGATTATCGGTATAGTATTTTGAACCTATAAGTCCTTTTTCCTCTCCGGTAACATTTAGAAACAGAATAGATCTTTTAGGATGGTATCCATCTGCTTTAGCTTCCATAAATGCTTCTGCAATTTCCAGGGTAGCTACAGTACCCGAGCCATCATCATCAGCACCATTGAAAATGTTTCCGTCTTCATCCATTCCTACGTGGTCATAATGTGAAGAAATTACCAGGATCTCCTCCGGTTTTTCACTTCCTTCAATAAAAGCCAGAACGTTTTCAGAATCTTTTATATCTCCTCTAAAAGCAGATGAAGGTACTATTTGATAGTAATTATCACCTCCCAAAGGCGAAGGAACATTAATTTTTTGGTATTCATTTTTTAAATACTCTGCTGCTAATTTTTGTCCCGGCTCGCCGGTATCCCTTCCTTCGAATTCATCACTTGCAAAAATGTATAAATGCTCACTAAGTTCATTTGCAGTTATGGTATTTGCATATTCCATAACATCGGCATTTTCAACACTTTTTTGTTGTTGAGCCCCACATCCAAATAAGCTTATGCTTAGGGCACATACTATTAATTTTTTCATATATATCAATTATTTTTAATAAGACCGGAAAGATAATTTATTTAGCCGGATTCTAAAACCTTTCTGTTGAGATTCCAATAATGATCAGCTAAATCAAAATTGAGGGATCAAATAATATTAGTGTTATTTCTTCTTACTATTTTATGTACAGTAGAAGAAAATTTTCGAAACTGGAGGGGGGTAAGAATTTTTTTTACTGAATAGGAGAAAGCAGTAGCTTGAAATTTTTATTATATCCCACAGGTTCAAAATGATTGAGGACAAAATTATTTAAAAAGGAAAAACAGGAACTACCTAAAGGATTAAATTTAAACTGAATATAGTGGGGCGTAATGGAAAACAAATTAAAAAATTAAAATTATAAAGAGCATAAAATGTTTTCTTCAATTCCATCTTTTTGGTGCATTAAAAGATCACTTATCTTCCTGGGCAGGCTTGGGCTGAATAAGGTGTTGTAGTATTTATTTAAATTTTTAACCTCATGTTCATAGCATCGGTCCCAGGTATCAGGATAAAGGGAATTGGGAATGGCGATTTCAAGTTCTGTTAAAAATGGGAAAGAAAGAACACTTACCTTATCTATAAAAGAATCTTCTTTTTCGATAAAATTTTCTTCAATACAAAGGATGAGTTCCAGGCGAAATTTCTCGCGCATAGCAATTCTGGACTGTAACTCGTTTTTCTGGAATTCCCCGTCTTCACCATCAAGTTTGTCATAAAGGGAATAGTAAATTTCGAGGAGGGTTTTGTTGGAAGCGTAAAGCCGTAACAGGCTGAATAGATCTGATTTTGAGAACATAGATAAATATTTGGGCTGGTTAATAACTTTGTTACTAAGTTAAATCCAACTTTCTTTTATTATTGCCAATAAAAAGTTCTTAAGATATTTTTAACTTATTGAATTACAGAACCTAAACATTTTATTATAGTCAATTATAAGTTTGTTTTTATTTTTAAATCCACATATAAATAGCCGGGGCAATTTGTTATTTAGTAATACTGGAGAAAAGTGAAGATCTTAGAGCGTAAAAAGAATAGAATCGAAAAAACTTTAACGGATAAATTGGTAGATGATTTCCGATTAGTGAATAAACACAGGGGGTGAGCGCCATAAAATTTTTATTCTGCACAGCCAAAATATTTTAAAATTTAACAAGAAATAAATATACATTTGATCCTAATTAAAGAGATAAAAATGCCATTTCTGAAGGCCATTGGTTTTTTACTACTGCTCATAACCGGTAATGTTGGTTATGCAGGGATCCCTTTGCCTGTTGATGAAAAAATTGATGAGAATCATATTACATATCAAGTTTCAGAAGATGTTCAGGAGTTATTTCAAAGTACCTTAACTGCACCTTCTGTTATCAATCACAGCCCTCTGGTTTTTGCAGATATTCCAGGTTTCGTTTTCAGTAGCAGTAAACGTGAGAATGAAGCAGTACGTTACGTTATCTTTTCCCGATCCATTATTCCCGGGCTTACTGTAATCAAGATCATCTTTCCTTTTCATACGTTTCTGTAGTTTTCTTTAAGAGGGGCTCCGGCCTCTGTTGTATCAGGCTCACGTTCCAATTTCCTTGGTTAACGTCTAAAAACATATTTAAAGAAAATTTAAAAAACAGAAAAATGAAAATTGATCTAATTGTTATCTCAGCTTTATTAGTAATACTTGTAATTTTACCATTCGTCCTTATTCCTTACCTTCAAAATGGAGGGAATAAAAAACTTCAGAAAAAATTCCGGGAGCAGGCAACCTGGTTTAATCTCAATCCTGACATTACCCAGCAATGGAATTTGAATTTAGCGGGTATAGATTCAGTGCAAAAAAAATTCCTACTGGTGCAAAATTTGGATCACGGATTTGTGGTTGATTTTGTGGATCTGCAAAAAATTAAAAGTTCTAAAGTGGTCATAACTTATCTTCCTATGCTCGTGAACGGAAAAAAAGAAGAGGTACTGCAACGTATCGATCTGGAATTTTCACACCGGTTCAACGAGGAAAAGCAACTGGTTAATGTTTATGATTACGATTTGAATTACACCCAGGACCTGGAAGTGAAAAACGCTAATAGCCTTCAGGAAACCATACAAAAATTCCTTATAAGCCAACCCGTTCTCAAAAGAACAGCTTAATACAAATAATGATATTACAAATAATTTTTCTTGTTTTAGGTTTAGGATTGTTAATTAAAGGTGCCGATTGGCTGGTAGAGGGAGCCTCAACCGTTGCTAAAAAAAAGCAGATCTCTGACCTGGCCATTGGCCTTACCATTGTTGCCTTTGGTACCTCTGCCCCTGAACTTGTGGTGAATGTGATAGCCTCTGTACAAAACCATCAGGATATTGTATTTGGCAATATCATTGGAAGTAACAACTTTAACCTGTTCTTTATCCTGGGGATAGCCGGATTAATAACCCCTTTGGTGGTTCAATCCAGCACGGCAGTAAAAGAAATTCCCATATCATTTATTGCAGCTATTCTGCTTTTTATATTGGCAAATGCATTTTTAACTGAAACAGCGATTTTATCAAGATTAGATGGAGTCATTCTCCTTATATTTTTTGCCGGATTTCTTTATTATGTATACAAGCAATTAAAAAGAGAGCCGGAGAAGAATGAGGTAAAGGAGCTTAAACTTTCCAATACCAAAATTTGGGGCCTGATCGTTCTGGGGCTTGCGGGCCTGGTGATAGGGGGGAGACTTGTAGTGACCAGCGCAGTAGATATGGCTACTGCCATGGGTGTAAGTGAAAAATTGATTGGATTGACTATAATAGCTGCCGGTACATCTTTACCGGAACTGGCAACAACAGTTGTCGCTGCATTAAAAAAGAACAGTGACATCGCCGTTGGTAATATTATTGGTTCAAATATTTTCAACATATTTTTTATTCTAGGGGTAAGTGCAGTAGTTAGGCCTATCCCTTTTGATGAGATCTTTAATATAGACCTCTATCTGCTGTTTGCAGGTACAGCTTTCCTTTTCCTTGCCATGCATACTTCAGGAAAGATGAAACTGGACAGGTGGGAAGCCGCTGTTCTGCTTATAGTTTTTCTGGCCTATACAGGGTATTTAGTATTTAATGAAATTTAACAGGAGTCCTGATGTTACTTGATATTTTAGCCGCAATTTCATGGAGTATCTCCCCCTTTGGTGAAGCAAAGGTGGGAATACCCTATGCCATTGTGAATAATGTGAACTATTATGTGGCCTTTGTGGTGTGTTTTCTCGCCAACGTGATGGTATTTCCGGTAATGCAATTCTTTCTGGATTACATTAACCGGTATTTGCTAAGATGGCGATTTTATAAGAGATCTGCTGTCTATGTGGCAAGAAAGGCGAAAACAGGAGCCGGAAATAATATAAAAAAATACGGGTTTTGGGGCCTGTTGCTCTTTGTTATGGTCCCAATTCCTGGTACGGGGGTTTATGCCGGTACTATTGCTGCTTATCTTTTCAGGATCGAGAGAAAGAGGGCTTTTATGGCAAATACCATCGGTATATTTTTCTCCTGTGTGATCGTATGGTCAATTACGGTATTAACTATGGAAGGAATAAGTTAAACAGAATTCCTTTGTGATTTTCAGCTTAATTTCCCGCCAGTAATTGGTACAGAAAACAGACAGGATTGCAGTTAATAGATTTAATAAGCCATAAGTCTTTTCCTTACCTTCTCCAGGTTCTGCTGTTTGACGGGTTCTTTATAGGCTCTACAAAAATTTGTATGGTACGTGTGATTGGAAATAAAATCTACCTGAATTTTATCCCATTCCCTTAAAGAAAGGGTTGGATTGGAATGAAGAAGCTCAAGGAACAAATTGTTGCTGAATGCATCAAAATTATTTGTTCCAAGATATTCCAGGTCGGCATCTGCCACTATTTTTTCGAGAGCGGTTGAAGGTTTTTGAGGAACTTTGGTAGCCGTAATCATTCCACAGACCTTTTTTATTTCTTCAGGGTTTAATAATGATCCCTGCAAATCTCTTGAAGCTATATCGCAGCCAAGCTTTTCGTGGTCTTCCCTGTTTAAAAAAAAGCCGGTATCGTGATAAAGGGCTGCAATTTTTACAAGTAATAGGTCCCTTCCGTTCACATCCTCTTTTTCGGCTATAGATTCAGCCTGTTCCATAACATATCTGGTATGGCCGGCATTGTGATACATGATCCATTCAGGAAGTTCAGACTCCAGCTGTGAAATTACTTTTTTATAAATGAAATCAAATGTTTGCATTAATGCTCCAGGTTGTTATGTCTACCAATACCGCCTTTTACTTCTTTGATCCTTTGAACGTAAAAGAAGGCTTTAGGATCTAATTCTTTTATGGCTTCCTTGATCCTGTGGATCTCTATTCGGGTAACGATTGTCATTACAATATCACAATCTTCTTTAATTTTAAAGGAACCAGGCAAATAACCTCTTTCTCCTTTATATACCGTAATCGCTTTTCCAAAATCGTTCACTATTACAGATTTTACCATTTCATACTCCTGTGAAATTATACTTAGCGCTGTAAATTCTTCAAAACCATCCACCACATAATCAGAAGTTTTCATAGCTGTATAATATACAAGTATGGAATACATAGCTGTTTCAATTCCAAATTCAAAGGCAGCACCTATAAAGAGCAGGGTATTAAAGCACATAATAATTTCACTGGTGGAAAAACCGATCTTCCTGTTGGTGAAGTGAGCTATGATCTCCAGCCCATCTATAACGCCACCCCCTCTTATAACAAGGCCAATACCCAGCCCAATAAAAAATCCTCCAAATACAGCAATAAGAACTTTATCACTGGTAATTTGTGGAAAAGTTATAAAAGTCATTAGAATTGCCAAAACTATAACTGCAATAAAGGCATTTACACTAAAGGTTTTTCCTATTTTTTTATATCCTAAATAAATAAAAGGCAGGTTAAATATAATTAAAGATACGCTAAAGGGAACATGAAAAACCTCTTCTACCAGGATTGAGATCCCGGTGATCCCACCGTCAAGAAAATGGTTGGGGATCATAAATCCCTGCAAGGCTATTAGGGCAGAGAGGACACCCAATATGGTATACGTAATAGATGAAAAGGAAAAAATTGATTTCCAGTTAATGGAATTGGGATCACTCATAATTTTAGTAAATATTTAAATTTTTAGTTTTCACCCTTCCATTTTAGCTCAATACTTCATAAACTAAAATCGGATCTTTTTTATTTTTCATTGAAATAGAACCCACCTCCTCGCAACAAAAGGATTCTTTTATAAGATCATAATTTCTTTTACTGATCAGGATCTGATTTACGCCGGCTGCAGCCTGCAGCCTGGCTGCAACATTCACAATATCTCCAATTACGGTATAATCAAGGCGGCGAAGCGTGCAGGATCCAATATTTCCCGATATCATTTCCCCACTGTTTACTCCTATAGAGATCTTTGGCTCAAAACCCTCTTCCCGCAACTCCGGCAGATCCTGTATTCTTTCTTTTATGGAAAGGCAGGCATCAATAGCCCGATCCAAATGGTATGGCCCTTTAAAAACAGCCATGATACAATCGCCCATAAATTTATCTACTATACCTTTTTGATCAATGATCTCTTTGACCATAACGTCAAAATATGCATTAAGAAGATTTACAACAACATCTGGAGGTTGAGTTTCACTTATTTTAGTAAAGCCTACTATGTCAATAAATGCCACAGAAGCCTCTACAGTTTCATTTTCAAAAATGGAAGTTTCTACCTCTTTTGTGCCCATGAAATTGAGCACCGTTTCATCAACATACATGCGTAAAATATTGTTTTCCTTAAGGGCCTGTAAAGTGCTTCTTATTTGCTTTACATGTTGTAAAGTTCTATCTATTGTGATCTCCAGATCTTTAAAATTTACAGGTTTTGTAACAAAGTCAAATGCACCCCTGTTCATGGCAATCCGTATATTTTCCATATCGCCATAGGCCGATATAATTACACATTTTAAAAGCGTATTCTTTTCGCTTATTTTGGTTAGTAGCGTAAGGCCATCCATTTCAGGCATATTGATATCACTAAGCACAAGATCTACATCTTTGTGCTTTTCAAGTTGATCCAGTGCCTGCCGCCCGTTAAGGGCAAAAATGAATTCATATTCCAATTGCCTGATTTTTTGCCGAAACTTCTGCTTAATCAGGATTTCCAGATCTGCCTCGTCATCAACCACTAATATTTTAGCCATTGCTAATATTTTTAATGAGTCATTATTTCCCTTATCTCTTTTTTAAGAGAAAGAAAATCAATAGGTTTTGTGAAAAATTCTTTTGCTCCTGAAGACATTGCCTTCTGGTGATTTTCAGAATCTCCGTAAGCAGAGATCATACTTACTTTAATTGATGGATATCGGTTTTTGATCTTTTGTAATAGTTCCAGGCCTGTCATTCCGGGCATATTAATGTCTGAAAATACATAAACCACATTGGGCGGGTTTGATGCTCCCAGTAGTTCCAAAGCTTCATTTCCGGAAAATGCAAAGATCAGTTCCAGGTTCTCGTTTCTGATTTCTTTTCTAAATTTTTGACGAAACAACATCTCCACGTCCCTTTCGTCATCTACAATTAATATTTTCATAATTCATTTTATTAGATCTTTTTCTATTCCCGGTTTATTTCGGATGAATAGCATTAGATCGTGTTTTCTGCATTTAATTTACACCGGGGGTTTTCATGACTATAGTAAATTTGGTGAACTCTCCTTCCCTTGAATCAATTTGTAAAACCCCATTGTGAGTTTTTATTATGTCCTGGGATATACTTAATCCCAGTCCTGTGCCTTCTGTGCCTTTTTTTGTAGTAAAAAATGGCAACATCATTTTTTCCCTTATTTCCATTGGTACTCCGGGACCATTATCTTCAAATTCTACAATAGTTTTGTCTTCTGCTCTTTTTGTTCTTACAATTAATTGGGGGCTATAATTACTGTTATTCTTCTGCTCAAGCTTTTCCCGCATAGCATCAAAAGCATTTTTGCACAAATTGAGAACGACCCTGCTGAAATTTTCAGGATTTATTTTAACCATTCCCAGATCTTTATCTACCTCAACTTTAATATCCACATTGATAGGGTTTTTGTTGGCCCGCATTCCGTGAAAGGAAAGATTTACATATTCTTTTATCAGGTTATTAAGATCTGTATCTTCCATTTCACCACTTCCTCCCCGACTGTGAAGCAGCATGGATTTTACGATTCCATCTGCCCTTGTACCATGGTGGTGGATCTTATCCAAATTTCCCTTTACATCCTGAATCAAAAATTTTATTTCTTCGGTAGTTACATTGTTATCAAGCTTTTCAATATGCTCCTCTATTTCATCAAGAAACTCCACGCTTAATTCTGAAAAATTAGTAATAAAGTTAAGAGGATTCTTTATCTCATGGGCAATTCCTGCAGTGAGCTGTCCAAGGCTGGCCAGTTTCTCCTGCCTGATCAATTTATCCTGATTTTCTTTCAACTTTTCCGAAGCTGCTTCTAATTCACATTTATGGACCCTTACCTGGTCTTCCAAAGCTTCGATCTTTGCTGTTATTTCTGTCCCGGGAGAACTTTCATGTTTAGTGGTTTCTATGGCTGTGGAAGTGTGTAGATGTACCACTCGCCAGCCTTGCACCATTTTATTCAGAACAATGGTGATCCGAAGCCTGTCCGATGTAGTTTTTTTACTCTCAGTATTTATAAAATTTAATTCATCAACATATACGGCTGTGTCTCCTTTGGGAGAGTAGGAACGGAAAACCGGAAATTTGGTCACAGCATTTTCTGCAACTAAAGGTTTATCCTGTTTTATTTTTTTGTTTAATAGTTTTTTAAGGTCATTAAGGTTGTCACATTTCTTATTTGTATCAGCTCCGATGAATAAAAAGGAGGGAGCAAAGATCTTATTTAAAGAATCCGGTCCGTATATGTTATCTAAAGTAGGTACTGTAAGCATCTTTACTGCGGCTTCATATACATTTTCCAGTTCATTTATTGTTGTTGTTTTCATCTTTTCATCCTTAATTATCATAGGTGTTATATGCAGCCATATTTTATTTTTATTTTCAACTATAAATAAAACTTCTTCACTAGATAAGTATATCTAATCTATAGTATCACTCACCGGTTCAGATTAAATTTTAAGTAGGGAAATTAATTTTATGGTAAAGATGATTATTAAAAGGAGTATGGTAATTTCTTGAGCTTTTAATGCCTGAAAGGATCAAGCTTTTACTTGCTTGCCATTCCTAATTATTTAATATTTTCTTTACTCAGCCTGCTGATTTAACTGTTAATTATTTTTAAATTTAATGAAAATTTTAATATCTTCATAACCTTATTTACTCAAGGTGAATAACTTAGGTTGTTTATTTCCTTTAAGTAAATAATTGAGCTCTACTTCTTTTTAGCGCTGCGACCAATTTATACTCTACTATTTTTTTGGTCAATGAGAAAGAACATGTGAACGTTTGGTTCCTGTTCTTTTATTCAATATTATCAAGAATTTCTTTCCTCCCTTGAATTTATTGTACCAATTAAATCTTTTAATTATGAAAAAACATTTAGCCCTTTTTACCGTAATGGCACTGGCCGCAATTTTATTTTCCGGCTGTGAACCTGTTGATGAACCATTTAATGCTAATGACACTGAAGAGAATAGTATTATTTCTACGCCCCCCTTGACTAAACAGTCTGAAACCAATTTACAGCCTCTTTTTGCAGGACCGCTTGAAGAATTTGAAATAGACACCATAAACGCCTATGAAGTGAAATTCCTCCAGCGTGAAACCAAGGGATCAGGCGAGGATATGACTACCACATTCAGTTATTTGGTGAGCGGTACCGGTGAAACCCCTGGAATGGATAGTTTTTATCTTGAAATTGCCGATTGTACCCTTGGTCTGGTTTCCTGGACGCCAACGGAATCTTCTAAATTGTTAGATGGAACTATTAAGTGGAATAGTTCTGTGACATCCACTTCAAGTCAGGAATTTTCTGTAACCTACAAGGGAGATGTAGGTTTTGGTATAGTGAATTCTACTGTGGTTAGGGGAAGTTTGGAAGAAACCAAATCCATTTTGGGGCCTTGCAAAGATTCATTTACTCTTAAGGGCAATAACTATATTGATTCCAATGATAGTAAAACCAAACAAGCTTCAGAATCAGGAATTTTTTCTAGCGTAAATATTTTAGATAATGGAACGGGTAAAGATTATGAGATTTCCACTATGGCAGATGGTTCTTATTCTGTTCTGGTTTTGAAAGGGGGTAGCTACAGCTTAAGTGTAGAAAGTGATCTTTTGGGGGATGGCAATTATACTTTAGTGACCGCGGATGTTTTAAATAACGATAACGTACAAGAAAATATAGCCGGTCAAAACTTTGGTTTTGATGCAAATGATTCAAAAATGATCAATGACCTTGAAAATGGAGAAATCACTGTAAATACAGAGCCTACAAAGTTTTGGATAGAGCAGATAAGACATGCCGGTAAGAAAAACTCTAACTATACCGTGCAGGAGATGGAAGATCTATTAACAGAGGTAGAAGAATTATATCTGGATGAACCATTTCAATTGGGTGCAAACAAATTAAATAGTGCGATGGAAATCCTTACCCGGCCCATTAAATCAGATCTTGATCTGTTTTTGCAGCAATTGCTTACTGCCGAGTTAAATATTAAAAGCGGAAGGGGTGCTTATGACCAAAATGTAGAGAACCAGATCGATGTATTTAATAATGCGCTCTTGATCTATTCTGAAGCAATAGCATGTTTTGAAATGGGTATTTGCACAGATGGGCAAATCTCGACTGAAGCGGTTACAAATAAAGCTTCAAATAGCAATTTGCTTCTCTCTTTTAATGGTACAGGGGGAGTAAATTAAAATTAGGGTTCATTAATAACCTGTTCTAAATGAGTTGGAGGTATTACTTATTAATTATCATCCTCTTATCCGGATGGTGCAAAGCGGGGGCACAGGAACTCCCGCTTACGCACTTCACGAGTGATAGTGAAGTGAATGCACTTCCATCTGCTCAGGTAAACCATATTTACCAGGACCGGCTTGGTTACATCTGGTTTACGGTTTTTACATCAGGCCTGGTTAGGTATGACGGTTCAAAAATGGAACTTTATGATAAAAGTCATGGCCTGAGGGATCTTTCGGTTTGGCAGATCGTAGAAGATGGAGAAGGCTATATGTGGGTTTCCTCTGCAGGGGGACTGGTGGTTTCCGAAAAACCTTTACACGAATATAAACACGGGAAACAGGTAAAATTCACTTCTTTACTCCAGGAAATGCCCCTCACAAGTGATGCCGTTAATCGTAATCAGCGATTAGCGGTAGATACTTCAGGAAGGGTATGGGTAGGAACCTCAGAAAATGGTATAATACGTTATCACATAAAAAAAGATGCAGGGATCACTGCCGATACCATTTCCACAGCTGTTACAGGAAAAGATACGCTGGAGGTACAATCGCTACTTGCCACTGAGACCGGAAGCGTAATTGCAGGGCTGGATGGAGGAATACTGGCAGAATTTGACGATGATCTTCCCAGTATTTTTCAAAGAGCCGAAAATAAAGTTGGAATTAATTACAATTTTAATTCCATTCATATAGATAGAGACAAAGGGGTGTGGGCTTTTCGCCAGGACGGAAAGGTCTTCTACTTCAGCTCTTCAAAAGCATCTCCTGAAATCGTTCTGTCCGGGTTGCCATCAAACAATACAGGAATTACCTCCCTTAGGGATGGTGATATATTGGCAAACAACGAACATGGTATAAAAAGGATTGACCGGAAAACCAGAAAAATTACCAATTCCTATACCAGGGCGAGTGGATTGCTCACCAATAATGTATACCATATCCTGAATGATCAGGAAGGGAATGTATGGATCGCACAATCCGGGGGGGTGTCTAAATTAAGATATAATTTTAATGCATTTGAAAATTTTACTGCCCGGTCAATAGCCGGGGAGAAACCGGTATTGCCTTCAGGTAAAGTTAATACCATTTTTATTCAGACTTCTGATGGTCCCTGCAGGTTCTGGACAGGAACAGAGGGTGGGGCAGCTTGTGTTGATGAAAACGGGGAATCATATTTTATAACCCAGTCCAATGGACTAGCAGGAGATTGGGTCAACGGCCTTTCCATAGATGAAAAGGGCCGTATCTGGATTGCAACTACCCAAGGCCTCAGTATTATTGTATTTGATAAAGACCTTATTTTAGAGGAGGCTTATAATCTTCAAAACCTGAATATTTTTAACAGGGAAGCTTTTTTGTTTTCAATATATGACGCGCCGCCTTTTCTTGCATCAGAAAATTTAACGATAAAAAATATAGAAAAGGATACCCTTAGAACAAGCATTTGGTTCCCGGGCAAAAACAGCCTCTACACCTTCGCAAATGGGGAAATTTATGAACTTGGGCCCCTGCAGGGACTTCCTACTTCAATTTACAGGTCTGTTACTATGGATGATGACGGACATTTGTGGGTGGGCACAGAGGATAGCGGCCTGTATCGAAGTAATGTACAAATACATGAAGATAATCTGGAGGATATCAGTAATACAGAAGAAAGGATCTTTGAGCAGGTTTGGGCTATGGATAATGGGGCATCCACAAATAATATTGAAAAACTTATTTTCTATAAAGATGATCTTTGGGTAGGAACACAAATAGGAATTTTTGTGCTTGATCCAGATACAATGATAGTCCTAAACCATATCGATGAAAATAAAGGCCTTCCGGCTAGTAATGCTATTAGTTTTGCACTTTCTCCAAAAAACGGAAATTTTTGGGTGGGTACTAATAAAGGTTTAGCTGAAGTGGATCCTGAAGATGGTAAGGTGCTTAATACAGTATCCCGGGAAGTTGGTTTGGTAGACAATGAAGTTTGGCTACACGGATCTGTAAAAGTCGATAGCGCCGGAAATGTATATTATGGCACATCAAAGGGGCTTTCTGTTTATCATCCTGAAAAAGACGGGCCTAACGTGGTTCCTCCAAAACTACAGCTTACTTCAGCCGAGATATCTTATAAGAGCGACAGCAGGAATGAAGTAAATTTTGAATACACAGCCCTTAGTTTTGCAAATGTGGCAAACGTGAGATACAGGACCCGTCTGGTAGGATATGAGAATTCCTGGTCTCCGGCTTCCGGTGCCAAACGATTGAGATATACCAACCTTCCCGCTTATTTTTTTCCAAAGGAATATACCCTGGAAGTAATGGCAGAAAACGATAGCGGAATAGCAGCAGTAGAACCTCTTCGGTATAAATTTGTAGTAGAACCGGTTTGGTGGTTACAATGGTGGGCTTTCGTAATGTACTTCTCCTTGCTCATCATCATAACCTTTATTGTAGACAGGATACAACGACGTCGCCTGATCAAAAGGGAGCGTCAAAATTCCAGGTTAAGGGAGGCAGAACTGCTTGCTGAAAATGCCATCGCAAAATCCAATGCTTCAGAGGCCCAGGCCCAGGCTTTAAAAGCAGAAAACGAAAAAAAGGCTGTGGAGCTGGAAAAGGTTAGGGAATTGGAAAAAGCCTATCATGAACTGAAAACTACCCAAAAACAATTAATACAGTCAGAGAAAATGGCATCCCTTGGCCGCCTTGCCACAGGAGTAGCACATGAGATAAAAAACCCTCTTAATTTTATTAATAATTTTGCCGAATTATCTGTAGATCTGGTGGAAGAACTGGAACAAGCAAGGAAGACAGGAAATGAAGAAGAAGTAGCATATCTTATGCATGACCTCAAACAAAATTCTACCAAGATAGGGGAGCACGGGAAAAGGGCAGATGCCATTGTAAGATCTATGATGCAGCACGCAAGAGGAGGAAAACCAATCTTTGAAATGTTTGACCTCAATGAGCTGGTAGAAAAGTATACAGAATCGGCATACCAGGGCAAAACAAATCAATATCCCGGGTTTACAGCGACTATAGAAAAAGACCTTGATAAGAATATTGGAGAAGTTAAAGTTGTAGGCCAGGAGATAGGACAGGTGCTTTTAAACGTTATCGGTAATTCCCTGGATGCGGTGTTCAATAAGAAAAAGGAGCGCGGTGCCGAATATAAACCGCTAATCAAGATCACTACCCGCAAAACTAAAAAATTTGTTGAGGTGATCATTGCAGATAACGGACCGGGAATTCCGGAAGAGATAAGGGAAAAGATATTTGAACCGTTTTTCACAACTAAACCTACAGGGGAAGGAACAGGATTGGGGTTAAGTCTTAGTTATAATATAATTAACCACGGCCATAATGGAAATCTCACCCTTGTGAACCGGGAAGGAGAAGAGGGTGCTGAATTCAGAATTACGCTTCCCATTCGTAAAGATCAGCCAAAGCAAAATGCAATGGCATAAGATCAAAAAAGTATAATCAGGATCTGTGAATAAGAGCTTGTTAAGAAATCTATAGGCCTGTTTAAAAGATGAGGTTGCTTAAAAGTATGAATCCAAAGCTTTTTTAAAAGTTAAAAACCTCCCGGATAAATTTCCTGTTTCTCAAGCTGCGCACTATGGAAGATCTTATGTTGAGAAATGAAGCTCAGTCAAAACGATCTTTTATCTTAAACTAATGATAATTCATTGGAGCTGCCTTACAATTTCCATAATTTTGAAAATAATCGTGCGAATGGCTGGTGGTATTGATCATCAATTAAAGGCATCCGGTACAAAATGTTTTATCTTGAAGTCTATTATTTCTTCTTTAGTAGCAACAACATTAGGAGGATCAGCCTTTGTAATAACCTTTAAGAACTCATGAAAATTTATCATTTTTCGATGGTTTTTATAAGTTTATTATTTCTTCAGGCCTGTGCGTCTTCAGGGCCTAAATACCAGGAGGATTTTTCTTTAGAACAAGTAAAAGATGTAAGTGATAAAAAAATATCCAGATCTTTTTATTTGCTGGGGGATGCGGGACACAAAACCGGAGACGGGAGCTCTTCAGGGTTGGAGGCGCTAAAAGTTATTTTGGATTCGGTAAAGCCATCCACAGATTTTATTCTTTTCCTGGGGGATAATGTAAATTCAAATGATCTTATTTCAAACGACCTTCAAAAACAGGAAGGTGCGAGAGAAATATTGTCCAGGCAATTTAACACAGTAAAGAACAGGGGAGATAACATTGTCTTTATTCCCGGGGAACTGGATTGGGATAACTGGGGGATGAAAGGTATTGAGGAACAGGAAAATTACCTGGAAGAAACTTTGGAAGCCGGGGATATTTTTATGCCAAAAACGGGCTGTCCCTTGCAATTTGTTGATATTTCAGATGATGTACATCTCATCGTATTCGATTCCCAGTGGTTTTTAAATCATTGGAATGACCACCCAACCATAAATGATGATTGCCCGGAGATCAAAACCCGGGAAGCCTTATTTACTGAAATTGAAACCGAATTAAAAAAGAATCAGAATAAGACTACGGTTTTTGCCATGCATCATCCGCTTTATTCGAATGGGGTGCACGGCGGTAAATTTTATTTAACCCCTTTTTTGAATCCTTCAGAAAAAAAATATCCGATTCCTGTGCTGGGATCATTAGCGATGCTTTTTCGAACCAGTGGCGGAACCTCCGCCCAGGATCATCAAAACAAAAGATATCGGGAACTGAAGAACCGGCTGGAAACCATCTCTAAAAAATGGGGAAATGTTGTCTTTGCATCAGGCCATGATCACTCCCTTCAGTACATAGAAAAAGATCACGTGAAACAGATCATTTCCGGCTCCGGCGCCATCTCTTCTTTTGCGGGCCTGGGGAAATTCGGACTCTTTTCCTATCCGGGACCTGGTTTTTCAGTTTTTGATGTTTTCGATGATGGCTCCTCCAGGGTGAGTTATTACAGCAGCGAAAATCAAAAGCCAATATTGCTGTATCAAAAAGAAGTTTTCGGTCCCCCCGAAGTTTACAGAACAGATACACTATCCACCAGCTTTCCTGCTACATTCACTGCCGCGGTTTATGAAGAAAGGAAAGAGGAGATCAGGGGCTTTAACCAAAAATTCTGGGGAGAAGGTTACCGCGATTTATACACTATAGATGTAGAAGCTCAAACCGCAGATCTCGACACGCTTTATGGCGGACTGGAGCCTATGAGGATGGGAGGCGGACAGCAAACAAATTCCCTGCGGGTCAAAGACAGCCTGGACAGGGAATATAATTTCAGAACAATAAAAAAAGATCCGTTGCAATATCTCCAGGCCGGCTTATACAAGAATAAACCAGTTTCCGGATTATTTGAGGAAACTTTGATCGAAAAGATGATCAGGGGATTTTATACTGCTGCCCATCCGTATGCATTTCTTGCAGTGCCAACCCTTGCAGAAGCCGCAGAGATCTCACATACGAATCCGGAATTATTTTATATGCCAAAGCAGCCCAGATTGGGAAAATATAATTTTGAACATGGGGATGTTCTCTATATGATCGAAGAACGTCCTGAAGATCAATGGCTGGGTTATGAACCCTTTGGCTCGCCAAACCACGACATCCAGAGCACCGAAGGCATGTTTGACAGATTACGAAGAGATGAGGACTACAGCGTGAATGAGACAGCTTACATCCGGGCAAGGATCTTTGACATGCTTATAGGAGACTGGGATCGACACAATGATCAATGGCGTTGGGCAGAGATTGAGATGGAGAACGGAGATAAATATTTCGAGCCCATTCCCCGGGACAGGGACCAGGTCTTCTCAAACTTTGACGGGATCCTGTTCAATATTTTACGTGCGACTGTTGGGGAGACAAAAAAGTTCGCGGTGTATGGGGAAGATATAGAAAATGTTGAAGATTTCAACAGTTCTGCCTTAGCTCTTGACCGGTCTTTATTACGAAACACAGGCAGGGAAGCCTGGATTGAACAGGCCCGGGAAATCCAGGAAAATGTAACCGATGAGGTTATCAAAAATGCCTTTTCCAATCTTCCTGAAGAAATTCAGGGAGAAAATACGGAACAGCTTATCAAAATGCTTAAGGGAAGGAGAAGTAATATAGTTGAAATTGCCGGAAGATACTATGACCACCTGGCAAAGCTGGCAATTATGACCGCCACAGATAAGGATGATTATATTGATGTGACCCGCATGAAGGATGGAGATACCCGGGTTCGAATTACGAGAAACATTGATGGTGACAGGGAGGAAGTGATAGCCGATAAGGTTTTTTCAGAAGGGGTTACTGAAGAGATCGTGATTTATGGTCTTGATGATGATGATAAGTTCCGGATAAAGGGAAGTGCTGAAAGTGATATTGTGGTAAGGCTGGTTGGAGGTCAGGAAAATGATCTTTACACTATTGAAAATGGGCGGTTTGTACATATTTATGACCATAAATTCCAGGAAAATAATATTGCAGAAAAGAACGGGGCAAAAGTCCTTTTTACAGATGATTATGAGGTAAATCTCTACGAACAGGGCCGGCAGGAGCCTTCCGGAATAAGTTTTTCGCCCTCACCGTTAACTTATAATCCCGATGACGGGGTGATTATTGGGCTTCAGGGAACTTTCACTTTTGGTAACCTTGTGGAATATCCTTATAAATCAAAACACAGTATCGCACCCAGGTATTTTACAGAAACAAATGGCTTTGATGTACAATATCAGGGGGAGATAAGGAACTTTAAAAGCAAATATAATTATGCTCTGGGGGCATATTATTCCAGTCCCGGTCATACGAGAAATTTCTTTGGCTTCGGAAATGAAACCGCAAATATTGAGGAGAATTCCTGGAATTACTACAGAACAAGATTAAGGGAGTGGCAGGGAGAAGCAGGGTTTGTAAGGGAGAGTCCCTATGGACACTATTTCCGGTATGTAGCCAAATTTGAAGCCGTAAAGGTAATGGAAACCGGGAACAGATTTCTTACCGATGAATTTTCCGCGGAGCAGGATCTGTTTAAGTCAAAATATTTTGCAGGCCTTGAAGGAAGTTATAAATACGAAAGTTATGATATCAGATTAAATCCTAAGAGTGGACTGAGGGTAGACATAACTGTAGGAGGTAAGTTTAATGTTGAGGATTCAGATAGGGGATATCTGTACCTGCATCCATATCTGGAATTTTTTAATGCCATTTCCCGAAACCGGAAATGGGTTCTGAATACCAGAATTCAGGGACAGGTGAATTTTGGCAGCGGTTATGAATATTATCAGGCAGCAACAGTGGGGGGAAACAAAGGATTAAGAGGCTACAGGCAGGATCGCTTTGCAGGACAACAGGCAATGGCGGCAGGAGCCGATCTACGATATAGTTTTGACACTTTTAAAACTTCATTCCTGCCGTTCCAGGTGGGAATATTGGGAGGATATGATATTGGCAGGGTATGGTATCCCGGGCAGGAGAGCGAGGTTTGGCATGACAATTATGGTGGTGGATTCTGGATCGTTATTGCAGAGGCATTGAATAGTAATTTCAACTTTTATAAAGGTGATGAAGGCTGGAGATTTACTTTTGGAATAGGAAAGCGCTTTTAAAAATCGGAATGTATAAATTTGGTGGTAATAAGGGAAAAATGTAAATCGCAAAATCATCAGGAGAATTGAATCTAAAAGAAAATTTTCTTGAACTTCAGGAAGTTGGGATGAAGGGATCATATATTGAGAAATTTTTCCGGATTTAGAGATATTTACAGTTTAGAAAATTATATCTCACTGAAATAGTATTAATAAGCTTATATGAAGCCCAAAATTATAATTACAGGTATTGTCAATATCCTCTTATGTATAGGATGTGCTACTTACGTTCCCAAATATGCCAAAGGGGAACCCGAATCTGATTTTGGTTATCCTTCTGATAAATCCATTGCAAGGTCATTTTACCTGATTGGGGATGGAGGGTATTCGCTTCCTGGCGGTTCTTCAGAAGGTTTACTGGCACTGGAGGCTTACCTGGATTCTGTTCAGCAAAAAGAAAATTTCACGCTATTTTTGGGAGATAATATCTATCCGGATGGCCTGGTCTCTGAAGATCATCCCAAGAGGGAAAGAGCAGAAAGCAGGTTAGATGCACAAATAAATGCCGTTAAAAATTACGGTGGAAATATCATTTTTATACCCGGAAACCACGACTGGTACAACGAAGGTATAGCCGGTTTGAAGCGGCAGGAAGCATATTTGCAGGAGAATCTGGGGGAAGATAATGTATTTGAGCCAAGGCCGGGATGCCCCCTCAAGTTTGTTGATATTTCAGATGAGGTACCCCTTATAATAATGGATTCCCAGTGGTATCTTACAGATTGGGACGACCATCCTACCGTTAATGACGATTGCCCCGAAATAAAAACAAGGGAACAGATGTTTCTGGAAATAGAAACTGAACTAAAAAAAAATCAGAATAAAACTACCGTTTTTGCTTTACATCATCCCCTGCGTTCCAACGGGGTACACGGGGGACAATATAATTTTAATGAACACCTGTATCCTTCTCATAAGAAGATCCCTTTTCCAATATTAGGATCTATAGCCATGCTGGTGCGCACAAGCGGAGGAATTTCTATCCAGGACATGCAGAACGAGAGGTATAGATC
>JAGXIL010000091.1 GCA_024635655.1 Gillisia sp. | reverse complement strand
CCTGGTAAGATCTTAGAATAGGACGGTTTATAAATGGTTCCCATTGTGGCCTGGAGGATCTCAAATCAATGCCTGGTTATGCTCATTTTATAAGGAATTGAGACTATTTAATTCCTTAAAATCATTATGTAGTTCCATTAATTCATCTTCATTTTTAATGAAAATATCAGCTTTACAATTTGGAATCCTAGTCGAAGCTCTTGTAAATTCAATTTTCAACATTTCTTCATTGATTAATAACTGTCTATAATCTGCAAATTTTCTATTCCTTTTGAATATCTCTTTGGCTATAAGGTATCTATAGAATAAAGTAAATTTAATTTCCTCAGAAGTTTCCCCTTTAAAATTTTCGGCCAAATAACGTAGTAGCTCAAAACCCCAGGGGCAAAATATTTTTAAATATTTTGTATTGTGTTTTTTTAAGAAATGTTCATTACCAGAATTAATGTTTTTCACCATTAATTCAATTAACCTAACCTTTACAATATTTCGAGCAATAGAAGTACCCTTATAGGTATCTTCTAACATTTTATATCCACTTATATAACTGTAAAAAATATATTTATCTGCGGTAATATTTACGTGCCCGTAACCATTTAGGAAAAAACATTTTTCCTTATAAAAGTATTCAGAAAAAGCTAACTCATTTATAGTGTTTAGCTTATGCCTTTCTAAAATTTCAATTTTGATACTAATCGTTTCAAAACCTTCAATTTCATCTAAAAAATTATGTCTTTCCCATTCCTGGTATTGATCCAAATTATAAAGCAAATCAATTTTTATTTCTTCAATTTGTTTTATTTCCTCATCACTTACAATGTAGCCGGGGTTGTTTAAATCATTATTAAATTTCATTTGAACAATTTTAAACAATAGTTTAATTCATACCCATAACTTCTTTAAAGGATTTAAAATCAAGGTATTTCTTTTCACCTGTCATTTTTTCAAAATCATTATTCAAAGCTGTAAATGTTTCTTTACCGGTTTTATAGGTAGGTAGCATTTCAAAATAACAATCTAAAAAGCCTTTTGTAGTATATAAATCAAATCTTATAGCTACTTCATCCAGGACGGTTAAAAGCGTTTTTTGAATTATTTTTTTTTCTTTGTTTTCAAGAATAGGATTTTTAAATATTTCTGTAGAATTGTGAAGAGCTTGCAGTAAATCCCGGTTAGAAAATTGTTTTTGACTTAAAAATCTTTCCAAATTGGTAACTGCGGTTACTTGAAGGTGGGAATTTTCCATATTTATTTTATTTGTGGTTATTGATTAAAATTAATTTGCGTTTCTAAAGACTTCCATTTTTGCTTTTTTATCTCGTTTGGCTTTTGAATTTTTCCAAAATTGCGCCAAAACATCAGCGTTTTCTTTGGGAGCTTTACCAATGTAGTTAAGTAACATTTTTTCGGTTTTATGTCCTGTGGCACTCATTATAACAGGTGTAGGTAATTTTCCATAATGATTAGTAGCAAAAGAACGCCTGCAAATATGACTACTTACCAATTGATGTTTAAAATAAGTGTCTTGCACTTTTCGCCATATCTTATTTCCCTTTGCATCTACCTTTTTTGTGTCAATCCTTTTGCTTCCAGATATTTCTTCATTAATCCCGGCTTTTTCACAAACTATTTTTATATAGTCATTAAATTTTTGGGAGCTTAATTTATAAGGAAATTGCCCGTTTAACTTTGTTAGAATTTCAGAAACTTGCCAATGCAAAGGCATTACAATTTTTTGTCCTGTTTTCTTTGCTGTATATTCCAGGTAATCACCTTTAACGTTTTCAGAAGTTAGTTTTAAAAGATCGCTTACTCTAGCACCTAACCAAACCCCAATTATTAACCAATTCCGGGCATTATCCAGGTAAGCGGTGTTACTGAAATTGTGATTAAATATCTTATCAATTTCAGTTTCATTAAGTACTATAAAATTCGTTGCTTCTTTGGTAGTTCGGAAATTTCCGTTTAAAATAGCATCATTTATTTTTATACCCTTTGTTCTGTAGGCATCCAGACAGACGGTTTTAACAATGGTAAGATATTTTCCAATGCTGTTGTAGTTTAAATGGTGAACTTCTTTAAGATAGGCTATAAATTCCCTGTGAAAATTCATATTTACTTCAGATAGCAAATATTTCTTTTTCTTGAATTTCTCAAATTCCTTTAGCTTATTTAAGCTAGTTTGATATTTTGCCGCTGTAGCTTTTTGAACGCCTGTAGTACCGTTTTTAAGAATTTTATAGGGTAAGTTTTCTAAGTGGTATTTAGAGTAATCAGAAACAAATTTTAAATTAAGATCATCAGTTTTTTGGTCAAAAAAATCATCAATTAGATTTTCAAGCCATTCAGAATTTATTTCTTTTCCTGTGGTGTAATCTTCATTAAACTTATCTTTTATTTGTTCTCTAAGATTATTTAACCTTTTTTCAAATGTAACCTTACCATTCCAATTTGCATTGGATCTTACACACCCTCTTTTGTTATCCCAATACTTATTGGGAATACTTAATAAAGTTGTTCTGGCTATATCAAATTTTCGCCCTTGCATAAAGCGAATATTTATTACAGCATTTTCAGTTTTACTTTTGGTGTAAAATTTTACAGTAGCCATTATATTTTTATTTGAACAAATCAAATATATATAAAAAATGTTAACGTGCCCGTAAAATGCCCGTAACATTTTAAACTATCCCCCTATTTAGATATATTTAAATGCACTAATGAAAACCAGGTAAACCATTGTAAAGCCTATATTAATAAAGGTTTTACCCTTATTTTAAAGGGTTCTTGAAATGTTAAAAATTCAGTGGGTTCCGTTCTTGGCGAGGCTACTTTTAACATTTTAAAGGAAAACAAAACCCTGTTAATCATATGATTTTCAGGGTTTTTTTTTGGTGTCATTGACAGGTAATATTTAGAAATCAACAATCTATTAATTAATTTGAGGATCCTGTTTAACAAAAATTTTTTCTAGAGAATTCAATTAAGAAGCATTTGTAAGGGTTTTAATATATCTTTAACAAATTTTATAACAAAGTTACAATCTTCTGGATGGAAAAAATTTTTATACTCCTGGCTTATTTTTGTTTTATACTTACGTCCTGCGAACCTGAAAATAATTCCGTGGAGCCACCATCAGATGGAACATCAGGGTATCCTATTTGTGAAGGATCCTATCTCATTTATACTAGAAGTGATACAAATATACTGTTGTATTGTTCCTCAGTGACGGGTGACATTACAGTTTATTCTCCTATGTCTCAGTTGATGGGCTTGGAAAATTTTAAAAATCTCAATTCCATTTCAGGAAACCTGGATATCAATGGAGAAAAAATTTTAGATCTTAAAGGTCTTGAAAATTTGAAAGAAATCGGGGGAAATTTAATATTAAGCGAGGTTACAAATATATCTTCCATTGATTTGAGTAGTCTGGAAAAAATAGGAGGAGATATCATCTTAAGTGGGGTAACCAATCTGGAATCAATTGATTTGGGTAAACTGGAGAGTATTGAGGGGGATTTTATAATAGATGGGAGTACAAAACTTTCTTCAATGGATCTGGAAAAGTTAAAGAGTATAGGTGGGAAATTTGGATTCCAAAATAATAGTTCGGAATTAGCATTCGACAGTTTGAATTCTTTGGAGAGTGTAAATGAAATTTCCTTCTTAAATAATTCAGGATTGGAAAGTATTGGTGGATTTGAGATTTTGAAAAAATTAAATTTGCTAAATATTTCAAATAATTCTGATCTTAAAGAAATTAAAGGCTTTACAAATTTGCTTGAGGTAAATAATGTAAATATTGAAACCAATAAATCTTTAACGGATATTAACGGTTTTGATGTTCTTAAATTAATTTTGAAGGATATCAACATAAAATTTAATTCTGTCCTTATAAATATTCCGGCATTTAATAATCTGAATCAAATTACAGGGCGTTTATATATTTCTCACAACCATATCAATTTTAGTAATGCTTTTCCCGCTCTAAAAGGAGCTGAGGAAATTTTCATTGGAACAAATACTCATGAGGGAAATTTTCAAAGTTTCCGGGAATTGGAAACTGTAGGTACATATTTTGGCATTTATCAGAACTATTTCTCTTCCTTTCATGGTCCGGATAAATTAAAAAATGCCACAAATATGGGTTTTAACAACGGAACACGTGGCAAATTGGAAGGTTTTGATCAACTTTCAAATTTAGATGGGGCGCTAAATATCTGGTACCATGAAGATCTGGTTGAAGTTTTAGCCTTTAAGAATTTAAAAATAATTAGGGGGAACCTTAATATCCAACGGAATGATAAAGTTCTGAATTTAACTCCCCTTCTAAATTCTGTTGAGGAAGTAGGGGGAGAATTTCATATTACTGACAATGCTGCTATTGAACAATTTTGGGTAGGAGAACAATTAAAATTTATTGGTGGTCCTGTTATAATCTATATGAATCAATCGCTTATTAAAGCAGGAGGTTTTAATGGAGTGACAAATGCTTTTGAAAACATTTTTATCACTAATAATTATTCGCTCAATGAATTTACCGGTTTTGCGGGAATTACCTCCATAGGATATATTCTAATAGATCAAAATAGAGTGATGGAAAAAATTTCCGGATTTTCTTCCCTTAAATCTACCGAGGCCGAATTAATAATAGCAGGAAATTCTGAATTAGCTTTAATAGATGGATTTGGTTCTATGGAAGAGGTTGGAACATATTTTACTATTGGGGGAGGGAAAATTCATAATCTTGTAAATTTCCATAATCTTAAGAAAATAGGACTTGCATTTACAATTGGCAATGAGAAAGAAATCAGGTCATTACAGGGTATGGAAAATCTTACTTCCCCAATTAAAACCATTAATATTAATTATAATCCTGAATTGACTGATATTTCTGCTTTAAGAAACATTGGAACTGTTACAGAGTCTATTAATGTAATTGCTAATAAGCGCCTTTCATCCTGTTCAATCAGCACTTTCTGCGAATTTATTGCAGCAGGCGAAGGTGGGGATTTTCAATATAATGCAGAAGGATGTAACAGTACTACTCAAGTAAAGGAAAGTTGTGGAATCTAATTAAAATTGAAAAGTAAAGTAAATATTTTGAAAACTTCGCATTATATTTTTCCTTTACTTGAGCATTGTTGGAATAACTTATAAAGACCAAAAATGTTGACCGTGTTCACATAGGTGACTTAGATCAATATGCCATATTTGCTGTGGACACGGGAAAAGTAAAAAATAACCGGTCAAAGAAAGAATTAAAGTTTTACTTTCAAGGCATGCTAAATAATTCAAACGATATGCTATGTTTTCTTTTAAAGGGAATCGAGCTTCCATCCCAATTTTCCAATCATAAATCCACAAGGAGTGTAACCACCAGGCTATTTAGGAAACCTGCCAATAGAAACCCTCGCAGTGCGGGAGCCATAGCCATGATTACTGTAGCTGTGTACTTGCTAACGTTCAGCGTGGCTTCAGCCCAATGGGAGAATCGCTACGCCAAGCTTACAGACTTCGGCCATCACGTTTACCTTGAACAGCATGAACTTCCGATCCTTGCACACGGACCAACAGATCCCGCCCCTGCACCGGACGGAAAGCACCTGGCATTCGCTGCCCGGGGCTGGCTCTGGAATCTGAATTTGGAGACAGGTACCGCTGTTCGGTTAACCAGTGGCCCTGAGGTAGACTCCCGGCCGCGCTGGTCGCCTGACGGGGGACATCTGGCATTCGTTCGGGACAATGGACGGAATACTGCGATCATTATAATAGAGGTCGCCAGCGGCAAGGAAACCCGTATTGACACAGAGTCCATCGAGCTGGACCCGGAATTTTCCTCCGATGGGGAGTGGCTTTATTACACATCCGGAGCTAGCGGTTCGCTCAGTCTCTGGAAGTATAATCTGTCATCAAAAGCAAACGAGCAGCTCACTGATCTACCCCAGGTGGAACGAAACCCGCGAAGTCTGGCAGACGGGGAAAGCCTCCTATACCTTCATGGGAACGGAGCTCATCGGGTACTAAGGCTAAAAAATTTACAGACTGGTTCCGATACCATAGCCATTGCCCAGACCCTAACCTACCACCTCACCGCTGATACTCATCCCCTACAGCGTTTGATCGTATATAGTGCACCAATCGACAATGCTTACCATCTCTGGACTATGGATCTTGACAATCCTACGGTGCATCACCGCCTTACCAGCGGTGATCCCTATGCCTTAACCCCAGCCTTCAGCGCTGACGGTAACCAGGTATTTTATGCGGATTCAGACGAAAACCGTCAGTTCCGGCTGATGCGTATCCCCACCTACGGTGGTTCCCCCGAGGAAGTGAAAATTTCAAATTGGGACCTTGGAGAAGATAGCGGAACTCTAAAAGTCAACTTGACCGATGCAACAGGAAACGCGATCACCGCACGTGTGTCTATCGTTCGGGAGGATGGCCTGCCGGTAGCTTACCATGAGGACGCCACCTTCTTCGATCCGCAGACGGGGCGGTATTATTTTTACCTTAAAGGTGAATCTCAATTTGATCTTCCGGTGGGCAACTATAAGGTGACTGCGGTTCGGGGGCCTATGACGCCATTAGAAGAATCAACCGTTTTAATTAGTAAGGATAAAATTTCAGAAGCCCGCCTTCAACTGGCTCCCATCTGGAATGCGGATGCAGAGGGCTACGTATCTGCCGATCACCATGTGCATTTGAATGGCGACGGCCATCACCGTGCCACCCATGATGATGCAATTCGCGCTATGGAAGGAGAAGATCTTGATCTACTCGCTCCTATGTCCTGGAATCGCTGGGAACGACGTATTGACGAGGCAATTGTTGGCAAGGAAACTGTTCAGGATGGACGCATTGTCACCCAAAGCCAGGAGATACGCTCCCATTTCCACGGGCACGTTAGCTTACTCGGTACGGAAAAACCATATGCACCATGGTTCTGGGGACCCAACAATCCAACTCTTGGAGATCCAAATCGGAGCAACGGTGAAGTTGTAGAATTTGCTCAAAATACCGGAGCATTCCTCACCTATGTGCATCCTATCGGGGCTGACCCGGATCCCTTCGATAATTTAGAGAAAAATCCGATTCCTTTGGAACTTGTCTCAGACGCTGTTCTGGGCGAGCATATAGGATTGGAAATGGTGTGCGCATGGACGAGTCCCCTGGGAAATTCCCAGCTGTGGTATCGTTTGCTCAATATAGGACAACCGGTGGCTGCCATGTCGGGAACTGATATGTGGGTGGATTTCCATCGAACCATGGCGGTAGGTACCGGCAGGAACTACGTGCAACTGGACGGAGCCGATCTTACTGCTGATGCTGTACTTGAAGCTGCGATGGCTGGAAGAGGGTTCGTGACTACAGGTCCGGCATTATTATTCCAGATTGGCGAGGACGCAAAACCGGGTGATGTGGTTTCCGGTGGTCCACAAAACTGGGAAGCTACATTAGTCGGAACAAATGACATTGACGTGGTTGAACTTATGGTCAATGGTGTCGTGGTCGATAAATTAATAGGTATAAAATCAGGTGAAACGAGACAATACAAAGGCAATGTTGTTCTCCCGGAGGGAGGATGGGTAGCGATAAGAGCTTATTCCAGCGTACTTGAGGAAGAGACATGGCCTACCATGCACGCGCGCCCATTCGCTCACAGTTCTCCTATCTGGATAGGTACTGTGGGCAGTACCGATGAACAGGCGCGCAAAATGGCTGCATCAGATCTCATTAGGGCCATTGACGCAGCTGAACGTACAGCGCGGGAGGCTTATGGAGAGGTTGAAATGCCCCTTATGATGAGCCGTTTTAATGAGGCGCGAAACCAACTTAAGGAAATGGCGAAGTAAATAGGAGAAACCATAATTTTTAATCCATTCTTAGCTTTCTATTATCAAATTAATTTCAAAATGCCAAAAAAAGAGCAGGCAAGAGCTGGGCGGCTTTTCACTGTCCAGGAAGGGATGTTGTTTTTTTCAGATAAAAAGAGGTAGATAAGAAGGTTTATATATATTATTAAGAAATTAGAAAATTAAAATTCCAATTAAACTATATATTTTTAAAGGCCTAAACTTTCTCCATGAAAATATTTAAATTCCTGCTGTTTCTTGGAATAACCTTCGCACTAATTATACTTCTTGACAATTCTCACAAAATAGGAAGTAATAATATACCTCCTCTTGGAAAATTTCTTGATCCATTTCATGGATTCTGGCAAAATGCAGATAGAGAACCACTTCAGTTTTCTGAAGATCATATCCTGCCAGGAATACAATCTGAAATAACCGTGGTATATGATTCCAATTATGTACCACATATTTACGCACAGAACAATGAAGACCTGTTTTATGCACAAGGCTATATTATGGCTCAAAACCGTCTTTGGCAAATGGAGTTTCAGGTGATGGCCGCTGCTGGAAGATTGGGTGAGATCCTGGGAGAAAATGAGCAAATACAGGATTTCGACCGGCTACAAAGGAGGAAGGGAATGGTATATGGTGCAGAAAAATCTGCAGAGAGGATGCTTCAGGATCCTGAACTTACAAAATATCTTGAAGCTTATGGAAATGGGGTAAATGCTTTTATATCCCAAATAGATGAACATAATCTACCATTCGAATACAAGCTGCTAAACTACAAACCTGAACGATGGAATATCCTTAAGACCGCACTTATTCTGGAATCCATGGTTGATGATCTCACTGGTTTTGATAATGACCTTGAAAACACCAATGCTCTTGCCATTTTTGGAGCAGAGACATTTAATCTTCTGTTTCCTGAGCGTGTCCCAAACATTGATCCCACAGTTCCGACAGATTTACCCTGGGAATTTGAATCAATGGAGTTACCGGAAGGAGATGAAAATTATTCTTTATTAAAAAGTTATAATGTAGTTGCCAAACCTGATCCCGACAACGGCAGTAACAATTGGGCAATATCTCCTCAGAAATCAGCCACAGGTAATGCTCTTCTCGCCAGTGACCCGCACCTGGGATTAAATCTTCCCTCTCTATGGATGATGCTTCACCTGAACAGCCCTGATTATAATGCGTATGGATTCTCTTTTCCCGGAGCCCTGGGAATTACAATTGGATTCAATGATTCAATTTCATGGGCTTTCACCAATGCTCCGCGGGATACCCGGGATTGGTATGCTATAGATTATAAAGATGAGTCAAAAAAGGAATACCGGTATGATTCAGGATATCGACCTACTAAAAAAATTTCCGAAGAAATAAAGATAAAAGGAAAGGCTTCCATTTTTGATACCATAATTTACACTCACCACGGCCCCATCGTTTATGACAAAAATTTTACCGGCTCTGGAACAGATCTCTCCTTAAAATGGGGCGGTCATGAAGGTAGTATGGTTCAAAAGGCTATATTGTTGCTAAACCAGGGTAACGATTATAATGATTATCACGAAGCTATTCAATACTGGGACCAGCCTCCTCAAAATGCAGTTTTTGCTTCAGTTCAGGGAGACATTGCAATGACTATTGCGGGAAATTATCCATTGAAATGGAAAGGACAGGGAAAATTTATTTTAGAAGGAAATAATCCCAGGCATGACTGGCAAGGTTATATTCCAAAAAATCAAAATGCATTTCAGCTTAATCCCGAAAGAGGATTTGTTAGTTCGGCTAATCAGCACTCCGTTGATGAGAAATACCCCTACTGGTTTTACAGTTCTAAAATTGAATACTATCGCAACCGAAGGATCAACAGGATATTAGCAGAAATGAACAGCATTACAGTTCAGGACATGATGTCACTGCAAAATGATAATTATTCTATAAAAGCCGAAGAAATACTACCAATGCTCCTGGATACAGTTAATACGGCTGCTTTAAACGAAAAAGAGCTTGAAATAATTAATAACCTGAAACAATGGGATTATAATTACAATGCAACATCCACTACTCCCATATTTTTTGAAGAATGGTGGCGGGAAACCAGGGAATTGTTATGGGACGAATTTGACAGAAAAGAGGTCCTATCTAAACCTAATGACTATGTTACTATACACCTGATAAAAAATGAAAAAATTCCTTCCTTCATTGATATTCAAAAAACTGAACATAAGGAGGATTTACAGGAGCTTGTCTCCATATCCTTCAAACAGGCACTAGAAAATATTAACGAATGGTCTGAAAATTCGGAAAGGGAAATGAACTGGGGCAATTATAAGAATACTTCAATAAACCATTTGGCACGATTGGCTCCCCTGAGCAAGTCAAATATACCCGTCTCAGGCCATGCCGATGCAGTGAATTCTACAAAAGGGAATCACGGCCCCTCATTTAGAATGGTTGTAGAAATGTCATCACCACCTAAGGCCTGGGGGATTTATCCGGGCGGACAAAGTGGTAACCCTGGCAGCCCCGCATATGCAAATATGATAGACGAATGGGCAGAAGGTAAGTATAGGGAATTGTACTTTCCCTCAACTCTTGAAGAAGCAAAAAAGTTATTCGAAAAAACACAAATCCTAACACCCGAAAAAGAATGAAATTCATTGTTCAATTAGTGGGAACTGCATTGTTGGCTTATATTCTTGCCAAATTTTTACCCTTTTGGTCTGTAGCATTGGCAGCTTTCATAGTGGCTGTCTTTATTAATTATAATACGTTTGCTTCCTTTTTTGCAGGCTTTCTAAGTATAGGCCTGTTATGGGTGATTGCAGCTTTAATTATCAGTGGTGGAAATGACGATATTTTGTTAAATCAGGTTTCGGAAATTTTTTCCATGAGCGCCCCTTTTTTAGTTCTTCTTATGGGGATCCTATCAGGTCTCATTGGCGGTTTTGCTGCAGCCTCGGGTAATTACCTAAATAAGCTGCTCTTTCATAATAAAATGCCGGTAACCTGAAACTTTTTAAACAGTATCTATATTTTCAGGGCAAATTCTAATATCCTCTGAAAATTATCGGTTATAATACAGATTTTCCTATTAACATATATTAGGGTTTAATGTTAAGGTCAAGCGAAATAACACCTGCTTAACAATCATTGCGGCGCATATGAGCTAATTTAACACTTTAACCAAAAATTTAAAAATGATGAATTTACTCACAAACAACATGTACAAACCACTTTTTGCACTTGTTTTTCTTGTATTGGCTAGTTGCGGTACCATGAAAAACACAGAAGAAGATCTTGTTGCCGATGCCCAGGAAGAAAGAGCCAACATTACTGAAAGATATCCCAGTGTGGGAGAACTCTTTAATTCTGCAGCAGGATATGCTATTTTTCCTAATGTAGGGAAAGGAGCATATGTAATAGGTGGGGCTTCCGGTAATGGAGTAGTTTATGAGAACGGAAATGTAACAGGATATGCCGACTTAAAGCAGGTGGATATAGGCCTTCAGGTTGGAGGTAAAGCATTCGTGGAAGTATTGTTTTTTGAAACAGAGGAGGCTCTGGAAGAATTTAAACAAGGAACCTATGAATTGGATGCAAGCGCATCTGCAGTGATTCTTGACAAAGGTTTTTCAAGAGGAATAGATTTTACCGATGGAGTTGCTGTAGCTACTATGCCTAAAGGTGGTGCCATGGCAGGAATCTCAGTAGGAGGACAAAGATTTACTTTCCAGCCCGTAAATCAATAATTAAATAGCTATTTAAAAAAGGTGACCTTTTCGGGTCGCCTTTTTTTCTTCATTAGCCATTTGGAAGGATTCTTTTCTTAGTGTGTGATACAATAAAGACGGAAAGAAAGTAGCCGATTAAAATTATAAATTATTACTTATATGAAAAATATAAACAAAAATAACATACTACTCTTTAGCTGTGCAGTCTTCTTTATTTGCCTGCAATTTGCCTGTGCTCAAACTCGTGAAACAACAACTAACCCTGAAGAGGCCAAAATGGAAAGGGATAGAAATATGGCGGATCCACAGTGGAGAAAAGATAATTATATTGTAAACCGGGATTCAGCTTATGCCAATCCATATTATGCCTTACAAAAATTAAAAGGTGGAAACAAAAGATTTGAAGAGGGGAGAAGTATACATCCCCGCCAGGATCCTGCTTTAATTGAAAGTTTAGCTGAGGGGCAGGCACCTTTTGCAATTATTGTGGGATGTTCAGATTCCCGGGTATCATCGGAAGCCTTGTTTGATCAGGGGTTTGGAGATCTTTTTGTGGCCAGGACTGCCGGTCAGGTAATGGCCCAGGCATCTTACGCAACGCTGGAATATGCCTATCTCAACCTTGGCACCAAATTAATAGTGGTATTGGGTCATACCAGCTGCGGGGCTGTGAGTGCAGCGGTCAAAATACCTGCAGATCCACCCGGGCATATCGTTACCCTCATTAATGCTATAAAGCCTGCTGCCCTTGCCGTAAAAGACATGGAAGGAGATGAAATCAACAATGCAGTGCGGCAGAATGTTATTAACCAGGTAAATGAATTACGGGCACTGGAATCGGTATTGAGCGATGCCTACGGAGCAGGTAATCTACTTATCGTTGGGGCCGTCTACAGCCTTAATACAGGTGAGGTGGAAATTTTAGATGAAACCATGGAAGATTTCCCTCCTACCGGTTATGGTACTAAAGATATCACAGGACTTTAAAAGGATTTTTTTAGCAGGCTATTAAAACCCCGATCTCTCTTTTATGGAAGCAGATAAAAAAAGGGTTTATGGGGATGTGCATTTTCTCACCTCTTTGAGGCCTTACCGGAATTTCCGCAATACCGTATCCCTGGATAAAACGGCGGAATATATTGCCGAAGAATTTAAAAAGATAGGAGCCGCTCCTCAATTTCAGAAGTGGGAGGTAGAATCCAGGGTATATAAAAATGTAATTGCATCCTATAATCAGGAGAAATTCCGGAGATTGGTGGTTGGAGCCCATTATGATGTGGCAGGGGATCAACCGGGAGCAGATGATAATGCCAGTGCGGTGGCCGGCTTGCTGGAAGTGGCCCGGATGGTATTTAAAGCCCGGCCTCAACTCGACTACAGGATCGATTTTGTTGCCTACTGTCTGGAGGAGCCACCCTTTTTTGCAACCAATTCTATGGGAAGTTATATTCATGCCAAATCTCTGCACGACCAGAAAGCAGATGTCATAGGTATGATATGTTTTGAAATGATAGGTTACTTTTCTGATGAGCCTAATTCGCAGGCTTTATCTTCTCCTGAATTAGCCAAAATTTATCCTCATACTGCCAATTTTATCATCGTTGTTGGAATACAACAGTATGCGGAGTTTAACACCCGGGTACATGGCTTAATGTCTAAGGATGCGGGTATTGATGTGCAGGTGATACAATTTCCGTCAGGTTCGGGACTGGCGGGATTATCAGATCAAAGAAGCTACTGGAGGTTCAATTATCCCGCCTTAATGATTAATGATACTTCCTTCATCAGAAATCCCCATTACCACAAAAATTCGGATACAATAGATACTCTTGATTTTGATAAAATGACAGAAGTGATCAATTGTTCATATAAAGCGGTTACAAACATGGTATAAGTCAATAGGTTTTTATTGTACATTAACATCCTCCAAAAAATCTTAAGATGAAAAATATTTTTCTTACAATTGCCTTTTCCTTTCTCACTTTTCTTTCCTTCTCCCAAACTCCGGAAGATAAAATTCAGGAACTGGGAATTCAACTGCCGGAGGTAAAGGAACCTGTGGCTAATTTTGTGAAATTCCGAAAAGTGGGAAATCTGCTCTATCTTTCAGGGGAAGGTAGTGAGCAAAAAGGGAAACTGGGAGAAGACCTCACCTTGGAAGAGGGATACGAGGCAGCCAGGGCTACGGGAATAAAAATACTGGCTTCTTTAAAAGCTGCCACCGGTGGGGATCTTGGCAGCATAAAGCAATTTGTAAAGGTACGCGGAATGGTGAATTCTGCTCCCGATTTTTACGACCAGCCAAAAGTGATCAACGGATTTTCAGATCTCATGGTCGAGGTATTTGGAGATCGCGGAAAGCACGCCCGGGCAGCAGTGGGCCATACATCGTTGCCGTCCAACATTGCCATTGAAATAGAGGTGATCGTAGAACTGGAAGAATAAGCTATTTTTTACCGGGTTGCCTGAATTCATATCCGGTTTTCTGCTTCTCTTCTTCTACCATTTTACCTACATCTTCCAGAAGTTTTTTGGCATCGTAAATAATGCCGTCTTTAATTGTGTATTTCACTCCGCCTACCCGCACCACTTCATTATCTTCAGTAAGCTTTATGGCTCCGGTTCCGTAAAGTACTTTAAAATTTGTTAGGGGATTTTCTTCAACGATTACAAAATCTGCAAGTTTTCCTACCTCTACCGAGCCAAGTTTATCTGCCACTCCCAGAGCTTCGGCCCCGTTTAGCGTGGCTGCCATAACCACTTCCATAGGATGAAAACCTGCTTCCCGTAACAATTCCAGTTCCCGTATGTAGGCAAATCCGTAAAGCTGAAAAATGAATCCGGAATCAGATCCTGCAGCTACTCTTCCGCCCCGGTTTTTGTATTCGTTGATAAAGGTCATCCATAATTTGTAATTCTTCTTCCAGGAAACCTCCTCTTCCGTTCCCCAAAAATGCCAGTAGGAGCCATGGGAGATCTTGCTGGGTTGGTAGAACTCCCATAGGGAAGGCAGGGTATATTCCGGATGCCATTCCGCGGTTCTTGCGGCCATAAGATCCCTGCTCGCCTCGTAAATATTAAAAGTAGGGTTGAGGGTGAAATCCAGTTCCAGCAGCTCATTTATTACCTTTTCCCACTTTTCAGAATAAGGGGCAGCAGCCTGCTCCCAAAGTTTTCCGGCCTCCCGGAATCTATCCTGTTCATTATTGTAATTATAGTCTGCAGGATAGTCCTGGATAATCCTGTCTGTAAACAAAGCCTCCGGCAATCCATACCAATGCTCCATACTTGTAAGTCCGGCACGGGCAGAATGTAGAACATTCCATTTGGCTACGGCCATCTGTGCGTGATGAGCTGTAGACCTGAGACCCAGCTTTTTATTTTCTTCAAGAGCAGCTTCCATTATTTCGGGAGCAGCACCAAAGAATTTGATCCCATCGGCACCTTTTTCAGCATTTTCCTGAACCCATTCTCTTGCCTGGGCAGGAGTTGAAATAGGTTGGGAACTTCCCTGCCCAAAGGAGGTATAGGCAAAGATACGTGGAGCTGTGATCTTGTTGTTCTCACTTTTTTCTTTATGCTCCAGCACCCAGTCCAGGCCATTTCCGGCAGATGGATCTTTAATAGTGGTAATTCCATGAGCCATCCATAGTTTAAAGACATATTCGGCCGGAGTTCCCTGTGCTTCCCCTCCTATATGTCCATGTACATCTATAAATCCCGGAAGCAGGAACATACCCGTGGCATCAAGCTCCTTTCCTCCGGAAGCCAGAACCGGCCGGTCTTTATCTTCGATCTCCACTCCGGGATAACCCACAGTAGTGATATTTCTAATAATATTTCCCTCAACAACAATGTCTACAGGCCCAACAGGTGGTGCTCCGTTTCCATTGATCAAGGTTACACCCCTAATGATCAATTGGGACCATGGTCCTTCGCCTTCTTCCCTTTCCGGGGCTTTTTCTATTTGTGCAAGAGAGGCAAAAGGAAATAAAAACGGGATCAGGAATAAACAGCAGGACAAAAGGATTTTCATGAAATATATTTAGTGCGTTTAAATATACTTTTTTATGCTTAGAGTCAGATTCTCTCCCGGGGCTTTTTTATTTCATTATCATTAAAATTAGTTTAAGTGTTTAGCTTTCAAGCATATAACATATGATTAACAGAGGAGTATTGCCTGATTTTATAATTTTACTGATTGTGAAACTTTAAATTTAAGAAGTTATGAAAACAAATAAATTGAGTTTTATGCTCCTGGCAATTCTGGTAACTTTCGGAAGTGTTTATGCCCAGGATACACTTAATACAACCCAGAGAGATCAAATGAACCAGGAGCCGGATGATGAGGTGGTAGAACAGGAGAAGCGTGCCGGGATCATTGAAGATGCAGAAAGGGCGAAGAAGGATTTCAGAGAAAGAAACCCGGATATTGAAAATCTATATGAGGTCTCTGCCGGTTATGCCATCTTTCCCAATGTAGGAAAAGGGGCTTATATTTTGGGTGGTGCTGCCGGGAATGGTGTGGTATATGAGAATGATGAGATCGTAGGTTTTGCTGAATTAAGGCAGATTGATATAGGTCTGCAACTGGGAGGGCAGGCTTTTAGTCAAATCATCTTTTTTGAAACCCAGGAAGAATTGGAAGAATTCAAGGAAGGGAATTTTGAATTTGGAGGAAATGCTTCTGCAGTAATTATAGATGAAGGGAGAGCTGAAAGCATCAACTTTAACGAAGGCATCGCAGTAGCTACCATGCCCAAGGCAGGAGCAATGCTGGAAATCTCTATAGGTGGTCAAAAATTTAATTACGGAAGTATTCAATAGACAATTTATAGTTTTGATTAAAAAACCGGGGAATCCCCGGTTTTTTAATGGTTCTTTGCCGGAGATAGGTTCTCTTATCATTGACAATGCTTCCTGCTGTAGAACCTAAGGATACGTGAAATAACAATTACTTAACAATTTCCCGAAGTTAATGCATTACATTCCGAGGATATTAAAACTAAAAAGAATGAAGATCACAAAATCAAGTTTGCTTAAGCCGGTGATGGGATTTGTTATATTCCTCTTTACCACGGCTTTGGTAGCTCAAACCCCCGAACAAAAAGAGCTTATAGCTGATGCCAAAAAGGCTAAAGCTGCTTTTGTAGATATGGATCCTGAAATGTCTAAGATCTTCGCAACCGCTGAAGGTTATGCTATTTTCCCCAATGTTGGAAAAGGAGCATATGTTGTAGGTGGTGCCGCAGGAAATGGAGTAGTATATGAAAATGCTAATCTGGTGGGTATGGCCAAACTCAAACAGGTGGATATTGGTCTTCAGGTTGGCGGCCAGGCCTACAGGCAGGTACTGATCTTTAAAACAGAAGAAGCCCTGAACCGGTTTAAGAACGGGAATTTTGAACTTTCCGGAAATGTTTCAGCAGTGGTCCTGGAAGAAGGAATGGCAAAAAGTATTGAATTTCGCGAGGGAGTTGGCGTAGTTACTATGCCCAAAGCAGGAGCGATGGTAGAGATCTCTGTCGGCGGACAAAAATTTGAATATGAGGATCTAAGGTAAATAGACAATTGATATATAAGAAGCCGAATTCTGTTCAGAATTCGGCTTTTTTAGGTAAAATCAAAAACTATTCAGAAATTTATTATTAAATCTTCCTGAATTCCTTTATTCTTCTTTATTTTTAAGTTTTAGCTAAACCGATGTTGTATGAGATCAAAAATCACCTTAAAAGAATTGGCAAAACTGTTGAATGTTTCAGTTTCAACCGTTTCAAAATCCCTTAACGATAGTCCGGAAATTAGCGTAAAAACAGTACAACGGGTAAAAGAGCTTGCGCAGCTGCACAATTACCGGCCTAATCCTACGGCTGTAAACCTCAAGCGAAGCCGCACCGGGAACATTGCTGTTATTGTTCCCAATATTTCAAATACCTTTTTTGCAAAAGTATTGGGCGGAGTAGAAACCGAAGCTCGTAAGCTGGGTTTCCAGGTGATCACATACATCTCAAATGAGTCCCTGCAACTGGAGCAACAAATAACAGAACTTATTTCCAATGGAATTGTGGATGGCTTGTTGATATCTGTTTCAGAAGAAACCCAGAAACTTAAAAGTTACGATCATATCTATCAATTATTGGAATATGAAATACCCGTAGTTCTTTTTGACAGGATCAATGTAGATATGGAGCTGGATCACGTGGGGGTTAATGACAAAGGGAGTATTTACGACGCGGTGAAATTTTTGCATTCCAAAAATCAGAAAAAAATAGCCCTGGTTTGCGGATTGGGAGAAATTGGATTGGGAAAACAAAGAATAGATGGATATAAGCAGGCAATGCAGGATTTGGGTTTGCCTGTAGAGAAAAAATACATGTTGGTATCTAAAGATGTTCCGGCGGTGAAAAGAGGAATTAAAAAGCTAATTCTGGAAGAAAAAGTAGAGGCTCTTATTGGCCTGGATTATTTAAGCACTCTTTTATCTTCCAGGGTAGTGCAGGAAAACAACATCAAAATACCTGAACAGGTGAAGATCATTGGTTATGTCAATGAAGATTTCGCACCCTTTCTTTGGCCATCAATAAGCTACGTAGATCAACATCCTCTTTTAATGGGAGAGACTGCCGCTGCCCTTTTGATCAAACGCATCCAAAAGCAATCTGCTAAAGAGCCGGAAAAGACTATTATTAACACGGAATTAAAACATCTAGATTCCACAAAATTTTAAAAGAAGGAAAATTGAAGGAGGACAATTATTAGCATTATTTAGAAGCAACTACCCATTTACTCTTCCCTGCACACTCCCACCAGCCATGGGGATACAGAAAATTCTCAAAAGACCATTATTGAAGACATAGAAGAAGGTTATCATACTTTAAACCAGTGTGGACAGAGATGGAGGTGAAATATTATATTGACGGGGAACACGTATATACCTTTACACCTGAAGCCTATGATGATGATAACTATCCTTTTCGCCACCCGTTTTACATCCTTATCAATATGGCTGTTGGGAAATTTCGGCGGGCCCGAAGTAGATGATGCAATCTTTCCTGCAAAGTTTTATGTAGATTACATTAAAGTCACTCAGGATAAAGGGATCTAAAGCTTTATTACTTCAGCTTATCATGGTGTGCATGGAGGTAAATAACTGTCTTCTTTAAAAGAATTGAAGTGATCCTTTAATTTCTGTATAAACCGCGCGAGAAGGAATTAGTTCAAATTTCTCTTTTCAACAAAAAATCGTTTTAGCAGGCTTGAAGCCTCCTTTTCCATGAGTCCGTTTCTTACCTGGGTCTTGGGGTGAAGTTGTGTTCCCATGGTACGATAGCCTCTTTCATGATCTGTAGCGGCAAAAACCAGGGTGGCCAGCTGGCTCCAGTACAAGGCTCCTGCACACATCTGGCAGGGTTCCAGGGTGACGTACATAGTGCAGTCCTTGAGGTATTTTCCTCCAAGAAAATTGGCAGCAGCGGTAATAGCCTGCATTTCCGCATGAGCTGTTACATCATTCAGTATTTCAGTTAAATTATGTCCGCGGGCAATGATCTGTTGTTTTACCACCACCACAACTCCCACAGGAACCTCCCCTTTATCAAAGGCGATCTCTGCTTCCTGCAGGGCCTTGCGCATAAAATAGCTGTCGTCAAAAATTAAATCCATCTTCAAAAATACAATTTCAAAATGTACCTTTGCTTTATGGCAGAAAGTATTTTGAACGAGATCAATTCCCCCGCAGACCTGCGGCTTCTTAGCAGGGAAAAACTTCCACAACTGGCTGCCGAACTCCGTAAATTCATTATAGATATTGTCGCTACCAAAGAAGGACATTTAGGCGCCAGCCTGGGAGTTGTTGAACTCACCATTGCCTTACATTACATATTCAATACCCCTGATGATCTGCTGGTCTGGGATGTAGGTCACCAGGCATACGGACATAAGATCCTTACCGGAAGAAGGGATGTTTTTCATACCAACAGACAGCTAATTGGCCTTAGCGGATTTCCTAACCGAAAGGAGAGTGAATACGACACTTTTGGCACCGGACATTCTTCCACGTCAATTTCTGCAGCTCTGGGAATGGCGCTGGCATCCAGATTGAAGGGAGAAATGCAAAAGCAGCACATAGCAGTAATAGGAGATGCATCCATTGCCAGCGGGATGGCTTTTGAAGGCCTCAACCATGCCGGGGTAACCAATGCAAACCTGCTGGTGGTCCTTAATGACAATGCCATAGGTATAGACCACAGTGTAGGAGCTTTAAAACAGTACCTCACTAAAGCCAAAGTGGGATATAAACCTGCACAGGACAATATTATTGAAGCCTTGAATTTTAAATATTATGGCCCGGTAGATGGCCACGATATCGGAGGGCTGCTTGAGATCTTCGAAAAGCTTAAAAAGATAGATGGTCCAAAATTTTTGCACGTGATCACAACTAAAGGGAAAGGATTACAAAAAGCCGAAGAAGACCAGGTAAAATATCACGCTCCCGGAAAATTTGCGCCCGACACAGGGGAGATTCTGCCTTATGAAACCAAAGGATTGCCATTAAAATACCAGGATGTCTTTGGGCTAACCCTGGTGGAACTGGCAGAAAAAAATGAAAAGATCATAGGGATCACCCCGGCCATGCCTACGGGGAGTTCGTTAAAATTTATGATGGATGCTTTTCCTGAAAGAGCATTTGACGTGGGAATTGCCGAGCAACACGCAGTGACGTTTGCTGCAGGAATGGCCACCCGGGGTTTTATAGTGTTTTGCAATATATACTCCACCTTTTTACAACGGGCCTATGATCAGGTGATCCACGATGTGGCCTTGCAGAACCTTCCGGTGATATTTTGTCTTGACAGGGCGGGGCTGGTTGGAGAAGATGGCGCCACCCATCATGGAATCTTTGATATTGCTTATTTAAGATGTATCCCGAATATGATGATCGCTGCTCCTTCCAATGAAGTTGAGCTTCGCAATTTGTTATTTACCGTTCAGCTTGATTTAAAAGGGCCCATTGCCATTAGATATCCCCGTGGAAGGGGCGTGATTCCGGATTGGAAGCAGGAATTCCAAAAAGTTCCGCTGGGAAAAGGGGAACAACTTAAAGAAGGTTCAGAAATAGCCATAATAAGCGTTGGAAATACTGCGGAAAATGTGGTAAATGCAATAAAAATTATTCCTGAACCGGGAAAGATTGCTCATTTTGATGCCAAATTTGTGAAACCTTTGGATGAGGATATGCTTCACGAAATTTTAAAAAAGTTTTCCAAAGTAATTACCATAGAAGATGGAGTAATAACAGGAGGGTTCGGTTCTGCTGTATTGGAATTTGCTTCAAAAAACGATTATAAGCTTAAGATCAGGTGTTTAGGGGTTCCCGATAAATTTATTGAGCAAGGAAGTGTTGATGAATTATATGAAATCGCAAAAATGGACGTTCAGGGTATTGTGACTACCATCAAAAATCTGCTGAAATAAATTTTAACCCGTTACCTGAATCATGTCCCAACCATTATTCCAGTTCTCTACTATTATATTATTCTTAAGTTTGTTTGTTAGCATTGATGCTTTTTCTCAGGATGTTTCCTGGATGACTGAAGAGCCCGTAGACACGGTTGAGGTTAAGGAAAGTCAGAAAGATACGGTAGACCTGGATTCTGTTTCGGGAACGCAGGAAGTGATGATGTTCTGGACCAAAGAGAATGCTGTGGGAGTTAATTTCAACGAAGTGGCTTTTATAAACTGGAATGCCGGGGGTAACAATTCCATTTCTGCACTTTTTCACGGGAACTTTGAAAGGACATATACCAAGGATCTTCTTAACTGGAAGAACGTTGCCAGTTTCCGATATGGATTAAATGCCCAGGAGGGCCGGGAATTGCGAAAAAGTGAAGACCAACTCTCTTTTACTTCCACTGCCGGTTACCTCAGGGATTCCACATCTAATTTCCGGTATTCAGCAAAATTTAGTTTCAACACCCAATTTGCAAACGGATACCGTTATCCAAATACCGACAGGCCCATTTCCAAATTCATGGCCCCCGGATATTCCTTTTTAGGGATAGGTACAGAATATACCCACCCGAAGGAAGATCTTACCATTTACCTTTCGCCGCTCACCATGAAATCTACTTTTGTTCTCGACAGGAAAATGGCCAATGAAGGGATGTATGGAGTGAATCCTGCGATACGAGACGAGGCGGGAAATATCCTCCGGGATGGAGAGCGGGTACGAATGGAACTCGGTATTCTCCTCACCAGCGGCTACTCAGCTACAATTTTCGAGAACGTAAAACTCGAAAATCAACTCACCCTGTACACCGATTACCTAAACAAATTCGGGAATATTGATGTCGACTGGCAGCTGAATGTAGATATGAAGGTCAACAATTTTATCCAGGCCAGTGTGGGAACGCACATACGCTATGACGATGATGTAAAGGTAAAAGAAGATATAGACGGGGATGGAAAACTGGAAGAGCTGGGGCCTAAGGTCCAGTTTAAACAAATGTTGGGGGTAGGGGTGGTTTATGAGTTTTAGGATTAAAAGCTAATCCTCACGCAACCCTGCCTACCGGCAGGCAGGCCTTCCGTCATTCCTTCGTGAATGCCACCCTGTCTGCCGGCAGGCAGGCTTCCCTTGAATAAGGGAAGGAGCTTTTACTAATTGTTTTTTGAAAATTTTCAATTTACCACAAATCTAAAGGCCGGCGAGGCAGGGTGGTTGCGTGAAAGATCTCCTTCTGTACCCCAATCCTCACGGAACCCTTCCGTCATTCCTTCGGAATGCCACCTTCCCTTGAATAAGGGATGGAGCTTTTTTTAGTTTTGCAAAAATTTTCAATTTTACCTAGAGCAAAAGCTCCCCTCCTTATTCAAGGAGGGGTGGACGCCTTTGGCGGCCGGGGTGGTTGCGTGATAAATTTAATCTGTACCCCAAATCCTACCTAAAATTATCCCTAATCTCCATCAAAACAGAATCCAGACATTCAAATACCATCTTATTCTCAAACCGCAGCACCCGAAACCCCATCTCCTCTAAAATTTCCCCCCGTTTTCTGTCCTTTTCCTCAGCCATAGCATTTAGGTGAACCTCCCCATCCAATTCCACAATGAGATACTCCTCCGGACAATAAAAATCTACTATAAAATTGTTGATGCTGTGCTGTCTTCTAAATTTTCGTCCTTCAAAATTTTTATTCTTTAATTCCTTCCACAGGAAAGCTTCTGCTGGAGTTAAATTTTTTCTCAGGTTTTTTCTAATAGATTCCAGCTCTTTTTTATTGTGTCTTCTCTCCTCCATATCTTCGCTCTTTTAAAACTTTAAATACCTCATCTTCAATTAAGTTACTTTAAAAAATTGGATTGGATGTATCGAAATGCTTGGAATTGAAGCGGTAGGAAAAGAGTTAATTCTCCATGCAACCCTTCCGTCATTCCTGCGGAATGCCACCTTCCCTTAAATAAGGGAAGGAGCTTTTTTTAGTTTTTTTTTAAAATGTAAATTTCACCTCAATCAAAAGGCTCCCCTCCTTATTCAAGGAGGGGTGGACGCCTTTGGCGGCCGGGGTGGTTGCGTGAAAGATCGGGTTCTGTACCCCAATCCTCACGCAACCCTTCCGTCATTCCTGCGGAATGCCACCTTCCCTTGAATAAGGGAAGGAGCTTTTTTTTTGGTATGTGATAAGATTTTTAATTACAACCTCAATCCCTTATACTTCTCAAATGAAGCCACGGTAAACCCATCTGTCAACGAGGCGGTATAAGAGCATATTTGAAGTAAGGTCCTGTACACGCTTAGGTCCTCAGAGATCTGAAGCTTAGGAACCGAATTCTTCACCAGCTTATCAAAATTAGAATCAGGTAGGTTTTCTTCAGGCAAAAAGGCCCGGGTGTAGGTGTCCAGAAGATGCGAAAGCATTTTATAACCGGCAATTTCTTTGGTGATCACGTCTTCACTTTGGTAAATACGCTCAACGCTTATTTTGATGATGTCTTTGATCTGCGCCTCGTAACTGCTCTTGTCAAAAAGGGAATCGTGAAATTCTCCTGCGAGAATGGCTTCTTCGTTTTTCAGGAAAATTTCTACCGCTTCTGTGATCAGGGTATTGATGGCCAGGGCACGCAGATAGCTTAACCTGTCTGCAGTACTGGTAAGGGTGTGATATTTTGAAGTATTGATGCTGTTTTTTACCAGCTTGATAAGGTACTCCAGGGCGTATTCTTCATTAATGAGCCCCAGGTTGATCCCGTCTTCAAAATCAATGATCGTGTAGCAAATATCATCTGCAGCTTCAACCAGAAACGCGAGCGGATGCCTGGCGAAGCCAATATTCTCTCCGGAACGTGTTTGGATAAGGCCAAGCTCCACAGCAATTTCTTCGAAAGTTTTCTTCTCGGTCTGAAAAATCCCAAATTTTTTATCACCTATGTTTTGAGTGGGTCTATGGGGAAGAGATTCTTTGGGATATTTAATAAATGCACCCAGGGTTGCATAAGAAAGCCGTATTCCGCCTTCCACTCCCGGGCGGTCTTCTGTAAGGATCTTAAATCCGTTGGCATTGCCCTCAAATTTGATGAGGTCCTGGTAATCTTTTGCTGAAATCTGGTCTTTGAATCGCTTTCCATTCCCCAGGCTGAAATATTCTCCTATGGCTTTCTCTCCGGAATGTCCGAAGGGCGGATTTCCAATATCGTGGGCCAGGGAGGCAGCAGCCACTATAGCGCCAAAATCGTTCATTTGATAGCCGTGAATGGTTTTCAGGTGCGGATGCTTCTCCAGGATCTTTTGCCCTGCCAGGCGGCCTAAGGAGCGGCCTACCACAGAAACTTCCAGGCTGTGGGTTAAGCGGGTGTGTACAAAATCTGTCTTTGATAAAGGGATCACCTGGGTTTTATCCTGCAAACTGCGGAAGGCTGAGGAGAAAATGATCCTGTCGTAATCTACTTCAAAGCCTAAGCGGGTTTCGTTTTGTTCTTTCCGAAGACGTTTATTTTTGTCTCCGTGCCTTTTCAGGGAAAGGAGTTGTTCCCAGTTCATCATATATTTATTCATCTATTTTATAAGTGTAAAAATTCTCCCGCAGGTCCTATGTTTGTATTACGAATAAATTTTATATAAAAGCATAAGTTTCAGATATTTATAGAAATACTAAAAGTTGACCACTTAATAATAATCTATAATATTGAAACTTATGCGCTCACAAATTACAAAATCAGACTACAGTGGCCAAAATATTTACATTGGCATTGATGTTCATTTAAAAAGCTG
>JAGXIL010000090.1 GCA_024635655.1 Gillisia sp. | reverse complement strand
GATTCCGCTACTATTAACAATCCTAAAAACACTGTAGATTCCGCAATTGTTGTTGGCAACCTTGTTCGGGAAGCACTGGAGCACATTAATGACAACCGACCTTTCTTTGAAAGTGAACACGGCCCGATTCACGCTTTTAAAGACAGAAAACGAACATCGTCTGAAGCATTTGACGATGAGTATTTTAAACACATTCAATGGGCGCATATGGCTTCAGGGGGAGCAGGGGGAGGAATGCGCTGGCCCAACCGGCATCCTCACGTGCTCACCCCCGGAATGCGCAGGGAGCAGTACAAATTAAGTTATTTTTCAAAATTGGTAGATTGGGAAAACTTCAACCGAAAAAACTTGAGCAGGGAAATTAAAATTTCCAGTGTGGATTTTGCTGCTTTTTGTTGTGCAGATGAAGAGCAGGCTGTAGTATATGTGTTGAGGAAAAATGATTTGAAAAAGAAAATGGTAAATAAAGAGGCTTCACCTGTAAACGTGAAAGTGCTCATTCCCGGATTATCAACAGGAAGATATAGGGTAACTGAATTTGACACTCAATCAGGAACAAATAAGGACGTACACATCATAGATCATCTTACTGAGGGAAATTTACTCATTAAAATGAACGGGGTGGCATCAGATATTGCAGTTTCTGTTAAAGCAGAAGAGGTTTAAAGTCATTCCATTTTAAACAAATGATGTAATATGTATAGATAAATAAACCCGGACAAAATGCCCGGGTTCCGTTTAATAAAATCTTCGGAAAAGTATTTAATCTGCCAGAATAATGGCTTTATTATCTTTCATTTCCAGTACTCCACCGGTAATAGGGTAATACAAGGTATTACTTCCCTCCTGTCTGAAATCGGCAGAAAGTTTTTTACTATCTGGTGCAGATCCGGTCAAATCTATTTTCACTTCCCCCTCAATTAAAAGAGACACTATAGGGGCGTGATTGTTCAACATTTGAAATTCTCCATCTACGCCGGGAACTTTTACAGCTTGAACTTCGGCCCCAAAAACTACCGCTTCCGGAGTTACAATTTCTAAATACATATTCTCTTAATTAAATATTCAAATTCCAAAAAATCAAATTCCAAAAAATAAATCCCAAGCACCAAATTCCAAATCATCTTATTGGGATTTGGACATTGGAATTTGGAATTTATCAGATTATGATTCCGCCAACATTTTCTCACCGGCTTCAATAGCGTCTTCTATACTTCCCTTAAGGTTGAAAGCAGCTTCCGGAAGGTGATCTAACTCTCCGTCCATGATCATATTGAAACCTTTAATAGTTTCTTTAATATCAACCAAAACTCCTTTAAGTCCGGTAAATTGTTCTGCTACGTGGAAAGGCTGAGACAAGAAACGTTGTACACGTCTTGCACGTGACACTGCGAGTTTATCTTCTTCAGAAAGTTCTTCCATCCCAAGGATCGCAATAATATCCTGTAGTTCTTTATATCGTTGCAACAACTCTTTTACGCGTTGTGCACAGTTGTAATGATCTGGCCCCAGAATTTCAGCGGTAAGGATACGTGAAGTAGAATCTAAAGGATCTACTGCAGGGTAAATTCCAAGCTCGGCGATCTTACGTGAAAGTACGGTGGTAGCATCCAGGTGGGCAAAGGTGGTTGCCGGCGCCGGATCTGTTAAATCATCTGCAGGTACGTATACCGCCTGTACAGATGTAATAGAACCATTTTTGGTAGAAGTAATACGTTCCTGCATCGCTCCCATTTCGGTTGCTAATGTAGGCTGGTAACCTACGGCAGAAGGCATACGACCAAGAAGTGCAGATACCTCAGAACCGGCCTGGGTGAAACGGAAGATGTTATCTACGAAGAAAAGAACGTCTTTTCCCTGTCCTTCCCCTGCTCCATCCCTGAAATATTCGGCAATGGTAAGTCCGGAAAGTGCAACCCGTGCACGGGCTCCCGGTGGCTCATTCATTTGTCCAAAAACGAAGGTCGCTTTAGATTCTTTTAATGCAGCTTTATCAACTTTGGTAAGATCCCATCCGCCTTCTTCCATAGAATGCATAAAGTCATCACCATATTTTATAATTCCAGATTCCAACATCTCTCTCAAAAGGTCATTCCCCTCACGGGTTCTTTCTCCAACTCCGGCAAAAACCGAAAGTCCACCATGTCCTTTTGCAATATTGTTGATCAATTCCTGGATAAGTACTGTTTTTCCAACTCCGGCACCTCCAAACAATCCAATCTTACCACCTTTTGCATAAGGTTCAATAAGATCGATCACTTTTATTCCGGTAAATAACACCTCTGTAGAAACAGAAAGATCTTCAAATCTTGGAGCCTCACGGTGAATAGGCAATCCTTTATCTCCCGCCTTTGGCAGGTTTTCCATTCCGTCAATTGCATCACCAATAACGTTGAACAAGCGGCCATAAACATCTTTACCAATTGGCATTTGAATAGGTGCACCTGTGGCAACTACTTCAACCCCCCGGGCTAACCCGTCAGTTGAATCCATAGAGACAGTTCTAACTGTATTCTCACCAATATGAGATTGAACCTCAAGAACCAGAAGAGTACCATCTTTTCTGGTAATTTCTAAGGAATCGTAAATTTTTGGCAAATCGGTGTTTTCAAGGTTGAACACCACGTCAACAACAGGGCCAATAATTTGAGCAACTTTACCTGTGATTTTAGACATTATTTAATAATTTAATGTTTTTAATATTGAAATTCTTATAAACCTTTTGTGATAATATCCTAAAAAATAAGAATCTACCACAAGTCCTTTTCAGGCTGCAAAGATAGTTTTTTCTTTATAATTTTAAACAGGCTCTTGCACAACTTTTTTTATTTCAAAGTAAAATTGATATAATCAACCATAGCATCTGATCAAGGCCCTAATCCAGTTAAGGTTTTTTCACAAATAAGTCCTTTCAGCATAACTAAAAAGACTTATCTCATCTTATTTATACGATTTTATTCTACTGTAACAGATTTAGCCAGATTCCTTGGCTGATCTACATTTTTTCCAAGCATAACAGCTATGTGATAAGACAACAATTGCAAAGGTATGGTTGTCAACAATGGAGTTAAGGATTCAATTGTATCCGGTACTTCAATTACATAGTCTGCAAGTTCTCTAACTGCTTCATCACCTTCAGTAACTATACCTATAATTTTTCCTTTTCTGGATTTTATTTCCTGGACGTTACTTACCACTTTATCATAATGACCCTTATTGGTGGCGATAACCACTACCGGCATTTGTTCATCTATTAAAGCAATAGGACCGTGTTTCATTTCAGCAGCAGGATAACCTTCAGCATGTATATAAGATATTTCCTTTAGCTTTAAAGCTCCTTCCAGAGCCACCGGGAAGTTATAGCCTCTACCCAGGTACAAACAATTGGAAACATCCTTATATTTATCGGCAATAATTTTAATGTGCTCATTGGTTTCAAGCACTTTAGCCACTTTTTCAGGGATCCTGTCCAGTTCCTGTAGATGTAATCTAAAGGTAGAATCTGAAATTGTTCCTTTATACTTTGCCAGCTTTAAGGCGATCAAGGTGAGCACCGTGATCTGGGTAGTAAAGGCTTTTGTTGATGCCACCCCAATTTCCGGACCGGCGTGCGTATATGCTCCTGCATGGGATTCCCTGGAAATGGATGATCCAACAACATTACATACCCCAAAGACAAAAGCTCCTTTTTCTTTCGCCAGTTTAATAGCTGCCATAGTATCTGCAGTTTCTCCACTTTGAGAAATAGCGATCACCACATCATTTTCGTAAATCACAGGATTTCTGTATCTAAATTCTGAAGCATATTCAACCTCAACAGGGATGCGGGCAAGATCTTCAAAAATATACTCAGAAACCAGTCCGGCATGCCAGGAGGTTCCACAAGCGACCACAATTATTCTTTTTGCATTGGCAAGACGCTCAATATTATCGTCTACCCCTGCCATTCTAATTATACCTTCATTGGCCAACATCCTACCTCTGTAAGTATCTGTGATAGCACTTGGCTGCTCGTAGATCTCTTTAAGCATAAAATGTTCGTAACCGTTTTTTTCGATTTGCTCCAGGTTAAGCTGTAACTCCTGAATATAAGGATCTACCAGGGAATCATCCTGTATTTTTCTCACCTTGATTTGTTTCCCAAGACGAATTACCGCCATTTCCCCATCTTCAAGATAAATAGCATTACTGGTAAATTCTATGAACGGAGATGCATCTGAAGCGATAAAAAACTCATTCTCACCAATACCAATCGCCAAAGGACTTCCTAGACGCGCAACGACGAGTTCATTTGGTTTTCTTTTATCAAAAACAGTGATAGCATAGGCACCCACAGCCTGGTTTAAGGCTATTTGCATTGCTTTTCCAAGCTTCACATCTTCATTGATCATTACATCTTCTATAAGGTTAACTAAAACCTCTGTATCTGTATCTGATTGAAATGAATAGCCTCGTTTTATTAATTCCTTTTTAATAGTTGCGTAATTCTCAATGATCCCATTGTGAATAATGACAAGATTACCTGAATTGGAATAGTGAGGGTGAGAGTTCACATCATTAGGGATACCATGGGTGGCCCATCTGGTGTGGCCTATACCCACATGCCCTTTGGTGGAAGTGGTTTCATCACATAATTTTTTAAGATCGGCTACTTTTCCTTTCGTCTTACAAAGGTTCAGCTCATTTCCGTCATATAAAGCAATACCTGCACTATCATAACCTCTATATTCGAGGCGCTGTAAACCTTTCATTATAACCGGATAAGCATCCCTGTTTCCTATATAACCAACTATTCCGCACATATATTAATTGTTTGTCTCTGTATAAAATATATTAAATTCTAATCTTTTTTCAGGATTGGAAGACAAATTCCCGTGTAAAACTGTGCCTTCCGGAGTAATTAAAGAAGCTGTAGGAATTCTATTTAAAGGTTCCCCATCCTGACCTAAATCAATAGGTTCTTTTAATGCCGCAAAATTAACGATCTGGACATTTTGAGTGACTACTAATCCTAATTTTACATTTGAAATATCCTCTTGCAATACGCTACGGACATGTTCAGTTATTCTTAGCTTGTATAATATCCCATTCCCATCTTCATCCCTTTCAAGCGCGGGAAGGTGAGTAAGAAGAGCCCTGGCAGGATTTTCTGCTTGTCCCGAAGAAGGATCAGCTTGATAATCTAACAAGATCTGATTGTTATCTAAATTATATAAATAGATCCTCGTGGGTTCAGATTCTCCTCCGGAAACCAAATCCTGATTTACATAAAAGGTAAGATTAGCTTCATTAATAAGCCAGTCATTATCCCGAATGGCCTGAATTTCTTCTTCATCTTCAAACAATTCAATTACAGCCATACTTCCCTGCCCTCCCTTGAGGTAAAGATCCTCTGCACCCGGAAGATCATTGGAGGCCTGAATATTCGTTTCTATTGAAGTCGGAAATTCCTGGGAAAAGGTATTTACTGTATTTGAAGGTTCAAAGACAAGTTCAAATGTTCTTTGCACTCCTTCCTCATCATCATCTTCCGCATCTTCAGGAAAATGGGTATAGTATAATGTAATTCCTGCATCGGTATCGGCAGAATCAAAATCAAGGAGCATCATAGAGCCGTCATCATTAACCGGTTCGGCCTGGAAATACAACCCTCTGAAGAAATTTTTAAAATTATTATTATTAAACAACTCCGGGCTTCCCTGCTTATCCAGAATGTTCTCCTGGAAATAATCTACCGGTAAATTAACCCGCAATCTTGGAGCGACACGAACAGTATCTATTTCATTTGTTTCACTATCCTCCTGTTCCTGGAAATAAACAACTTCCTGCGGAGAGGGTTTAAAAGAGTTATCCACATAAATTGGATCTCCCACAAGATTATTTTCAAACAGATCTCCCTGGTTTGAATAATACCGTTGCCGGTTTTCAAAATTCTCTTCAGGATCAAAATCATTCAGAAAAAATCCAGATCGTGAAACAGACAATTTAAAAGGAGAATCTCCATAAACTGAATCTAAACTGTAAACAGCATTTCCTTCTTCATCATTCTCTTCTCTGGTATGGAAATAAGGAAGCGTTAAAACTACACTGTCTAATCTGGGTTCATTCCCAAAATTGGGGTTACTACCAGGTAAGGATAACTGGGCAAGCACATTCGCTACCTGCTGCCCATATATAGGTTCATTATACACTCCCAGTAGCACAGAAGGTAAATTATTGGTCTGAACCGGGCCTAATTTCTTATTATAAGCCACGACCCCTGCCTCGTATTTGGGAAGGCCGGGTAGTTCCCCTCCTATAATTTCCCCTCCTATAGTGTTGAAATCATCATCACAGGAAGTCATTGCAATTACCAAAAGCACAACTGCCGGTAAAAAGCGGTATTTCTTCAAAAATATCATTCGGTCTAAATTTCTTATTGAGATATAACGTGGGAACTGTAAAAATCCTGATATGCCGGTGAAAATTCTTCAGGAGATTTATAGTCTAAAACCGGTTTTTCCAGTTTTTTGAGATATTTGGTAAGTTCTTCAGGAATACTATCCCCGCCCACAATAACTGCATCTGAATTATCAATTGCTGTTTTCATTAGGTTGACGTAGGTGGGATTTTTCAAATGTTTCACATCTGAGCCTTCCAGGCCGTCAAAAAGGACTTTTTTATACATATCCATATCTAACGTCTCATCAAAACTTTGATTGTACACAGAGGTCACTATTTTTGAAGTAGCAAATAATGGTTCCTTTCCATAATAGTTCCTAAGGTATAATGGCAATAGTGAAGAAAGCCATCCATGGACGTGGATAATATCTGGTGCCCAATTAAGTTTTTTTACTGTTTCTATAACTCCTTTTGCAAAAAATATCGCCCTTTCATCATTATCAGGAAATAAATTTCCCTCCTCATCGGTTAAAGTTGCTTTTCTTTTAAAATAATCTTCATTATCAATAAAGTATACCTGCATGCGTTCCTTTGGGATAGAGGCTACTTTAATTATGAGAGGCATATCGAGGTCGTCAATCACTAAATTCATCCCGGAAAGCCTAATTACCTCGTGCAACTGGTGCCGCCTTTCATTTATATTTCCATAGCGGGGCATAAAGATCCTGATTTGGCCTCCCAGGCCGTTTACCATTCTGGCGGCTTCAAAAGACATAGATGATATATCGGTTTCGGGCAGGTAAGGTATTACTTCAGATGATACGTACAATATCCTCTTATCTTTCATAGGTTGTATTTAATTTGTTTTTTAATTGTGATATGAAATCCGCATAAAAAAATTAAAAAGTAGGCAACCTGTAGGGAGCTTGCTAAATTTATAAGTAATTGCTTTTGCGAATAAAAAACATGCAAAATTACAAAAATTTATGCAGTTTGCCAGTAATATCTTAAGTTTGCACGCTGTTAATTTTATAATAAAATGCAGATTTTTAGAGATAAAGCCAGCATAGAACTGGTAATTGCAGAGGTTAAGCGGGCAGGAAAATCTATTGGATTTGTACCTACCATGGGTGCATTACACGCCGGTCACCTCTCTCTTGTGAGGCAGTGTGCAAAAGAATGTGATGTAGTGGTGGTGAGCATTTTTATAAACCCAACTCAGTTTGATAACCCCTCCGATCTGGATAATTATCCCCGAACACTTGATACAGATATTGTAAAGCTGGAAAGTCTAGAGCTGGATCTTTTGGTATTTGCACCTAATGCTTCAGAATTGTATGGGTCAAAGGTAGAGGCCGAACATTTTATTTTTGGCGGGCTGGAGCATAGAATGGAAGGGAAATTCCGCAACGGGCATTTTGACGGGGTAGGAACCGTTGTCAAAAAACTATTTGAGATCATTAAGCCGGATAGAGCATATTTTGGAGAAAAAGATTTTCAGCAACTGCAGATCATCAAAAAATTAATCGAGATCTCCCATCTTCCTGTAGAGATCATAGGTTGCCCAATTGACAGAGAAGCAAACGGTCTGGCAAGAAGTTCCCGAAATGAGCGACTAACAAGCAGCGACAGAGAAGAAGCTGCTTTTATATACCAGACACTCCTTAAAGTCAAACAAAAATTTGGCACAGAAAGTGCAAAAAACATAAGGGATTGGGTTGAGAAAGAATTTGAAAAACACCCGTTTTTAAAACTTGAGTATTTTGAAATTGCCGATGGCAATTCTCTTATAACGGCAGAGGATATTGAACCCGGTTTAAATTACAGGGCCTTTATTGCCGCTTATGCAAAGGATATCAGGCTTATAGATAATGTTGCCTTAAATTAAATGTAGATTATGCAAATTCACGTCGTAAAATCAAAAATTCACCGTGTTAAATGTACAGGGGCAGATCTCAATTATATTGGCAGTATAACAATTGATGAAGATCTTATGGATGCCGCCAATATTATTGAAGGTGAGAAAGTACAGATCGTAAATAATAATAATGGAGAACGGCTGGAGACCTATGCAATCCCGGGCCCCCGGAATTCAGGTGAAATTACTTTAAACGGAGCAGCCGCGAGAAGAGTTGCAAAGGGCGATATTTTAATATTGATCACCTATGCCATTATGGAACTTGAAGAAGCAAAGGCATTTAAACCCTCCCTGGTTTTTCCTAACGAAGAAAATAACCTCCTAAAATAATCTTTGAAAAAGACCACAATAAAGATCCTGAAAATGATACTCCCACTAATGTTGGGAGTATTTTTAATTTGGTACTCTCTTAAAAATGCAACTCCTTTAGAAAGAGAGCAATTATTAGAGAATATTATTTCTGCCAATCCTGCCTGGATACTTCTTTCTTTACTTTTTGGATTATTAGCACACATTTCAAGAGCTTACCGTTGGAAGTTTTTACTGCAGCCCATGGGCTACAAGCCAAGATTCCTAAATAGCTTTATGGCCGTGATGGCCGGGTACCTGGCAAATTTTGGAATACCCCGCTCCGGAGAAGTTCTTCGAGGAGCAACAATTTCTACCTACGAAAATGTACCGTTTGAAAAAGCCTTCGGAACAATAATTTCTGAAAGAATTGCTGATTTTATCATGCTGCTAATAATTATAGGATCGGCCCTCATACTTCAATCTGAATTTCTTCTTACTTATTTTAGAGAGAATAATATAAATCCGTTGCTCACCTTAGCAATTTTGCTTTCAGCTTTCGGGATTGTCATTGTTATTCTAAAACAGATCCAAAAGTCTAAAAGTGGAATTCTACTGAAAATTAAAAAGTTCGCCATCGGACTTTTAGAAGGTATGCGAAGTATCCTGAAGATGGAGAAAAAAGGAGCTTTTATACTCCATACGGTTTTTATATGGATCATGTATATTTTGATGTTTTATATCCTGGTTTTTGCCATTCCGGAAACAGCAGATTTACCTTTTGGTGTAGTTATGGTTGCTTTTGTAGTAGGTTCATTTGCAATTTCTGCCACCAATGGGGGCATAGGCGTTTATCCTATTGCCATTGGCGCATGCCTTATGTTATTTGGAATTAGCAAACAGGGCGGGGAAGCCTTTGGATGGATCACCTGGGGCACCCAAACACTTTTGGTTATCGTCACAGGAGGATTGTCTTTCCTGTTTCTCCCACTTTATAACGATAAAAAATAATAACTATATTGTACCCAGTATTTTAAAACTTAACCTATGATTAAAAAACTACTCTTTTTACTGTTATTAACAGCTCCATACCTCATATTAGCGCAGACAATTCACACCACCCTCCAATCTACTAAATTAGGAGAAACAAGAGATCTGAAAATCCAGCTTCCACGAAATTATGAGGAAAATTTCGAGAAGTCTTACCCGGTAATGATCGTGCTGGACGGGGATTATCTTTTTGAACCTGTAGCTGGAAACGTTGATTATTATTCCTATTGGGAAGATATTCCTGAAATGATCGTGGTGGGAGTCGTGCAGTCCCAATCCAGAGAAAGGGATGCAGCTTATGATGAGCAAACCTTTCTTCCATCTGGTGAGGGGGCAGCATTTTTTGAATTTTTGGGAATGGAATTGATGACTCATCTTGATAATACCTACAGGACAGCGCCTTTTAGGGTGATCATGGGGCATGATTACACCGCTAATTTCATCAATTACTACCTGCTTAAAGATAAACCTTTATTCCAGGGCTACATTAATTTAAGTCCGGATCTTGCTCCGGAAATGGCAAACAGGATCACCAGTTCTCTGGAAAGAACTTCCAGTGAAACCTGGTTCTACATGGCCACCGCAAGTGAAGATATACCTGATCTGAAAGAAAACATTGTCACTTTTGATACAAAATTGAAGATGCTGGATAACAAAAACCTTCATTATAATTTTGATAATTTTGATGGTGCTACTCACTACACTTTGGTAGGAATGGCTATTCCCAGAGCTATAGAAGATATGTTTGATGTCTATCGTCCTATCTCACTGGAGGATTATAACAGGATCCTGTTACAAACTTCATTTTCAGGCTATGATTATCTCATTGAAAAATATGAAGATATAAAAACCCTCTTTGGTGTAGATAAAAGAATAAGAGTAAATGATTTCATGGCAGTCTATAACGCTATGGAAAAGACAAGGAACTGGAATGATCTTAAAAAGCTTTCAAAAATAGCTGATAAACATTACCCTAAAACGATGTTGGCCACCTATTTTGACGCACGTTATGAGGAAGAATCAGGAAATCCTAAAAAAGCGATGAGAAGCTACCAAAATGCATACGGCCAGGAGCCTGTAGCCTTTTTAACTGTTGATTTTATGCTGGAAAAAGCGGAACGGATCAAAAAGGATTTTGGGTATTAAGCATATCAAATTTTCCTGAACCAAATATGGCTAAACCAAAAACAATATTTTATTGTCAGAATTGTGGTGCGCAACATTCAAAATGGCAGGGCCAGTGCAATTCCTGTCGCGAATGGAATACCCTTGTAGAAGAACTAATTCAGAAGCCGGATGAAAAAGACTGGAAGCCACAGGCCTCCCGTGAAGTGAAGCGCACTCCTGTTCCCCTAAGGATCACAGAAATAGAAGTAGGATCGGAACCCCGGCTAAACACCAACAACGGAGAATTGAACCGGGTGCTTGGCGGCGGGCTGGTACCCGGCTCTTTGACTTTATTGGGAGGAGAACCGGGAATAGGAAAGAGCACTCTGCTTTTGCAAATTTCTCTGCACCTGGGACATAAAACCCTCTACGTTTCAGGGGAAGAAAGCCAGCAGCAAATTAAAATGCGGGCCGAGCGCATAAATCCTAATCCTGCCAACTGCTATATCCTAACTGAAACTAAGACACAGAATATCTTTAAACAAATTGAGAAGTTATCTCCGGAGATCGTGATCATTGACTCCATTCAAACCCTGCACAGTGATTATATAGAAAGTTCTCCGGGAAGTATTTCCCAGATCAGGGAATGTACTGCAGAGCTTATCAAGTACGCCAAAGAAACAGGAGTTCCCGTTATTCTTATAGGACATATTACCAAAGAAGGAAGTATTGCAGGGCCAAAAGTGCTGGAACATATGGTCGATACGGTGCTACAGTTTGAAGGCGACCGAAACCATGTATACCGAATCCTGAGAGCACATAAGAACAGGTTCGGATCTACTCACGAACTGGGGATCTACGAAATGCAGGGCAGCGGATTAAGGGAGGTTTCTAATCCTTCAGAGATCCTGATCTCAAAAAATGATGAAGGATTAAGCGGAACGGCCATTGCTTCTACCCTGGAAGGAATGAGGCCATTAATGATAGAGATCCAGGCGCTGGTAAGTTCAGCGGTTTATGGTACTCCGCAGCGCTCAACAACCGGTTATAATGCTAAAAGACTTAATATGCTCCTGGCTGTTCTGGAAAAAAGGGCCGGATTCAGACTCGGTGCCAAGGATGTATTCTTAAACGTCACCGGCGGAATATCTGTAGATGATCCCGCTATTGATCTTGCTGTTATTGCAGCTATATTATCATCCAACGAGGATGTTTGTATTGAAAAAGATATATGCTTTGCTGCTGAAGTAGGGCTTGCCGGAGAAATAAGGCCTGTGCCCCGTTCCGAACAGCGCATTTCTGAAGCCGAAAAATTGGGTTTTGCCACTATTATGGTTTCTAAACAAACCAAACTACCTAAGGCAAACTACGCCATAAAAATCCAGAAAGTGGCTCGAATTGAGGATGTTGTGAGTTATTTATTTGCATAAGGATGGCATAATTACTGCATAAACAGGATGAAAAACAAAATGAAAGATGCAACGATTGAAATTTGTTTCACTTATTTTATTCCTGGCAGTTCTTACCGGTTGTTCCAAGCTGAATAAAGCTACAGATCTACTTACCAATCCAACGGCCAAAGAACGGTATCAGCGGGATTTTGGGATATCTGATGAACTCTTCCTGCTTTGGGAAGATCAGGTGCAAATTGCGTTAAAGGATAGTGTAGAGGTGGATCTCCCGTTTCTTCAGACTGGACATTTTAAACCCCGCAATTTTCCGGTTTATTCTTATAACCTCAACCTGAAAACGGGTGAAGAACTGGATGTGATTGTTGAGACGGATAGTGTTACGGACTTAGTATTCATTGAACTTTATGAGCTTCAAAACGATTCATTGAAGACTTATAAAAAGATTGCAGATTCAGATTACGGGATGCTAAATTTCAGCAAAGAGATCGAGCAACCGGGAACTTTTAAAATCATTGTTCAACCTGGTATAGAGACTTCCACCCCGTTTACCATTAAAATGAAAACTACCCCTGTATATGCATTTCCGGTGGCAGGAGGAAAGAATACTAACATCCAAAGTTTTTGGGGTGCAGTAAGAGATGGGGGGAGAAGAAGCCACGAAGGTGTTGATATTTTCGCTCCCAGGGGAACTCCCGTGGTAGCGGTTACAAACGGAAGAATTGCATCTTCCGGCGAGAAAGGATTAGGTGGAAAACAGGTATGGCTCAGGGACCCTGACAGAGGTCAGTCGCTGTATTACGCCCATCTTGACAGTATAGCTCCTCTTGGAAATTCCCGGGTTAAAACGGGAGACACAATTGGTTTTGTAGGAAATACCGGAAATGCAAGAACTACCGCCCCCCATCTTCATTTTGGGATCTACAAAGGATATCGCGGCGCTATAGACCCCCTCGCTTTTATTTTTCAACTGGATGATCCCAGTTTTGACCCAACAGAAGATGTTCCGGAAGCCTATAATTTGATTACCAGATCTAAAGCGAATCTTCGGGACAGCCCTAACAGCCAGAATTCAACTGTAATCGGAAGTTCTTCCGCACAGGATACGTTGAGGCTTTTGGGTAAAACTGCCGAATGGTATCACGTACGTACTCCGGAAAATATGGCTGCTTTTATTCACGAGAGCCTCGTTTTACCGTTGTAATCAGGGTGCAGGATTAGAGATAGCTTCGTGAATCTTATTTATTTCATCCAATACTTTTTCAGAGAGTTTAAGGTTGATGCTCTCAATGTTTACTGATAATTGTTCTAAAGAAGTTGCTCCAATAATGGTGCTGGTAACAAAAGGCTGCATATTTACAAAAGCAAGTGCCATTTGCGCGGGATTTAGATTGTGTTTCTTAGCAATTTCACAGTATTTTCTGGTTGCTTCTACAGCCTCAGGATTGGAGTATCGTTTATATTGAGGAAATAAAGACAATCTGGCATTTACCGGATTTCCATTTAAATATTTTCCGGAGAGGGTTCCCATTCCCAAAGGAGAATACGGAAATAATCCAATGTTTTCCCTGTGACAGATCTCGGTTAGCCCAATCTCATCTTTTCGGTTCAATAAACTATAGGGATTTTGAACAGTCACCACTCTGGGAGCTCCCTTCCTGGATTCTTCCACACAACGCATTACTCCATAGGGAGATTCATTAGACAAACCTATATGCCTGATCTTTCCAATTTTTATAAGCTCATCCAGATGTGATAAGACTTCTTTAAAATTATCTTCCCATTCCTCGTTCGGATCATGGGAATAATCTTTTTTTCCGAAGAAGTTTGAATTTCTTTCGGGCCAGTGCAATTGATAGAGGTCTATATAATCTGTATTAAGCCGTTCTAAACTTTTGTCTAAAGCTTCATTTATGGCCTCTTTACTAAAACCAAGATTTGGTCGAATATGGCTCATGGACTCTCCGGGCCCGGTAACTTTAGATGCAATCACCACTTCTCCCCTATTAGCCTTTTTTTTGAGCCAGCTTCCAATGATCTTTTCAGAATTTCCCTGGGTTTCCTTTCTTGCCGGGGTTGAATACATTTCTGCAGTATCAATAAAGTTTATGCCTTTTTCAATGGCCAGATCCAGTTGTTGATGTCCCTCTGCCTCTGTATTCTGCTCTCCCCAGGTCATCGAGCCAAGACATATTTTGCTAACCTTTATATCTGTTGTGGGTAATTTTGTATATATCATCTAAATGAGTGAATTAAAATTTCTGAGGGGCAAAGGTCTTAAAAATATAATTTTCCTGCCACTAATATATCTTCCAATGCCCATTATCATCAAAATAGGGTATGTATATTATTTAATTTTTCAGCATTACATAATTGTAAGGCTACTAATGCAGGATTTTCTTATATTGAAGTGTTTAAGAATCTGAAATGTGGTAATCTTCAAAAAGAGCTTCAGCCGGATCCCTTTTCCAATTAAATTTATTTTTATGAATAAAATTGCTGTAGTAGGCCCTATCCCCAGAGATACTATAATTACCTATAAAAATGAAACCATTAAAAAATATGGATGTGCTTCTCATCCTGCAATAGCTCTTGCAAAATTAATGGAAGATAAGGGTGAGGTGATCCTTATTTCTCACGTACATAAAAAAGACCATCAGCCTGTTCTTGACCTTTTTGCTCCGTATAAAAATTTGAATACTTCGGGAATAGATTCTTCCGGAGACCGCGGGACTGTTATTGAACTTCGATTCCTTGACCAAAATAACAGGCTGGAGAAACAAACCGCTTTTATGGATCCTATCTTACCCAAAGATGTGGCGCCGTATTTAGATGCGCAGGCTTTTGTTTTTGTCCCTATTACAGATTTTGAAATTTCTTTAAGCACGCTTCAGTACATCAAAAAGAACAGTGATGGCATTATCATTTTTGACGCTCACGGACCCACCACTGCATTAAATATTAACGGAAACAGGCAACGGAAATTCTGGATAGATAAGGATGAATGGCTACCTTATATAGATATTCTAAAAATGAATCTGGAAGAATCACAATGCTGCTGGTTCAAAAACGAATACCCTTTGGAAGAAATGGGTAATTATGATGAGACCAGTACAGCTCATCTTGATGATTTTGCTGAAGATGTCCTGAATAAGGGAGTGAAAATTTTATATGTAACTTTAGATTCAAGGGGTTGTGTTGCCTATTTCAAAAAAGAGGGTAAGATCCTGAAGGAGTGGATCAATTCCCTTCCTGTAGATAACGTTATAGACACTACCGGTTGTGGCGATTCCTTTGCGGGAGGACTGGCTTTTGGTTTCACATTCTACGGGGACCCGGTAACAGCGGCAAAATATGCTAATACCCTGGGAGCCTTGAGAACGCAGGGTAAAACGTACGAGGTCTTTAAAAATCTGGAAGAAACGAATGCTATTATAGATCAGAACTATTCCTGAAAAAGCTATTTTTCACTTAAAATAAAGGAAAAAAATAAAACCCGCTTAGCGGGCTTTATTACAGATGTAATTTTATCTAGTCTACTTCTTCCAGCAACTGGTTTATCTCGTCTAATTTAGGAGTAAGAATTACTTCTATTCTCCTGTTCTTTGCTTTCCCTTCAGAAGTAGTGTTTGCAGCTATAGGAGCAAATTCTCCTCTTCCTGCTGCAGTGAGATTCATAGGGTCTATTCGGTTATTTTCCCGAAGGATCTGTACAATAGATGTTGCTCTTTTGGTAGACAAATCCCAGTTATCTTTTAATTGCCCGCTACCGCCGTAAGGAACATTATCTGTATGGCCTTCAATAAGCACCGCTATATCCGGATTTTGTCCAAGCACCTCCCCCAGTTGCTGCACAGCTTTTCTTCCTTCAGCATTTACCGTCCAGCTTCCCGACCCAAATAACAGTTTGTTTTCCATAGAAACATAAACTTTACCGTCCCGTTGTTCAACCGTTAGACCTTTACCTTCAAAGTTAGTAAGAGCGTTTGAAACTGCTGTTTTCAAAGCGTTCATCTTTGCGTCTTTTGCAGCTATTAATCCCTCAAGTTCATTGATCCTGTTGGAGCGGCTGGTGAGATCCTTTTGTAGTTTTTCCAGCCTTGCCTGTTCTTCCTGTAAAGATTTCTCTTTTTCATCCAGTTCCGCCAGAAGATCCCGGTTTCGTTTGGAGTTTTCAGAAAGTGCCGATGAACTATTGGCTTCAAGAGCATCATAAGAGGCTTTGAGATTTTCCAGTTCTGATTCTGTATTTTGTAATTTCTTTTCTAATTGATCTTTTTCTGATCTCACCAAATTGTACTCTTGCTGAAGGGCCCCAAGATCTTTTTCTCCTTTTGATCTGGTCTCTTTAAGATCATTAGATAGCTTTTTGTGGCGGGAATCCAAACTGTCATACTGCGCCTGCAAATCTTCATGGACTTTGGAGGACACACAGGAAGAAATAAGAAATAAGGCAATAATTGCAGCTAATACATTTTTTATGGACATAATTATTTTATTTACGGTTCAAGTTCAAGCAGCACAGGGCAATGGTCACTGTGGTAAGCCTCCGGGAGGATCACAGCCCGTTTTAATCTTTCCCTGAGTGGCTCTGCTACCAGATGGTAATCTATACGCCAGCCTTTATTATTGGTTCTGGCACCGGCACGATAACTCCACCAGGAATATTGATCTGATTCTTTATTAAAATGCCGGAAAGAATCTATAAAACCACTTTTCATAAATCCGTCTAACCATTCCCTTTCAACCGGTAAGAATCCGGAAGTATTTTTTAATCTTACAGGGTCATGAATATCTATTGCTTCGTGGCAAATATTATAATCCCCACATATTATTAAATTAGGAATTACCTGTTTAAGCTCATCAATGTACTTCTGAAAATCGGCCATAAACTGGAACTTGTGATCCAGGCGTTGAATGTTGGTGCCGGAGGGAAGATAAAGGCTCATTACTGAAAAACTTTCAAAATCAAGCCGTAAGTTCCTGCCTTCAAAATCCATATATTCTATTCCAGTACCGTAAGTAACCTTTAGCGGCTCATATTTACTTAATACAGCTACTCCGCTATATCCTTTTTTTGTGGCCGGGTACCAGTAGTGATATTTATAACCTGCCTCTTCAAAAGGTGCGAGGTCAAATTGATCAGGACTGGCTTTTATTTCCTGTAGGCAAATTATATCCGGGTTGGCCTGAGAGAGCCAGTCCAGAAATCCTTTTCGAATAGCCGCTCTTATTCCATTCACATTGTAAGAAATGATTCTCATGCAGGGGTTTTAATTTCCTCAAAAATAAGGATTCTGAAGCGCTTATAAAATGTATACCAAATTATTTTAGTGCAAGGACCTAATCCAGTTAAAGTGAAAGATCTATTTTACAATAAACCTTTTGACCTTACCAACTTCTCTTGTTCCTATTCTAAGAAGATAAACACCTGTTGCGGCATAGGACATATCAAATTCATACAAATAACCCTGTCCATTATTTTCTACCTGGTTTTCGATCATCCTTTGGCCCAGAATGTTATGAATAGTCACCCGCAGAGGCTGGTCAAAATCGGTTTCAAGAAATACCCGGAAGATACCATTTGGCTGTTCTGCTATTTCAAGATTTGCTTCATTTAAAAGAAAATCGTCAAGTACCAAATTACTGTCGGTTATTCGCACCGAATAATCGTGTGTAGACCCATAGTCCATTACGCTGCAGGGATCATTAAGATCCCCTTCAAAAGTTACATCTCCTGCCCGTATACGTAGCAAATGCTGACCTAAAGGAGCATTTGCCGGCAACTCAAAATCGTAACTGAACCAGGTGCTTGGCGCGGGGATAATTTCATTGGAAATAACTCTTTCCTCATCATCAAAAACCCCGTTATCGTTAAGGTCGATCCACATGGAGAATTGCTCATTTTGCGGAGAATCAAAAAGAGTTTTCACTCTTACGGTAAAAGTTCCCTGGGACCTGTCAAGATCTGTAGAAAACCCGATGTAATCTGAGTAACCTTCTATACATGGAATTCTTTCATTAAGTATATCCCCCAGTTCAAAGGAATGTATCCCATCTCCAAAACTGGTACAGTCTGATCCCGTGGGAATGCAATTCAAATTCGCAACCGATTTTGTTACACCGTCATTAGTGGTATTTCCATCCCCCTCAAGATTAGTTTCAGCAGAGATCATAAACCTTCCGAAGGCAGAAAGATTTACTTTTTCAGCAAAGGTGTAAACTGCATCTTCTCCCACCCCAATTGTGCCGGGGAATACCTCCATTACAAGGGCGTTATTTTCTATACTGTAACCCACGGGAATGTTGGATTGAGGTTCTCCCCCAAAATTCTCAATAGTGACAGTAACATCTTCAGCAGAGGTAAGAGTAAGCCCTGTAGACGGAGCATCAATGGATGTAACTCCCACGTCTTTAGGGAAAAGGTTTCTCACATTCACAATAAAGGAATCGTTTTCCGGTTCCTCATCTGTGGCAAGATCGGTTGACGCAGTAAATTCGTAGATTTCCCCTATCTCTCCCACATCGGCAGTGGCTTCAAAGGTGAAATTTGCAGAGCTTGTGCCTGCAATTGTCCCGGTAAACACTTCAGTAACCACAGGACCTCCATCTACAGAATAACTTATTGGAATATTGGACTGGGGATTTACCCCAAAATTTCTTATTGTGACCGTGACAGCTTCAGAATTGGATAAAGTTGCATTTGTGGGGTTAACTAAGGCGATGATCCCCACATCATTATTAAAATCGGGAGAAAGTTTAAATACTCCTACCCTGTTTTTTCTGTCCCCGTCCTCAAAATATTCCCCATTGTGCCAAAAAGTTACTTCATCACGAGGGTCAACAGTAAGATGGGCATAATCTCCATACCTTGTAGAAGGATCAGGACTTAAACCTTCAACGATACTAGTCTCAACCACGGTCATTTGGCCCGGAGGATCATTGGCATATCTTCCGGTATAACGGATAGAAGGATAAATGGGAGTTTCAGGACTATTATCAAGAACTGTAAAACCTAAACCTATATTTCCATTTTTATCCATCCCAATGCTTCCGCTAAACCGGTCACTTTTGTCAGGTGCATAGGTTCCTTCCTGAAATACACTCCAGGGCCCTCCATTGGGATCCTGTCTTAGCTCATACCATCTTATCCCTGCATGTTTGGCTGCGGAAGGATCAATATCCACTACAAAATTTAACACTACAGAGCTATGGGTTGAAAATTTTCGGTACTGGGTCATGTACATAATAGCTGCCTGCAGGGCATCAACATCTGGAGCATTCCCAGGCTGGGAAAGATTTCCCCTGTCAAAGGACCCCCCGTCAAAAGTTGCATTAAAGGGATTTACTCCCTGTGCCGCACCAAGTTCCTGATACTCGGCAATTGTTGAAACGCCCGGCCTGTCCCAATCGATATTTATATTCCATATTTTTAAATGATCCTCATTAACTCCGGCCCAGGCATCATCCTGAAGGTAAATTATAGGAGAATCACCCGGGGGAGGTAATTCCCCTCCTATAGCGTGAAATCCTGCCGGGCTGTAAAAACCATTGGTATTAATGCCGGGCAGTGGGAACCCCACCACCTGGGCAGTTTCACCCACCAACATTCTGTCTCTTTCCAAAACGTAAACAACCTGGCTTGACTCTGCAGTCCTAGGATTTTTATTGGTAGTAATGTAATAGCCATCACTCCAAACAGAGATTTTGGGATAATCAGGCAAAGCCCCATTGGTTGTAAACCTATAGGTATACCAGCCATCGGTTACGGGATCTGGTCCTCTTGAAACAGCGACCAGAAAACCTGTTAAAGGTGAACCTACAAAAGGCTCACTAAATTGAGATATTAAGAAACGGTCGGCAAATTCATCATATAGAACAATGGGATCACCAAGAGTTTCATTGGTAAATTCCCCTCCAATACTTTCCAGGGAAGCCGGAGGCATAAGTTGGTTTCCTCCTTTATCAAAAATGGAGAAAGCCGAGTTCCAGGCATTGACGTAGTGGTTGGGACCTGCAGCACCGGTAGGATCTGTGGGAGTAGATCTGGATACGGCAGCATCAAAAGATAGAATGGCTGATTTGGAAGGAACTTCCCCCTGTTCTGCCTGCCGGGTTGGATCCATTTCCTTAGGCAATCCTTTTCCGGGGACTACCTGGTTAATTCCTCTATTTCGGGGATTTACCAGTTTGTACTCGGTAGACGGAGGAATTAACTGCTTTTTGGAAATGGCGGATACCTGAACTGACTTTGCAGAATCAATATATACCGGCCCTACAACCTCTCTTTCCTGCGCTGCGGAAAGCTGCATGAAGAAACAAAAAGCAATTGCTGATACTAGGGATAAATATCTGGACATATGAAATGTAAGTTCCATTAAATATAAGATCTAAAAATAGGCATTCCTATAAAATTAAAAGAGGCAATTTAAGATTAAATTGCCTCTGTACCTTAGTTAATTATATGGTAATTTCTAATTTAGAACCCAATTTTTAAAATTTGTTTCAGTCCTTACAATAGATGGAAGATCAGAAATTTTTACCCGTTTTTGTTCCATACTATCTCTGTAACGCACCGTCACAGTCTTTTCCTGAAGAGAATCATGATCAACAGTAATACAAAGGGGGGTACCAGCTGCATCCTGCCGGCGGTATCTCCTGCCTATGGCATCTTTTTCGTCATACTGTACCTGGAAATCCCATTTCAGATCTTCCACGATCTCCTGTGCCAGCTCCGGCAAACCATCTTTTTTAACCAGTGGCAGGATAGCAGCCTTGGTTGGCGCAAGAATAGCCGGTAATTTTAAAACTGTTCGGGAAGAACCATCTTCGAGGGTTTCTTCTTTTAATGAAGAAGAAAGAACAGCTAAGAACATACGGTCTAACCCAATTGAAGTCTCTATTACATAAGGCACGTAATTCTCATTCAATTCGGGATCAAAAAATCTAAGTTTTTTTCCGGAATGTTCCTCGTGGGCTTTAAGGTCAAAATCTGTTCGGGAATGGATTCCTTCGAGTTCTTTAAATCCAAAAGGAAAATCAAATTCTATATCGGAAGCTGCATTGGCATAATGTGCCAGCTTATCGTGATCGTGAAAACGATAGTTCTCTTCCCCTAAATTAAGGGAATAATGCCATTTAATCCGCTGCTCTTTCCAGTGTTCGTACCATTTTAATTCTTCTCCCGGCCTTACAAAGAACTGCATTTCCATTTGCTCAAACTCCCTCATTCGGAATATAAACTGCCGGGCTACAATTTCATTTCTAAAAGCTTTTCCTGTTTGTGCTATTCCGAAGGGAATTTTCATTCTTCCGGTTTTTTGAACATTGGAAAAATTCACAAATATTCCCTGGGCAGTTTCAGGTCTTAGGTAAAGATCTGACGATGATTCGGCAGAGGCTCCCATTTTAGTTCCAAACATCAGGTTGAATTGCCTCACCTCTGTCCAGTTCTTAGATCCTGTTTCAGGGTCGGCTATTTCCAGTTCTTCTATTAAAGCCTTAACGTCTTTAAGGTCCTCGCGGGTAAGAGAATCGGCAAGCCGTTTTGAGATCTCGCTTCTCTGGTCCAGGTAGCGTTTTACTCTTTCATTAGTAGCTACAAATTGGTCTTCATCAAAAGCATCTCCAAAGCGTTTCTTTGCCTTTTCTATTTCCTTTTGTGCTTTTTGTAACAATTTTTCAGCAAAATCTTCTACCAGCACATCGGCACGGTAGCGTTTTTTGGAATCTTTATTATCTATAAGAGGATCATTAAAAGCATCTACGTGACCTGAAGCCTTCCAGGTCTTGGGGTGCATAAGTATAGATGCATCCAGACCCACGATGTTCTGATGCAGTTGCACCATACTTTTCCACCAGTAATCTCTTATATTTTTCTTAAGTTCTGCCCCGTTTTGACCATAGTCGTAAACAGCACTTAACCCATCATATATCTCACTGGAGGCGAATATATAACCATACTCTTTAGCATGGGAAATTACATTCTTAAAAAAATCTTCTTGTTTAGCCATAGGGCAAAAATAAAAAAACCGCCCTGATAAAGGTCAAGGCGGTTCTCTATTTTTCTTAAAATATTATCTTAGGTTAAAGGAAGAGGTTCCAATTAACTCCGGGCCGGCATAAACATACACTTTATAAGTTCCTTCCATCAGCTTATTCTTCTCTGTATTGGAAAGGATACAAACATCTAATTCTTCATTTTCATAGTAGACTGTTGAAGCGGCACTATATACCATTACTCCCCCTTCATGCTGTACTGCCAATTCATCACCTACAAGTTCGTTTGCGGGGTTATATACCTGTACATACATTGGTTTTTCACCAGCTTCTGAAAGCGGATTTGCAGTTATTGTAAAACAGGTGCGTATCTGGTCGATTCTACGGGTCCTGTTATTGGTAACAAGTTTTCCGTTGTTTCTAACTATTACACCTTCACCTTTAAGAGAGGTTACTTTTAACTGGGCCGCGCGGTCTACCTTTGTAGAAAGACTTTGGTTTGTTTGCTGTAATGAGTCAGACATTCTTGTTCTTTCTGCAAGGACCATATTGGTGCTATCAATAGTTGTGGCCAGTAATCTATTTTGATTACTCAAACTATCCACAACTCTAAACAATCTGTCTTTTTCACTTCTCAACGCTCCTATTTCCCTGCGGTATCGGGATATAAGAACTAAATTCGCTTCAGAATCCTTGACTGAATCTAACAAAACGGTAATTCTTTGCCTGGCTTCAACCAGGTCCTGATCCATTACCTCATTGGTGGCTATTGCTTCATCATATTTTACAATAAGATCATTAAGTTCGTCCTCAATGACAGCTTTCTCATTTTGGAGGATTTGCTGATTTTCTTTTTCCTCGTTATAAAATCTCACTGTATAAATCCCGAGGGCAATTAGAGCCACAGCTAAAATACCGGTTAAAATTTTTAGGGCGGTATTACTCTTATTTTCAGTCATAATTAGTGTAAATTTAGTTTGTAAAATTATGTATTTGACGGTGTAAGTTACAATTCATTAATAAATGTTTCACGATTTACTCAATTTATTTTATCCGAAAACCTGCCAGATTTGTGAAAAAATTCTGGTGATAAATGAGCGTGTGGTATGCGTAAATTGTATTCATGAACTCCCTGTAACCAATTTCCACCTCGATAACGAAAATATGGTAAAAAAAGTATTTTATGGAAGAATGGAAATTGAACATGCAACAGCCTTATTATTATTTCACAAAAAAGGTAGTGTACAGAAATTAATTCACCAACTAAAATACAGAGGTCACCAGGAAATAGGAATGTTTTTGGGAGATTGGATGGGCACTGATCTTGCAAATACTCCCTCTTTTAAAAAAATAGAAGCGGTAATACCGGTTCCTCTGCACAGGAAAAAGTTGAGGTCCAGGGGGTTTAACCAGGTCGAGGGATTCGGAAAGGCCATTTCAAATGCATTGGAGGTACCTTATCTGAATAATGTTTTATTAAAAAAATCGTTTTCTAAAACACAAACCGTGAAAGCCCGCCTGGCGCGATGGGGCAATATTGAGGAAACCTTTGTTTTGGCCAATGGCTCTCTCATCCACAACAAGCACGTGCTGCTTGTTGATGATATTATCACTACCGGAGCAACGCTTGAAGCCTGTGCTACTGTAATACAAGATGCAGGTGGCGTGAAAATTAGTGTTGCCACGATGGCAGTCGCCGGTTAACAAAAACAAAAATTAATTGTTTCTTTGCCAACAGAAAAGAATAGATGAGAAAAAGCATATATGGATTACTCCTCGTTGTAATAACAATGTTATTTATGCATTGTGCAAAAAGGGGCAATCCTACAGGAGGAGAAGTTGATACAGAACCACCACAGTTTATAAGGGCCACCCCGGAAAATTATTCTACCAATTTTAACAGGGATGAGATCCGCATTTACTTTAATGAATATATTAAACTCGATAAACCGCAGGAACAAATCATCATTTCTCCTCCCATGTCGCCTAAGCCGGAAATATCTCCTCTAGGCAGTCCCCAAAGATACATTCGGATACAGATCAATGATACTCTTGAGGAAAATACAACTTACGTGATCAATTTTGGGAACAGTATAGTTGATAATAATGAGGCAAATCCGCTTCCATTTTTTAAGTATGTTTTTTCCACCGGCAGTTATATTGACTCCCTTACAGTATCGGGAACAGTTGAAGACGCTCTTCTTAATGAAGCAGATCCTTTTATTTCGGTAATGTTATATGAGAGGGATGAAAATTTTTCAGATTCCCTTGTTTATAAAGAACCGCCACGATATATCACCAATACGCTGGATAGCTTAAGAACTTTTGAACTTACCAATTTAAAAGAAGGAAGTTACCAACTGGTGGCAATTCGGGATCTCAATAATAACTACTTATATGATCCTGCAAGAGAAAAAATAGGATTTATTGAAGGCCCCGTAACAATTCCTACAGATACTACCTATAACCTGGTCCTGTTTAAGGAAGAGCTGCCATTTCAAGCCGAAAGGCCAAATCAACTGGCAGCAAATAAAATCCTCATTGGTTATCGCGGAAGAGTGGAACCTGACAGCATAACTTTTGAGACAATAGACGGGCCGGATCCATTTGATTACAGAGTTACTAAAGTTGCAGATAAGGACAGTATTCATTTGTGGTATAAAACTGCTGAGCAGCCTGACAGTTTACGCCTTAAGGTGGTTAGTCCTCAAAGGGTGGATACGCTGTTTACAAGAATTACAGACATGCCGGTAGATTCTCTTCAAATCACTACTGAACCTTCAGGTAATATTGACTTTGACAGAGACGTCGTATTGAAAGCAAATACTCCAATTGTTTCCGTTGATGATTCCCTTATATCTATAATTGACAATGATTCGGCAAGTGTGGCTTTTACTTCCGAACTGCGTCCTTTTCAGAATTCGCTGCAGCTTAAGTTCCCTAAGGATGAGAACCAGTCTTACAGTTTAACTGTGTTACCCGGAGCAATTGTTGATTATTACAATGACACCAACGATACCATAAAAAATAATTTTAAAACCCGTGCCTTTGCCGATTACGGAAACCTGAGCCTTAATCTTGAAAACGTAAAAAGCTTTCCTGTCATCGTACAACTTACTACTGAAGATGGAGTAGTTAAAGCTGAAAAATATTCCACCTCACAAACCAACATTAGGTTTGAATTCCTTACGCCCGGGAAGTACCTGGCACGGGTTATTTATGACACAAATGAAAATCAAAAGTGGGACACAGGAGATTACCTTGAAAAGGAAAAACCTGAAGAGATTATCTATTTCCCAGTGGTTCTTGACATCAGGCCCAACTGGGATGATAATGAAAGATTTAATCTAAACTAAATTTATCCCGGTCCTGAAGAAATTTAAGCTTGTCCCGTGTTTCTGAGACATGATCCTTATCCAGTTTAACGATCTCGGTAAACTCGATCTCCCGACAATTAGTAAACAAGCTGGCACCAAGACAGTCGTAAACAGCAGAATGTCCATTGTACTGATATTTGTTACCATCTGTTCCCGTTCTATTGACACCAATACAGTAGGACATGTTTTCAATTGCCCGTGCCTGCAGAAGAATATCCCAGGCGTGGATCCTTGTTTCAGGCCAATTGGCAACATAAATTAGCAGGTCATATTCGCTCGTATTTCTTGCCCACACCGGAAACCGAAGATCATAACAGATCAACGGACATATCTTCCAGCCTCTGTATTCCACTATCAGCCTTTCTTTTCCCGCTGTATAGGTCTTATCTTCTTTGGCAAGAGTAAACGTATGTTTCTTGTCATATTTTTGATGTGTTCCATCAGGATAAACAAAGAATAGACGGTTAAAAAAATGTCCATCTTCTTCAATGATCAAACTTCCGGTAACAGCGGCATTTCTCTGTTTTGCCACTTTTTGCATCCATTGAAAAGTTGGGCCGTCTGATCTTTCGGCAAGATGTTCCGCGTTCATTGAGAAGCCGGTAGAGAACATCTCCGGTAAAACTATCAGATCTACATCATCTTGAATTTGATCTATTTTTTCTGAAAAAATACTCCGGTTCTTCACCGGATTTTCCCAGGCCAGATCTACCTGAATTATTGCTGTTTTTAATGTATTGTCCATAATATATTTTTATTTTTTTGCAGCTGTCTCTCCTAAATACTTGTTAAATGGTTGGAAGCGAAAGCTAATATAAATAGCTTTATTTAAAATTCCGAAAATATGAAGCTCGATAACTTTTTTCAACAAAATAATTATGTCTCCAGTACCTCAAGAGGTTTAATTTCCGGTTTTCTTGGGGGTTTGGCAGGAACAGCGGTTAAAAGCCTTGTGGAAAGCTTACTTCCTGTAAGAAAGATAGAACAAAGATCTGCACAAATAAAGGTTCTGGATGATCTTTCAACAAAACTCACCGGAACCCCAATAAGCATTCAAAATGAAGCCATAGCTGAACAACTTGTCAACTTTCCTATTGGCGCAACAGTAGGTGCTGCATACGGGTATGGAAAAAAGGATAAAGACATTTATAATATTTCTGACGGGGTAATCCTTGGTGCATCTACCTGGTTTTCTACTCATGAAACTTCACTCCCTCTTTTAGGTCTGGAACCTAAACCAACCGATGTTCCTATAAAAATGCAGATCAATGAACTGCTGGCTCACGTGCTCTTTGGAATTACCACAGAAATTGTGCGAAACGCGGTAAATCAGCAGCTTAAGACTGGTCGTTTCAGATAATTCGGTTCATAATTTGAGCTGCTTTTTCCAGGGTTTCATCATTTTTGGCAAAACAGAACCGCAATTGCTTGTTGTCTTGCTGGCCTATATTAAAAACTGAAACAGGAATTGTCGCTAACTTATGATCTTTTACCAGCCGGCGTGAGAAATCGACGTCATTTTCATCGGTAATATCAGAATAATCCAGCACCTGGAAATAGGTGCCTGCAGAAGGTTCCCCCTTAAAATTGCTTCCTTTGATCAAATCCAGGAATTGATTTCTTTTTTTCTCGTAAAAAGCTCCAAGTTGCAGGTAGTGTTTTGGATCTTTTAGATATTCAGCAAAAGCTATTTGAACCGGGTGATTGATGCAGAACACCGCCATCTGGTGCACCTTTCGTATTTCAGCCATGATTTCTTCAGGAGCAACACAATATCCGGTTTTCCATCCGGTGTTGTGAAAGGTCTTTCCAAAGGATGCACATATAATAGCCCTTGAAGACAGATCTGAAAAAAGTGCTGCACTTTGATGCTGCTGCCCGTCAAAGATCAGGTGCTCATATACCTCATCGCTTAAGAGAAGAATGTCAGTTCCTTTAAGAAGCCTTTCCAGGCGAAGCATATCCTCTCTTTCAAGTACTGTTCCTGTAGGGTTATGAGGGGTATTTATAATGATAATTCTCGTTTTTGAGGTGATCTTCTCCTCTACCTCCTGCCAGTCTATTTTAAAATTTTTCCCCTTCAGCTGTATGAGTACAGGTATGCCGCCACTAAGCTTAATAGTAGGCTCATAACTATCATAAGCCGGCTTAAAAACAATGACCTCATCTCCTTTATTAACTAAAGCCGTGATCGCTGAGTACAAAGCCTGGGTTGCACCATTGGTGACGGTGATCTCACTTTCCGGATTGTATTGCCTATCATACAGGCTATAGATCTTTTGGGAAATTTCCTCCCGGAGTTCCAACACCCCTGCCATAGGGGCATACTGATTGTGCCCGGACCTCATTGCTATGGAAACCAGTTCTTTTAATTTATCATCAGTCTTAAAATTCGGAAAACCCTGTGAGAGATCAATAGCCTGATGTTGTCCGGCTAACTTGCTCATTATGCTAAAAATACTTTCCGTTTCTCCGGGAAGTTTGGAAGCTAAATCTGAAAATTGGAACATAGTTTATTTTTAAATAATATCCATAAAAAATCCCGAACCACAAAGTTCGGGATTATATTATAATGATATTTCCTGATCTAGGTTACACTTGCTTTTAAATACTCTCTGTTGAGCCTGGCGATATTTTCAAGAGAAATACCTTTTGGACATTCTATTTCACAAGCCCCTGTATTGGTACAGGCTCCAAAACCTTCTTTATCCATTTGCTCAACCATAGCCAAAACCCTGTTTGTAGCTTCTACCTGGCCTTGTGGCAACAAAGCAAACTGACTCACTCTGGCTGCTGTGAATAGCATTGCGCTGGCATTTTTACAGGCAGCTACACATGCTCCACATTGAATGCAGGTCGCAGAATAAAAAGCAGCATCGGCATCTTCTTTAGGTATTGGGATAGCATTTGCATCCTGAGTTGTTCCTGAAGTATTTACTGAGATATAACCTCCAGCCTGCTGAATTCTGTCCAAAGCACTTCTGTCTACAATAAGATCTTTAATTACTGGGAATGCTTTTGCTCTAAAGGGTTCTATAACAATAGTATCTCCATCTTTGAATTTTCGCATATGCAGTTGACAGGTGGAAACGCCGGTATCGGGACCGTGAGGTTTCCCATTGATCTGAAGGTTGCAAGAACCACAAATTCCTTCCCGACAATCGTGATCAAATTCTACAGGTTCTTCTCCTTTTTCAACCATCTCTTCATTGAGAACATCCATCATCTCAAGAAAAGACATATCAGGATCTACATTTGCAATTTTGTAATCCTGTATCTTTCCTTTAGTGCTGGCGTTCTTTTGACGCCATATTTTTAAATTAAGCTTCATGAGTGTTATGTGTTATATTTGAAGGTAAAGGGTTAAGGGTTGTAATAATAATATTATCTAATCCTTAAATTTTAATTTCCTTTAGCTTTCTTTAAATAATTTATATATCCATTTAAAATTGCTTTGGTTGTATCAAATTTCAATCTGAACTCTTCCAAAGCCATTGTTAATATAGTTTTCATCTGTTGCAGTCAACACTTGATTTAAAGCTTCACAAAGCGATCCACGAGCAATCCTGCAAGCCTGAATATTCTCCTGATAATTATATCTCCCAAATCCTTCAGCAATATTATCCCCTACAGATCTTGAAGAGCGTCTTAACTGACTGGCTAAAACAAACTTTTCATCATTTGGAATTTTAGGAATTATTTACTGGAAACAATTCTTCTTAAATCCCTTGAAGCTTTCCAACATCCTAAATCTTCAAAGGAATTTATATTACCCATAACTCCTAACTCTTAACTCCTAACCTATTTATAACTTCTTGCTTTTACTTCTATATTTTCATAGATCAGTTCTTCCTTATGCAAAACAGCATCTGCAGGCTGTCCTGTATATTCCCAGGCTGCCACATACATAAAGTTTTCATCATCACGAAGTGCTTCTCCTTCCGGAGTTTGGTATTCTTCCCTAAAATGTCCTCCACAGGATTCATTGCGATGTAAAGCATCTTTGGCAAACAATTCCCCTAATTCAAGAAAATCTGCTACCCTGCCTGCTTTTTCAAGTTCCGAATTCTTTTCATTTACACTACCGGGGATCTTTACATCTCTCCAGAATTCTTCCCTAAGGGTTTTAATCTCATCTATTGCCGATTGCAGATCAACAGCATTTCTGGACATTCCTACTTTGTCCCACATGATCTTACCCAATCGTTTGTGAAAATGATCAACAGTTTTGTTCCCCTGGATAGTTACCAGTTTTTCAAGTTGTGCTCTAACGGAATTTTCAGCCTCCTCAAATTCGGGAGCATCGATAGGGATGGTACCGGTTCTGATATCCTGAGCCAAATAATTTCCTATAGTATATGGAAGTACAAAATATCCATCTGCAAGACCCTGCATCAATGCCGAAGCACCCAGCCTGTTGGCCCCGTGATCTGAGAAATTGGCTTCTCCGGTTGCAAAACATCCGGGAATGGTAGTCTCCAGATTGTAATCTACCCAAATTCCTCCCATGGTGTAATGCACGGCTGGATAGATCATCATAGGAGTTTCGTATGGATTTTGATCTACGATCTTCTCGTACATCTGGAAAAGGTTTCCATATTTCGCTTCTACGATAGCTTTTCCAAGTTTTATCATTTCTCCTTCTGAAGCATCTACTAAGCCTTGTGAAATTGCAGCTTCTTTACCATACCTTAAAAAGGCAGCACTAAAGTCAAGGTAAACAGCTTCTCCGGTCTTATTCACACCGTAACCCTCGTCACATCGTTCTTTTGCCGCCCGGGAAGCCACATCCCTTGGCACAAGGTTTCCGAAAGCAGGATATCTTCTTTCCAGATAATAATCCCTGTCCTCTTCCCTTAGTTCAGTTGGTTTTAATCTGCCCTCCCTAATAGCCAGAGCATCTTCTTTTTTCTTAGGGACCCATATCCTTCCGTCATTACGAAGAGATTCAGACATCAAAGTGAGCTTTGACTGATGTTCCCCTGAAACAGGAATACAGGTGGGATGTATTTGTGTAAAACAAGGGTTGGCGAAAAACGCCCCCTTTTTATGTACTTTCCAGGAAGCGGTAACATTACTACCCATTGCATTTGTTGAAAGGAAGAAAACGTTTCCATATCCTCCTGAAGCAATAACAACTGCATGGGCACTGTGCCTTTCAATCTCACCTGTAATAAGGTTTCTCGCTATAATTCCACGGGCTTTTCCGTCAATCTTTACAATATCCAGCATTTCATGCCTGGTATAGGAAGTGATCTTCCCACGGTTGATCTGGCGGTTCATGGCAGAATAGCATCCTAACAATAACTGCTGGCCGGTTTGTCCTTTTGCGTAAAAAGTCCGGGAAACCAATACTCCTCCAAAGGAACGGTTATCAAGTAATCCGCCGTATTCACGTGCGAAAGGAACTCCCTGGGCCACACACTGGTCAATAATATTGGCTGAAACTTCTGCAAGCCTGTAAACGTTTGACTCACGCGATCGGTAATCCCCACCTTTAACAGTGTCGTGAAACAACCTGTAGTTGGAATCTCCATCCCCCTGGTAATTCTTGGCAGCGTTAATACCTCCCTGCGCGGCGATAGAATGCGCACGTCTGGGAGAGTCCTGGTAACAAAATGTCTTTACATTATATCCCAGTTCTGCAAGGGTTGCAGCTGCGCTACCCCCGGCAAGGCCGGTGCCCACCATAATTACATCAATATTTCTCTTATTCGCGGGATTAACCAGGTTAATCTCGTTTTTATGTTTGGTCCATTTGTCTTCTAAAGGGCCTTTAGGTACTTTTGAATCTAGTATTCCCATAGCTTAAATTTTTTCTAATACATTTTCTAATACAAAGTGGATATAAATCGGAATAATAGCAAAGGCCAAAGGCACTAAAATTGCAAAACCATATCCCAGCTTCCTTATAAACCCATTGTATCTGGGATGGTTAACCCCCAGCGTTTGAAAGCCACTGGAGAATCCGTGTAATAAATGAAAGGCAATGGCGGCCATCGATAAAACATATATTATTACGAACAGAAGGCCATATGTACTGTCCTGAAACGTGCTAAGCGTTAGCGTATAAAGATCTTTTACACTTTCCCCGCCTCCCGTGGTGTAAACGGTATTGTCAAGCCCTCCAAATTTCATTTCGGCCCAAAAGGCATTCATGTGCAAGACAATAAAAACAAATATTACAGTTCCCAACAGCCCCATATTACGGGATGCCCAGGTTGAATTTGTTGATGGTTTAAAGCTTACGTATCCTTGTGGACGCGCTTTCCGATTATTGTAAGTTAAAATTACTCCGTCTATGGCATGAAATAAAATGCTTATATATGTGACATAAGACAGGATCATCACCAGCGGATTCGTGGTCATAAATAATGCATATTCATTGAATTGATCCCGGGCTGCTTCACTTACAGGAAGCAATAACTGTAAATTCCCAAGAAGATGACCTACTAAAAATGTGCAAAGGAAGAGGCCTGTGAAAGCCATCCAGTATTTTTTTGCTAATGATGACTTTAATAGCGCAGATTTTGCCATAAAAAATTAAGTGTTTGATAAGTGGAACAAAAATACACCTCCTGTTAGTTTTTAACAAACTTTAATCTTATTTTAAATTCAATTTGAAATGAATTTAAAATAGTTTAGGAATTGTTTAGCAGGAAAATTTATTATTTTCTGTATTTAGAGTAAACTTTTCAATACCGGCTGCGGGGAATTAACATTTATTTGATAAAAATTCAGGTATTAATGGGAAGATATATTTATGCCTAACCTTTGGATTGTTTAAATTAGTAGCAATATTTATTTCTAAAAATTACATGGATTTTATAGATTATTACAAAATACTGGAGCTTGATAAATCTGCCTCTCAGGCAGATATTAAAAAGGCATACCGCCGACTTGCCCGCAAATACCATCCCGACATTAATCCCAATGATAAAAGTGCACAGGCAAAATTTCAGCAGATCAATGAAGCACACGAAGTTTTAAGTGATCCTGAAAAAAGAAAAAAATATGACCAATACGGCAAAGACTGGAAACATGCGGAACAATTCCAGAATGCACAACGCCAGCAAAGCACACAGGGAGGGTTTTCAGGATTTGGCGGTGACTTTGGCGGAGGTTTTGGCGGCGGCCCACAAGGGGCTTATTCAGGAGATTTTTCAGACGATACTTTTTCCGATTTTTTTGAGCAAATGTTTGGGGGTGGGGCAAGAACCAGGGGAGCTGGAAGGCAACCCCAGTACAAAGGCCAGGATCTTAATGCTGAATTACAGCTCAATCTTCGGGATGTTTATACAAGTCAAAAACAAACCCTCACCATTAACGGCAAGAGTATACGTCTCACAATTCCTGCAGGAGTAGAAAACGGACAAACCATAAAAATAAAAGGGCACGGAGGCCCGGGTATACAAGGAGGGCCTAAAGGAGATCTTTATCTCACGTTTAACATCATCAATAATACCGATTTTAAACGTGAAAAGGAAAATTTGTATAAAACTGTAGAGGTTGATCTTTACAAAACCATTCTGGGTGGAGAAATAACCGTGGACACTTTCAGCGGAAAAGTAAAGCTCTATGTAAAACCGGAAACCCAACCTGGCACCCGGGTAAAATTGAAAGGAAAAGGTTTTCCGAAGTATAAAAAGGAAGGACAATATGGAGATCTCTATATAACCTACCAAATTAAAATGCCTACAAATCTTAGCCCCAGTGAAAAAGAACTTTTTGAGGAATTACAAAAATTACGCTCATGAACTTGGAAGATTTAATAGCAACAGAAGAACTTTGTGAAAAATATAAAGTAGAACATACCTTCATAAGGTCCCTAAATGAGAGCGGTTTGATAGAAGTAATTACTATTGAACGCCGGGAATATATTCCCGGGGATAAAATGGCTGAATTTGAAAAGATGCGCAGACTCCATTACGAATTGAACATAAACATTGAGGGCCTTGAGGCAGTGCAGCGTTTATTAAAGCAGGTGATCAAATTACAAAAGAAGAATCAGCAGCTAAAGAACAGATTAAGTATTTATGAAAAAGATTAGTTTTTAGCCCATTTTATACTCTCACAGATATTGATACCTTTGTAACCACCTTCTTCGCATCTACAGCTATTGCGGGTATTCCCTACTCTTTGCGGCATATTAGAGATAAGTGAGGAAGAGATACATAAATCTTAAATTCAAAACATCAATATGAAATACGATCTTATAGATAAAAAGTTCTTTATTAAAAACCGAAAGAATTTCGCGGAAAAAATGAAACCCAAAAGCCTGGCGGTTTTCAATTCCAATGATATCTACCCCATAAGTGCAGACAGCACAATGCCTTTTCAACAATCCAGGGACATATTTTATTTAAGTGGTGTAGACCAGGAAGCCAGCATTCTGGTGATCTTCCCTGATGCGCCTCTTGAAAAGCATCGCGAAATACTATTCCTTACTGAAACAGATGAACACATAGCTGTTTGGGAAGGTGAAAAATTAACCAAGGAAAAAGCTTTTGAAACCAGCGGAATAAAAACAGTTTACTGGCTTAAGGATTTTGAAAAAGTCTTTTTTGAAGTAATGACGCAGTGTGAAACGGTTTATTTTAATACCAATGAACATTACCGGGCAAATATTCAAACCCAAACCCGTGAGGCCAGGTTCATAGAGTGGTGCAAAAAACAATACCCGGCACATCAATCTGCAAAAAGCAATCCTATCCTGCAGCGGTTACGATCTGTTAAAGATCCCATTGAACTGGATCTTATGCAAAAGGCATGTGATATTACCGAAAAAGCTTTCCGCAGGACCCTGTCTTTCGTGAAACCGGGGGTATGGGAATATAATATAGAGGCAGAAATGATGCACGAATTCCTGAACAACCGTTCGCGGGGATTTGCCTACACTCCCATCATTGCCAGCGGAAATAATGCTAATGTTTTACATTATATAGAGAACAATCAGCAATGTAAGGCGGGAGATTTGATACTGCTGGACACAGGAGCTGAGTATGCCAATTACTCCAGCGATATGTCCCGGACCATTCCTGTTTCAGGAAAATTCAGTAAGCGCCAGAAAGAGGTTTACAATGCAGTGAACCGGGTAAAAAATGATGCCACCAAACTTTTGGTGCCGGGAACCCTTTGGGCCGAGTATCACCAGGAGGTAGGAAAGCTGATGACTTCAGAACTACTTGGACTTGGGCTTATAGACAAAACCGATGTCAAAAATGAAGATCCGGACTGGCCGGCATATAAAAAATATTTCATGCACGGAACATCCCACCATATAGGCCTAGATACCCATGACTACGGAATCTTAACGGAGCCTATGCAGGAAAACCAGGTGTTTACCGTAGAACCGGGAATTTATATTCCTGCGGAAGGATTTGGAATAAGACTTGAGGATGATCTGGTAATTCAGAAAAAAGGAGAACCTTTTAACTTAATGCGAAATATTCCTATTGAAGCTGAAGAGATAGAGGATCTGATGAACTCCTAGGTTCGCAGAAGAATATTTAAAGCCACTTTTGAATTGCAAGAAAGTGGCTTTTTCTTTGGAATATTTTTATCTGCTATAATACTGAAGAATTTCGAAATTGTTCATAAACACCGGCAAGGAAAAAAGCGATAAAAGCCGGCAGCACCCAGCCTAAACCAACATCAGAAAAAGGGATCCATTCTCTTACCGCCATAACTTTTTCTGCTGAAATTAAATACTGTAGGGCATCGGGAAGACTGGCAAGAAGAGTTACTATAACAACAGATCGCATTATAAAGGTTGTGCGATATTTTTCATTCAGTACATTCAGCAATATCAAAACAATGGTTAAAGGGTAAATGAGCATTAAAACCGGAAGTGCTATTTCGATAATTGCATTTACGGAGAGGGCTCCAATTACAATTCCTAAAACACACGCCACGGTTACTGTTGCTGTATAGACAAAAGGTTTGGCAATTCGCTCTGCCATAAAGTCGCCAGCACCTGTAGTTATTCCTACAGCGGTGGTAAAACAGGCCAACGCCACCAGAATTGAAAGTCCCGTTTGCGCAAATATTCCAAGGTTTAAATAACTGATCCCGGAAAGCAATTGAGTGCGGGTTACATCTACCGAAAATTCTGAATACACAATGGCTCCGTTGTAAATTAAGGCGCCGTAGACAAACAATAGCGCGAGGGCTGCGAAAACAGCAGCCTGAGTAACAATTTTTCGGATCTCAAAAGAAGTGGTAAATCCTTTAAGTTTAACAGATAAAATAATTACACCCCCTACCACCAGGGCAGCAATGGCATCGAAAGTTTGATAGCCCTCAAAAAATCCGTAAAGCACCGGGTTTTTTGTAATGGATTCCCCCGTGGGTGTTAGATCAGAAAAGATTCCACTTAATAAGATGGCCAGCAGCAATAACAAAATGGCCGGGGTAAGGTATTTTCCAATGTTATTAATAACTTCCGAACGTCTAATGACAAAAAGAAATACCAGGACAAAATAAATAATACTGGTTGTAAGGGCGCTGATATTAAAAAAAGGCTGGATGGCAATCTCGTGGGTAACCGCAGCCGTTCTTGGCGCCGGAAGGGCAACACTAATAATGTAGATAAGGATACTGAAAATTAAACTAAAAAGAGGGGATACCTTATCGGCAAAATTGAAGATGCTTCCCTGCAAACGGGCATGAGCGAGAATTCCCAGAAGAGGAAGACCCACTGCTGAGATCACAAATCCCAAAGCGACAAGATACCATTCGGGGCCGTTAAAAAACCCTAAAAAAGGCGGCAGGATAAGATTCCCCGCACCAAAGAACAAAGCAAATAAAGCAAAGCCAACAATCAGGGATTCTCTAGTGAATTTCATTAGCCATTAAAATTTTAATAATATCTTTTAAAAATGAAGTTGATCTTTAAAAACACCGAAATTTTTTACAGCGCCAAAGGTATTGGAAATCCAATTGTATTCTTACATGGATTTCTTGAAAGCAGTAAAATATGGGATCCTTATGTCGCAGAGCTTTCACAAAACCGCAAGGTAATTTGCATTGATCTTCCCGGCCATGGGCAATCGGGTGTAATTGATGATGTTCATACAATGGAACTTATGGCAGATGTGATTCGCCGGGTAATGGAACATCTGGAAATCAACTCTGCGGGTTTTGTTGGGCATTCCATGGGCGGTTATGTTTGCCTGTCTTTTTGCGAAAGATATCCGGAGATGGTCCGTTCCCTGGTCCTGATGAATTCCACTCCTGAGGAAGATTCAGAAGAGAGAAAACAAAACAGGGATAGAGCTGTGGATCTTATTAGGAGAAACAAACAGGCTTATGTGAAAATGGCAATTTCCAATTTGCTCACCCCTGAAAACAACCAGAAGTTCGGGAAAGAAATCAGGAAAATTAAGGATGAAGCATTAAAATTTCCAATAGAGGGAATCATCGCTGCTCTAAAAGGTATGAAAATTCGTACAGACAAGATGGAGGTTCTAAAAGATTTTGAAGGATATAAATTGATCATAGCAGGTGAAAAAGATCCTGTTTTGGATTATACCATCTTAAAAATTAAGGCAGTACACTGCGAAACAGAAATTAAATCTTTACCTGACGGACATTTATCTTACCTGGAAAACTTTCAGGAAGTACAACAGATGATGCATTTCATCGATTAATTTATACTTTTTAGCGTTTATTTAACTTTTTTTTATACTTTCAATTTTAAGGAACAAGGAAACCAACCTTTTATGAAAAAAATTAACCCCCCATTATCTGCATTTGCAAGGTTATACTGCAACTTTTTTGGGCATGATTTTAAAATCTCCAAAAGTGTCACAAACCACATACATGAATACACCTGTAAACACTGCGCAATAGAAATGACAGACACCGCAAATGGATTTTTAGCACAATTAACACCCAGGTTTAAAGAGACCAACGATTACCTGGCCCAAATCCACAAAAGAAGAAGACGAAAAAATTATGCAACCGCTTCTTAATCTTCTTTCCTGTCCATAGCATTCCATCCTTTTGCAATAAGAGGGATCTTGGTATTGCCGCGGGTTATAAGGTGCATGCCTTCGCTCCCCTCTGTCATATGCCCAATAATGGAAAGATGCGGATTTGCCTTGATCTTTTCAAAATCTTCCTGCGCAACTGTAAATAATATTTCATAATCTTCACCGCCGCTAAGTGCGATAGTAGTACTATCTACTTCAAATTCTTCACAAACTGAAATAACAGCAGGATCTAAAGGAATTTTATCTTCATATAAATTCACCCCTACCCCCGAATTCTTGCATAAATGAATAATTTCTGAAGAAAGCCCATCGCTGATATCGATCATCGAGGTAGGTTTCACCTCCAGAGTCTTCAACAATGGCGGAATATCTTTTCTTGCTTCAGGTTTCAATTGTCTCTCGATCAGATAGGTGTAGGCATCAAGGTCGGGTTGAGAATTAGGATTTACTTTGAAAACCTGTTTTTCTCTTTCCAATACCTGAAGTCCCATATAGGCAGCCCCAAGATCTCCCGATACCACCAACAAATCATTTGGTTTGGCTCCACTGCGGTATACCACCTCCTCTTCCGGAGCCACTCCTATGGCTGTAATACTTATTAGCAAACCTTTGGTGGAAGAAGTCGTGTCACCTCCAACAACATCAACATTATAAATTTTGGCGGCAAGTTCAATCCCGGAGTATAATTCTTCCAAAGCTTCCACAGGGAATCTATTAGAAACAGCAATCCCAATTGTAATTTGGGTAGCAGTACCATTCATGGCATAAATATCTGACAGATTGACCATAACGGCTTTGTAACCTAAATGCTTCAAAGGCATATAGGCCAGATCAAAATGCACCCCTTCCACCAAAAGGTCTGTTGTAACAAGGGTGCGATTATCCCCTAAATTAAGAACAGCAGCATCATCTCCAATTCCTTTTACGGTGGAGGTTAACTTTATATCTAAATTTTTTGTCAGCAGATCTATTAAACCAAATTCTCCTAATTCTGAAAGGTTTGTACGACTGTTAGGACTATCTTCTATCATGGCACAATTTTTAGAGTACAAAATAAACGAATATAAATACAACGAAGCAGATTTTGGCCGGTTTTATGCTGATTGTTTGAGCAGAACCAAAGCCACCTGAGCGTTTTGAAGCTTTTAGGAAAATCATTAAAAAACGGGTATTTCCAAGATTTGATGTGGCTATGATCCGATTCTTAAATCTAATGCTCAGGCTATGGTAAACCGCTTGTTTTGTAGTATATTTGTGCCCAATTTAGAATTAATCTTGTTAAGGATGATAAAGGTAAGCGAAAACGCAAAAAAAAGAATTGCATTACTGATGAGCGATGAAGGCTATAATGCATCTACAGACTATGTGCGTGTAGGCGTTAAAAGTGGAGGTTGCTCCGGTTTATCTTATGAACTGAAGTTTGATAAATCCCAGGCTGAAAACGATAAATTGTTTGAGGATAACGAAATAAGAATTGTTGTAGACAAAAAAAGTGTGCTGTATCTGGCAGGAACCATTTTGGAATATTCCGGTGGTTTGAATGGAAAAGGGTTTGTCTTTAATAACCCCAATGCTCAGCGTACTTGTGGTTGTGGTGAAAGTTTTTCACTGTAAACTTATTAAATATCCACCTCGTGGTGGTAAATCATTTAGAACTTAAAAAATGGCATATACTGAAGACGATTTAAAGAAGGAACTCGAAACCAAAGAATATGAATATGGATTTTATACTGACATTGAGTCGGATACATTTCCCATAGGATTAAATGAAGATGTGGTTAGGGCGATCTCGAAAAGAAAAGAGGAGCCGGAGTGGATGACAGACTGGAGAATTGAAGCTTATAGAATTTGGGAAAGTATGATTGAGCCTGAATGGGCCAATGTTCGATATACAAAACCTGATTTTCAGGCTATCTCCTACTACTCTGCACCCAATAAAAAACCAAAATACGATAGCCTTGATGAAGTTGATCCCGAATTGAGGGCTACTTTTGAAAAGCTGGGTATTTCCATGGATGAGCAAAAAATGCTTGCCGGGGTAGCAGTTGATGTGGTTATGGATTCCGTTTCTGTGGCAACTACCTTTAAAAAGACCCTTGGAGAGAAAGGAATTATTTTCTGTTCCATTTCAGAAGCCATTCGGGAGCATCCGGAATTGGTGAGGAAATATATAGGTTCTGTAGTTCCTCAAAAAGATAATTTCTATGCTGCATTAAATTCTGCAGTATTTAGTGATGGTTCTTTTTGTTACATTCCAAAAGGGGTGAGATGCCCAATGGAATTATCAACATATTTCAGGATCAATCAGGCGGGAACAGGTCAGTTCGAAAGAACCCTTGTTATCGCAGATGAAGGAAGTTATGTGAGCTACCTGGAAGGTTGTACTGCACCATCAAGAGATGAAAACCAGTTGCACGCAGCAGTTGTGGAACTTATCGCTTTAGATGATGCTGAGATAAAATACTCAACCGTTCAAAACTGGTTTCCCGGAAACAAGGAAGGAAAAGGAGGAGTTTATAACTTCGTAACCAAACGTGGGATCTGTGAGAAGAATGCAAAAATATCCTGGACTCAGGTAGAAACAGGATCGGCCGTGACATGGAAATATCCCAGCTGTATCTTGAAAGGCGATAATTCTATTGGAGAATTTTACTCCATTGCCGTTACCAACAATTACCAGCAGGCCGATACCGGAACGAAGATGATCCATTTGGGAAAAAATACCAAAAGCACGATCATTTCCAAAGGGATCTCTGCAGGAAAATCCCAAAATTCATACAGAGGTTTGGTACAAATCAACAGCCGTGCTACTAATGCCCGTAACTTTTCACAGTGTGATTCCCTGCTTATGGGGAATAAATGTGGAGCTCATACCTTTCCTTATATCGAGGTGAAAAACAAATCGGCTAAAGTAGAACATGAGGCAACCACAAGTAAAATTGGGGAAGATCAGATATTCTATTGCAATCAGCGGGGAATCCCAACTGAAAAAGCAATTGCTCTTATCGTTAACGGATTTAGTAAAGAAGTGTTGAATAAGCTTCCTATGGAATTTGCCGTAGAAGCCCAGAAGCTTCTTGAAATTTCCTTAGAAGGATCGGTTGGATAATCATCCATTAGAAGAAAGAAAATGAGAAGGATAATTTTTATACTGAGTTTACTGCTGGTATTTACAGCCTGCGAGGACGAGCAAGAATCGGCTCCGGAGCCAATAGCAATACCAACTGCCCAGGATAGCATTCAAAGTTATAAAGGAAATTTTATAGCCGCCGGGGATGCAGCTGTGCTTAAGGGAAGTCAGTTTGTGTATCAGGTGAAAATTGATTCTATAACCCTGGCTTTCAAGAACAGCCTTAAAGAATACAAAATTGAAAACAGATCTGTTATTCCTGTAGAAGTGAAAGGAAAAGTAAAAGACAATCCCAACCCTTCAGGTTATTCACAGATCATTGAAATAAAAGAGTTCGTTGAGGTATTTGCAGAAAAAAAGACTGAAGACGACAATAAAGAGAAGTAGTAATTTCCGGGAGACCGGAAACATATATAATACCTATGCTTAAAATAAAAGATTTACACGCAACTATAGAAGATAAAGAGATCCTGAAAGGGATCAACCTGGAAATTAACGCAGGAGAAGTGCATGCTATTATGGGTCCGAACGGTTCCGGAAAAAGTACTTTGTCTTCCGTTATTGCCGGAAAAGAAGAATTTGAAATGACCCAGGGGGAGATCGTTTTTGAAGGTGAAGATCTTACAGAACTTGATCCTGAAGAAAGAGCTCACCGGGGCATCTTTTTATCATTCCAGTATCCCGTAGAGATTCCGGGAGTTTCGGTTACCAATTTTATGAAAGCATCTATTAATGCGCATAGAAAATCTCAGGGACAGGATGATATGCCTGCCAATGAAATGCTGAAACTGATCAGGGAAAAGTCTGAGTTACTCGAAATTGACAGAAAGTTCTTATCGCGTTCTTTAAACCAAGGTTTTTCAGGTGGAGAGAAAAAGAGGAATGAGATCTTTCAAATGGCGATGTTGAATCCAAAACTTGCTATTCTGGATGAGACTGATTCCGGACTGGATATCGATGCATTAAAAGTGGTGGCCAAAGGGGTAAATAAATTACGGAGTGCCGACAATGCTGTTCTGTTGATCACGCATTATCAGCGCTTACTGGATTATATAATTCCCGACGTGGTTCACGTTATGGTTGACGGACAGATAGTGAAATCTGGAGGTAAAGAATTGGCCCACGAATTGGAAGAAAGGGGTTATGACTGGTTAAGACCTGAGAACGCTATTTAAAAATTTGTTTCAGGTTCAAGGCTCAAGGTTTAAAACTTAAAGTGTGAAAATGGCAACAATGATTGGATTAAATATCTGGAATAATAAAAATTCAAAGTTGACAACCCTTAAACCTGAAACGGCCGTAGGCCAAAGATAACTTGAAACCTTAAAAATCGCAGGCCATAGAAACCTGTAACCATTTAGGTTCAAAAAATACTATTACAATGGAATTAAAAGATAAACTTATATCCTCCTTTCTTGCTTTTGAAGAAGCTTGTGATGTGGATTCAGATATACATAACCTTAGGTGCGAGGCCATAAAGGAATTTGAGACTATGGGGTTCCCTTCTAAAAAGCAAGAGGCTTGGAAATATACTTCGCTAAATTCGGTTTTGAAATATGACTACAGTGTTTTTCCTAAAAAAGAGGATGCTATAGAGTACAGGGATATTAAAAAGTATCTGATCCACGATATAGATACCTACAACCTAATATTTATTGACGGAATCTTTTCTTCACATCTTTCTCAAACCACACACGATAAAATAGATGTTTGCCTTATGTCTTCGGCTATGGCAAAACCTAAATATAAAGGAATAATTGACCAGTATTTCAATAAGATCGTTTCTAAGGAAAATGGATTTAACTCTTTAAATACTGCCTTTGCAAGAGAAGGTGCGTTCATACATATCCCTAAAAATATAGCAGCCAATAAACCGGTACAAATAATCAACTTTGCAACTGGAAATGAATCTGCTTTGATGATCCAGCCACGGAATTTGATCGTAGTTGAGGAGAATGCTCAAATTCAAATCATTGAGCGTCACCAAAGCCTTACTGATCATCCCGTGCTAACCAATTCTGTTACAGAGATCTTTGCAGCCAAGCGGGCGACAGTAGATTATTACAAGATCCAGAACGACAGGCCTTCTGCATCGCTTATTGACAATACGTTTATTGACCAAAAAGATGACAGTAACTGTTCCATGCATACTTTTTCTTTTGGCGGAAAGCTTACCAGGAACAACCTCAATTTTTATCAGAGGGGAGAGCATATAGATTCCACATTAAAAGGGATCACCATTATTGAAGACAAACAACACGTAGATCACAATACCCTGGTGCATCATATTTTTCCAAATTGTGAAAGCCATCAGGATTACAAAGGAATTTTTGCTGAAAAATCTACAGGTGTTTTTAACGGCAAGATCGTAGTAGAAAAAGAAGCTCAAAAGATCAACGCCTTCCAGTCCAATAACAATATATTACTTGATGACAGCGCTACGATAAACTCCAAGCCCCAGTTGGAAATTTTTGCTGACGATGTAAAGTGTAGTCATGGTTGTACCATCGGCCAACTTGATGAAGATTCACTGTTCTACCTGCGCTCAAGAGGAATTCCGTTAAAGGAAGCTAAGGCATTATTAATGTATGCTTTTGCCAACAATGTATTGGAAAGCGTGAAAATTCCTGAAATTAAAAAAAGAATTACCCACCAGATCGCCCTGAAATTAGGAGTGAGTTTGGGATTTGACCTTTAATCGGCGCTAAGACCGCTATTGGATTTTAAAGCTATAAAGTTAGATCGTATGAAAGTTGCTGCTGAAAAAACCTCACTGGATGTTGAAAAAATAAGAGAAGACTTCCCGATATTAAAAAGGGAAGTCAACGGATATCCATTGGTTTATTTTGACAATGCCGCCACCTCTCAGACTCCTGTACAGGTAATGAATGCCATAGTAGATTATTACTCAAATTATAACTCCAATATTCACAGGGGAGTACACACACTTTCACAGGAAGCTACAGATAAGTATGAAGGCGCCCGTAAAAAAATTCAGACCCATTTCAATGCTGCCCACAGCTATGAGATCATATTGACATCGGGAACTACTCACGCTATCAATCTTGTTGCAAGCGGATTTTCTGCCCTGCTTCAGGAAGGTGATGAGATATTGGTATCAGCTTTGGAACATCATTCCAATATTGTTCCGTGGCAAATGATTACTGAAAAGACCGGAGCAGTTCTCAAAGTGATCCCAATGGATCAAAATGGAGAACTGGTCATGGCCGAGTATGACAAATTGCTTTCTGAAAAAACCAAAGTTGTCTTTGTCAATCACGTTTCCAATGCTTTGGGAACTGTGAATCCGGTAAAGGAGATCATAGACAAAGCTCATAAAGTAGGAGCCGCCGTACTTATTGATGGCGCCCAGGCAGCACCTCACATTAAAGCTGATGTACAGGCGATGGACGTAGATTTTTACGTAGCCTCGGCTCATAAAATGTGTGGACCCACAGGCGTTGGCGTTCTATACGGAAAAGAAGAATGGCTTAAAAAACTTCCACCGTATCAGGGAGGTGGGGAAATGATCGCCACCGTAACCTTTGAAAAAACAACATATGCCGATCTTCCGCATAAATTTGAAGCCGGTACTCCTAATATTTGTGGGGGTATTGCTTTTGGTGCGGCACTGGATTATATGAATGCCATAGGATTTGATGAAATTGCAGCCTATGAGCACGAACTATTAGAATATGCTACTCAAAAATTATTGGAAATAGAAGGTGTAAAAATATACGGGCTCGCTAAGGAAAAAACTGCGGTGATCTCTTTTAATATTGAAGGAATTCACCCTTACGACATAGGCACTATAGTAGATAAACTGGGTATTGCGGTAAGAACAGGACATCATTGTGCACAACCTATTATGGATTACTACAAGATACCGGGAACGGTGCGGGCTTCTTTTTCTTTTTACAATACGAAAAAAGAAATAGATACATTTATTGAGGCTGTAAAACGGGCTAAGGCCATGCTTGAATAATTATAAAATATGCAAAAACTTCTGTTCCTGTTCTGTTTGCTTATGATTTCCTGCGGAAGCAACAAGGAAAACGAACTTATTGAGGAGGATTTGCAACTGGATAAGGAGCTTAAGCTTCATGGAAATTACCTTCTGAAGGAGTTAAATTCTGAAGATATTTCTGAAAGGGTAATATTACAGTTTGATACTATTCAAAAAATTGTAACTGGAAATGCGGGATGCAACAGGTTTAGTTCCGGGTTTGAGCATTCAGAAGAAAAAATTACATTCATTGACCCGGTGAGTACGAAGATGTATTGCGAAGGAAAAATGGAACTGGAACTGAAAATAATTGATATACTTCCTGTAATTTCAGAAGTAACTGAAGACAAAAGAAAGGTAGTATTTTATTCAGAAAATAATGAACGGGTCTTAGCCCTTCAAAAACAAGAGTAACGTGAGTAATATTAAAGAGATACAGGACGAGATCGTAGATGAATTTTCTATGTTTGACGACTGGATGCAGCGGTATGAATATATGATCGAGTTGGGGAAAACCCTGCCGCTCATAGACGAAAAGTATAAGGTGGAAGAAAACCTGATCAAGGGTTGTCAAAGTAAAGTTTGGGTGCATGCCGAACTACAGGGAGATAAACTGACCTTTACAGCAGATAGTGACGCAATTATTACTAAGGGAATTGTGGCTATACTTATAAGAGCATTTTCTAATCAGCATCCTTCTGCAATTCTTGAAGCAGATACTCAATTTATTGATGAAATAGGGCTTAAAGAACACCTCTCTCCCACCCGCGCAAATGGATTGGTAAGTATGATCAAGCAACTGAAAATGTATGCCGTGGCATATCAAACACAATTAGATTAAAATGGAAAAGGAAATAAACACAGATGAGCTGGGAGAAAAGATAGTAAAGGTTTTAAAAACCATTTATGACCCTGAGATCCCTGTAGATATATATGAACTTGGGCTTATTTATGATGTTATGGTTAACACAGATTATGATGTGAAGATCCTGATGACACTGACTACTCCAAATTGCCCGGTGGCCGAAAGTTTACCTCGGGAAGTGGAAGAAAGGGTGAAAACCCTGGATACCGTCAAAGATTGTGAAGTGGAGATCACATTTGACCCGCCCTGGACTCAGGAACTTATGAGTGAGGAAGCAAAACTGGAACTGGGAATGCTGTAATTTCCTTTCTGTAATTATAAAATCATATACAATGTCTACTGAAATTATTAATCGGGTTGCCAACAGCAAACTGGTCACTTTTAATCTGGAAGATTTTTATCCTCAGGGAGAACGGGTATTATTTGATATTAAAGACTGGTTACTTGAAGGTTTGGTGCTTCGGGAATCTGTTTTCAGGGAAAAAGCAGCAGAATATGACTGGAGCCAACATAATGATGCTTATGTAGCGCTTACCTGCTCTACTGATGCGATCATTCCGGCCTGGGCCTATATGCTTTTGACAACCCATCTTCAGCCTTATGCAAAAAAGGTCATTGTGGGAAATCTGGACGTTCTTGAATCTATCTTGTATACCGAAATCATTCAAAATATGGATGTTTCACAACTTCAGGATAAACCGGTGATCGTTAAAGGCTGTTCTCACAAACCGGTTCCTCAAAATGCCTTTATGCTGTTGATCGCAAAGTTGCAGCCTGTAGTGAAAAGTTTAATGTATGGGGAGGCCTGTTCTTCTGTACCCCTTTTCAAAAAACCCAAAAATTAGTAGATGAAGAAATTTTTACTAGCCTGTACCCTGGTAGTAGTAACTTTAAATGTAAATGCACAGGAAGAAGAAAATGAAATACCCCTAAACGGTTGGACCACAGACGGAAATATCCAACTTCTTTTTAACCAATCTGCTTTTAATAAAGAATGGACAGGCGGTGGGACTTCCAGCATTGCAGGTAACATCACCTTGAACTATGAAGAAAATTACCGCTACGACAATTTTTCCTGGACCAACAGAATACTTGGTAGTTACGGACTTACCAAGGTAAAGGATGATCAATTTACTCGAAAAACCAGTGACCGGCTGGAGATAAATTCCATTGCAGGGTATCAACTGGAGAACTCCAACTGGTATTATTCTTTTTTTACTAATTTTCGCACCCAGTTTGACAAAGGATACGAATTTAATACCGACCCCGAAACACAAGAAGTTACCCGGGTAGAAACTACTAATTTTTTATCCCCCGCATACCTTCAGGCAGGTCCCGGGTTCATGTGGATGAAAAATGAAAATTTTGTTATTAATATTGCTCCCGCTACGGGGAGGTTCATCTTTGTAGACTCAAAGTTCACCTCGGGACCTAATTATGTAGACGGAAAATATTTTGGAGTAGATGCAGGAGAATCCAGCCGATTTGAATTTGGTGCTTCTTTAAGTGGCTATCTGCAGTTTCAGATCATGGAAGATGTGGTAATGGAGAACAACATAAATTTCTATTCAAATTATCTTGAAGATCCGGATAACATTGATATCGACTACCTGATGAACCTGGAGATGGGAATCAACCGATATCTATCTGCAAATCTATTATTCCAGGCAATATATGATGATAATGCTGTAGGAGCATTTCAAATAAGAGAAGTTTTTGGATTAGGGATCAATTACAATTTTTAAATAAGTAAACTTTAGAATAGAATGCAATTCCGGAACTCATGTTCCGGAATTTTCTTTTTCACTAATTTCTCGTTAAATCTTTACCGAAAAACATCAGCTTTAACCTAGGTTAGATTCTATTATGTAACTTTGTTTCTATGATAGAAAAGAACGATTTAAATTTTGAAAAAACGGTACTTATAGGTATCGTAACCCGCGACCAGGATGCAGATAAATTAGAGGAGTATCTGGATGAACTTGAATTTCTTACCTATACTGCGGGAGGGGAAGTTCTAAAGCGGTTTACTCAAAAAATGGATAAGCCGGATCCCAAGACATTTATGGGATCGGGTAAGATCAATGAAGTAAAAGAATACATTGACAAAAACGATATCACTACTGCTATTTTCGATGATGAGCTTTCCCCGGCCCAACAAAAAAACATTGAAAAAGTGCTTCAAATAAAAATTCTCGACAGGACGAACCTCATCCTGGATATTTTTGCACAACGTGCTCAAACCAGCTATGCACGAACCCAGGTAGAACTGGCACAATACCAATATTTACTTCCAAGGCTGGCAGGGATGTGGACTCACCTTGAGCGGCAGCGTGGTGGTATTGGTATGCGTGGACCCGGGGAAACCGAAATTGAGACAGATAGAAGGATCGTTCGGGATAAGATCGCTTTACTCAAGAAGAAGATCGAAACCATAGATAAACAAATGGAAGTGCAACGCGGTAACCGCGGCCAATTAATACGGGTTGCCCTGGTAGGTTATACCAATGTTGGAAAATCAACATTGATGAACGTGATAAGCAAAAGCGAGGTTTTTGCTGAAAATAAACTTTTTGCCACTTTGGATACCACCGTGCGAAAGGTTGTAATTAGGAACCTACCCTTCCTCTTAACAGATACCGTAGGGTTTATAAGGAAACTTCCCACCCAGTTAATTGAGTCGTTTAAATCCACCTTAGATGAAGTTCGGGAAGCCGATCTATTGCTACACGTTGTCGACATTTCCCATCCTAATTTTGAAGAACATATAGAGTCTGTAAATCAAACTCTGGCAGATATCAAAAGTGCATCCAAACCCACCATTATGGTGTTTAATAAAATTGATGCCTATGAGGAAGAGAAAATAGAATCTGATGACCTGGTGACAGAAAGAACATCTGCCCAAAACAGCCTAGAGGATTGGAGACAAACCTGGATGAATAAAATGGGAAATAACGTGCTTTTTATTTCAGCATTGCACAAGGAAAATTTCGAAGATCTTAAACGTAAGGTCTATGAAGCGGTTAGGGAGATTCACGTTACCCGGTTTCCATATAACAATTTCCTGTATCCGGAATACGATACATATGGAGAAGAAGAGGAATAAATAGCGGCCCTTTACCATTTAAATTTTTCTTGCTAACTTAGAGAAACAAACTATTTGAACCATGAAAAAGCTATTCTTACTACCCATATTTCTTTTCTGCGGAATGTTATCTGCACAAGATTTGGATGGATCCTGGAAACTGGTTCATCAAAATGGATATGATGTCACAGATATGGAAGCGGTCCAGATATTTAAAGACGGATATTTTGCCTACGGAGCGAAAATGGCTGAAGGTGACCGATTTCATAGTGCCCGGGGAGGAGAGTTCTTTATTGAGGGGGATAAGTACAGGATAATTGAGGATTTTAATACTGAAAATCCGGAATTGGTTGGTAAGGAAATTAATTTCACCATAAAGATAGAGGGAGACACCCTTACCATATCTGATCCTATAAATACTATGATCTGGGAAAGAATTTCAGATGAGCAGGATGATCTTGCCGGCACCTGGGTGATCACGGGAAGGGAAAGAAACGGAAAAATGAATACCATGACCCCGGGAGACCGAAGAACAGTGAAGATCTTAAGCGGCGGAAGATTTCAGTGGATCGCATTTAACTCTGCCACCACAGAATTCTCCGGAACTGGTGGAGGCACCTATTCTGCTGAAGATGGAAAATACACTGAAAACATTGAATTCTTTTCGCGGGATGATAGCCGCGTAGGCGCCAGCCTGGAATTTAAGTATGAGGTTAAAGACGGAAAGTGGCATCATAAAGGCACCAGCTCCAAAGGAGATCCTATTTATGAGATCTGGTCGCCTTATAAGGAGGCTTATACCAAAAAGTAAGAGAAAGATCAGCTCCGGGAGCTGATCTTTTTAGTTATAAAATTTAGTTCCTAATTAATCTCGCTTCAACAGGCATATAGTATTCCCCTTCAGGGGCTGTTTTAAGGGAGAACAGCATAGTATTGTCTTCGGGCAGGTATTGCAGCTGAACATTACCTATGGCACTGCTATAACCACTTCTTATACTTCCCTGAAAAATATTTTCTGCTTTACGTATAAGCACAATGCTGAATTCCTCTTTATTATCGCTGCAGTCTATTCGGTTTCCGTGAAGATATACGCTGCAATGGTTTCCCCGGAAATTATCTTCAGTGGTTTCAATAAGGTCAAGGGTAAACATATTCCCGCCCTCTTTTGAATTCCAGCTCCAGGAACCGGAAATATCCTGGGCAGAAGCAGGAGAGCCGAAAAGTAATACGAGAAAAGGTAAAAGGAGTAGTTTTTTTATCATCTTCGATATTTAAGGTGAAAGGGGCAAAAGCGTACAATCAAGATGGAAAATTACCTAAAATATCTTCAGATTTTCTTAATTTCCTGTTAGTCTTTGCTTTAGAGTAAACGAATTTATGCACTCAAGAGCAAATTTTTTAATTGAGTTGGTTTTTCGAAAGCAAAGCAGGGCTCCTATTCATAAAGCTGCTCCGGTCACTCTTATATTGTCAATATCATAGGTGGTGGTTTTTTCAGCGGACCCTCCCTGGTAATGGAATCCAATATGCACTGTTCCTTCCAAACAGGAAACATCTATGTGAGATCTTAAGAACTGAGCGGCATTTTGGTTGGAGGGGCCTACCGGGATTTTGGCTTCTACGAGGGTCCAGTCGGTTGTAAGAGGATTACCCGTAAAATTTGTGGTGACTAAAACCCTCAGGATCGTCGCATTGTCAAAAGATGATCTCAGATCTACTGAAAGCACTTCATTTGAAGAGGTAGTTAGATCAATAGGAGGAGTGACAAGCCAGGCTTCTATAGAGTTTTCCACTGTATTATAGGCAGAGATCCTTACATGCCTGTTTCCGGTTAATGTTCCAGGTTTGAATAACTCGCTTCCACCACTAACATTTTTATTTGTCCAGCCCCTGGTTTCTAGCATCCGCTGCGTAGTGATGGTTTCAAAACCTTCTTCAAAAATAGTTTCTATTCCGGGCGAGTTATTTTCCCCACAAAAAAGAAAATCCGGATCACATCTTTCCCCTTCATCAAATTTTATTGCTTCAGGAGTATTGATCACCAAATTGTAAAAGTCATCGTAAAAATCCCTGGTCAGGACACCTTCTACACTTCCTGAAGACTGAGGTAGTAACAGCGACCTGAAATCGGCAAAGGTACTGGTACTAATCATTGTGGTCGCACCGCTTTCGCAACTTTCCAGTTGTCTAATACCGTCATATTCATCGGTAGTTTCTGAGGCAAAAGAGAAAATTTTTTCATCCCTCACAAGATTCCGATCGAATTGAACATTGTCCAGAAGAATGTACAAATTCTTATATTGGTCACTGAAATCCTCAATTTCCACTCTTAAAGGTTCTATAGGAAGTTTTTCGGAAGTCCTGATGATATGATCTTCAATAAGTGCCCGCGGAATGGGAACAACATCTCCCCGGTGTTGGATCCCGAGTTGCAAGACGCCATGGTTAAACCCAAGGCTAAGTCCATCCAGCTTTATAAAAATCTTTCTTCCAAATTCATAGGTGGTGAACAAGGCATTGTCATCAACAAGCACCTGTATTCCTGCGGTAGGCTCTGAAGCCCTATCCTGAAGAATAAGTTCTTTATAAAAGTTACCTGCCTCGTCACTTGAAACCACATATCCCTCTATGGCAACTCCTGTGTTTTGAAAAGTGTAAATTTCCTCTGTCTCCAGGTTGTAGTGCCCTTTGACGGATGAAATAGTTGTAGTGGCTCCTTCAAATTCAAAATTAGAATCATCAATTTCCGGGAGATCAAAATCGTCTGTTTTCACGCATGAAATAAAACATCCTAAACATAATATGCAGATCACGTATTTTTTAAAAGCTTTCATTTCATTTGGTTTAGTTATGTCCGGTGTTTTTAAAACCTTAGATAAAAATTTATGTAGTAACTGGCACCATTCCCGTACCAGTACCTGGATCCAAAAATGGGCAGATCCCTTTCCTTATCTGCGAGTAGCGTGCGATAATTTGCACTGCGGGATTGTTCAAAACCTCCCGTTTTATATAGAACATCAAGAATGTTATTGAGGCTCACAAAAAATCCTGCATAATTTCCCCTTTTTATCATCCAGGATTTACCGCCAATAGCATTTACCAGGATATAATCTTCAAATTGCTCCTGCCGCAACAAAGATCTGGCCCTGTCATTATCAAAATCAAGTAAAGGTTGACCGTCCCCATCGGTTAAAAGATTTTTGGTTCTGCTTAGGGGGCTTATATCTGCAAAAGCATGAGAGAAAAAATTTACGGTAGTTCCAAACCACCAGAAATCAGGATCACTATATTCAAATCCAATCTGCGCTGCACGTTGCGGTCCTCCCGCAATTCTGTAGTTTTTAAGATATGCACTCCCATAATTCACGGGTTCTGTAAAATCTTCAGAAGTTAAATACAGGTTTGGGTTATTGCTGTATGTATATTGCCCTAAAGCCGCCGCTCCTTTTACTTTAATAGTAGATGTGACTTTTACCTCAATACCTAATTCCATTCCCAAATGCTGTTTGTCTATGTCGTTAAGTACTTCCTGCACAAAAGCTGTTGTACTATTCCTTCCTAGTCCTGAAAGGCCATCAGCATAAAAAAAGGAGATTTCAGTGGCATCTTTAATTTCGGTAAAGTATCCGGTAATCCGCAATTTCATATACGGAGCTCTGAACCTGTAGCTTAAGTCTGCAGATTCAATCTTTTCGCTGCTCAACCCTTCAACCACCTCATTGTTCTGCCGGGAGTTGGAAAAAGAACTTCTCAATCCGGGAGCTTTAGTGAAACGCCCCAGGTTTACATCCAGCAAATGTCTTCCGGTGAATTTTAAGGTGGCTCCTCCTTTGACCCCGTAATCCAGGAATGAAAGGATTTCACTTTTCCCCAGGGAATTATCAGGAAAATTTCCATTTTGAAATAATCCGTTTCTTTGATATGAGGTATGGGAAATATTTCCGGCGGCATAAAAATCAATCATTGAATATTTGAACTGAGCCTGCGCAAAAGCATCGGCTACGCCGGCAAGGAGTTGAAAATTGTATTTATAGCGGTCTCCCTCCAAAGCAACTCGGTTTCGGTTTTGCAGATCACTTTGAGCTCTGTCTCCAAGGTTGTATTCAGAATCTCCTTCCGCAAAAAAATCCACATCCAGGTAACCCTCTCCTCCCAGAAGATCATTTATACTGGCAAAATTTTCGCTTTTGAGCCTGGTATAATTTATTTTGCCATTTATTATTATCGATTCATTAGGAATATAAGTTATAATTGAATTTACCCATATTTGTTCATCGTCATTCCGGTCTTCTGCAATTACGTAAGTTGCATTTCCTCCGGCAGCTTCTGAAATTAGATTAGACCGGTAAAGTTGCTCCCAATTTACCTGGCCCTCCTCCTCCAGATGCTCTCTGGCAAGATATGCTGCCTGATAATTTTGATTGTCCTGAAAGCGCAGGAAGTAACTTGGCAACTTCTGGTAATAGGCAGGGTCCGGATTGCTTCCTCCTCCTATATAACTTTCCTCTCCATTTGCCTGTACAGCCAGTCTTGTACCCCCGTAATCAATTCGTGTGTTCGCCATTTTTCCAAATTGGTAAGCCACATTATTATTAACCTCTATCTTATCATTTATATTCCAGTAATGATTTAGCATTAGTACCGGCTCTTTGATCTCTCTTGTTCTGGAATTTCTTATTTGTCCGTTGTGATATCCCCAAAACGAATTATAGCGTCGCCCTTTAATGTCAAAAACTTCCTGGGTATTGGCAGATGATTTCCCTCTGATATTTGGAGTATAAAATCCGGTAAAATTAATCTCGTGCTTTTCATTTAAATTTTTGGATAAAGAAATGAACAGGGCATTGGCATCATATAGGCTGCCATCATTATATCCTTCCTGGGCAAATCTCCTTGAGGCGGAAACAGAATAAGCCCATCCTCCCTTGACTTCCCCGGAATTATAAGTACCCATTACCCTCCCGGTATAGCTTCTGTTGGCAGCGGCATATGAAATTCTGCCTCCTGCACTAAATTCTGAAGCTCGCATGATGATATTAGTTGTTCCTGCCAATCCCCCAAAGCTTACTTCTGAAGGAGCAAGTCCTAACGAGAAAACCTGATTTCGCTGAACATCGTTTAAACCTCCCCAATTCCCCCATTGGGGTCGTCCGTTAAACATTTTGTTCATTTCAATTCCATTGATCAATAACTTCCCATGCTCACTGTCAAAACCCCTGGGCCTGAAGAATGTTGAGCTAAAGTCAAAAGCCGCTGCATTGAGAAATACATCTTTTGTTGCCTGCAGTAGTCCGGAAACATTTTCGATACTCCCTTCGTCATCATTTAGTTCATTATCGGTAAGGCTGATTATTCCATTGATCGCCTGCTCGTGAAACATATCCCGTTGAAGAGGGATCAGATCCAGATCTTTGGTTTCTCCTTTTAGAATTATTATTGGAAGCCTCAAATCTGAATATCCCGTTCCGGAGAAAAATAATATCTGGTTACCCAAAGGTAAATTGGGATCGGAAATTTCAAATTTTCCGTCAGGATCTGTTTTACTGCTAAAGGTCGTTCCCTCTAATTTAACCTCAGCATTTTCAATTTCTTCAAAAGAAGAAGCCTCAACCACTACACCTTTTACAGCAGTCTGGGCAGCACCCTCACATAAAGCAAAAAGACCCAGAACCCATAAATACCCCCTTCCATTCATTATAATATGCTGATTTTCAGTAATTAAGTTATAAGTTTTATTTCGATAGTCTGAATTAAATAGGTAATTTAATATAGATTTATAATTTCCAGAACTATGAAATGTGTATTAGGAAGACCAGAAAATACTTCATATCTATCAGTTAAATCTTTGATCCTATTGATGGTCTTCACCTACTCCTCCTGCTTTTCTCAGGAGAAAAAAACATATAATATAAGGACGATAGCATTCTATAATTTGGAAAATCTTTTTGATACTGAAAATGATCCTTTAACTTTTGATGATGATCGCACTCCGGAAGGAGCTGATGTATGGACACTGGAGAAATATGAGGACAAACTTAAAAATATGTCGAAAGTATTAGCTGAAATTGGTGCAGAAACAGCTCTAGCTCCCCCTGCTATCATTGGATTATGCGAATTAGAAAACCGCAAAGTTTTAGAAGACCTCCTAAATCAACCTTCCCTTACAGATTATAACTACGGAATTATCCATTATGATTCTCCGGACAGGCGCGGAATTGATGTAGCCCTTCTCTACAGAAAGGATCTATTTATACCTTCCAATTCCAACTCTCATCGCCTGCTTATATATGATCTTAAAGATCCAACCAAACGTGTTTTCACCCGGGACCAGCTTGTGGTGAGTGGATCTTTTGAAGGAGAGACCATGCATTTTATAGTTAACCACTGGCCTTCCCGAAGCGGCGGAGAGGCCAGAAGCAGTAAAAAGCGGGAAAAGGCTGCCCAATTAAATAAACAAATTATAGATTCCCTGCATTATCTGGATCCTTATGCTAAAATACTGACCATGGGAGATTTTAATGATGATCCTTCAGACAGAAGTATCAAAAAATATTTGAAAGCCAAAGGAAAGAAAAGAAAAACCGGGAACCAGGAACTATATAATCCAATGGAAGATTTGAATAAAAAAGGATTGGGAAGCCTGGCATATCGTGATGGGTGGAACCTGTTTGACCAAATTCTCCTTACTAAACCCTTTTTGAATAAGAACGGCGAAGGGTATTTTTATTATAAGGCCGGAATCTTCAATGCTAATTATTTAATTACTGCCAGAGGACAATATCGTGGCTATCCCTTCAGAAGTTATGACTATGGTGGATATACAGGAGGGTACAGTGATCATTTTCCGGTATTTGTTTACCTGGTCAGGGAGGCTAATCCCAATTCTGTCCCAGTTAACAAAAACTAAGACCTTTTCAGAAGATAAGCGAATTTAATCTCCCACTGCTTACGCAGTTTATTTTCTTGTCTACAAGTTCTATATTTGTGGCACTTTAAAATTTATAGTTTTAGCGAACCTGCTTAATGATAGAATACATTCTGATATGTCTTATTGCTCTTTTGGGTTCGGGACTCACTTTCTTTTCTGGATTTGGTCTGGGGACGGTACTTCTTCCGGTATTTGCTTACTTTTTTCCTGTAGAATTAGCGGTGGCTTTAACTGCAATTGTTCATTTTCTTACCAACCTTTTCAAGCTCACCCTTATAGGTAAGCGTGCGAATAAAGTCATCATTTTAAAATTTGGGATCCCCGCATTTCTGTTTGCTCTTCTTGGTGCATACATTCTTACCCTGTTAGCAGGTACAGATCCCATCATGACCTACTCGATCAATGAAAATGTATTTGAAATCACTCCGCTAAAAATGATCATAGCCATACTACTTGCTACTTTCGCTCTATTTGATATGGTGCCCTATCTAACCAGAATCAGTATTGACAAAAAATTCCTGCCGCTGGGTGGTGTCTTAAGCGGATTTTTTGGTGGGCTTTCAGGGCATCAGGGAGCGTTAAGGACGGCATTTTTAATAAAGGCAAACTTAGGTAAGGAAGAATTCATAGCAACGGGAATTATTATTGCGGTTTTGATCGATATTTCCAGACTAAGCATTTACGCTGCAGATATCCTAAAACTAGGGGATAGTATTAATTATCAGTTATTATTTGCAGCAGTTCTTTCAGCATTTACAGGAGCTTTTATTGGTAATAAGGTTTTGAAAAAAATTACCATCAAAACGCTGCAACTCGTTATAGGAGCGATGCTGCTTATCTTTTCTATTTTACTGGGGCTGGGAATAGTATAATTTCGGGAATAAATAATTGCCTTTCAAAATAATTTTAATTGCCCATCTTTAGATTCCCGGTGCAATTCACAATTTAATGGCATTAATGTTCTGTCCTTAAGATATTTTTTTCGGGCAATAGTGAACTGCTGTTCTACCTGTTCCGCAATATTGCCCTCGCCTTTCATTCTGCGGCCATACTGGCTGTCGTTCAAACTTCCACCGTGGCATTCCGCGATCTGGTGCAGTACCTTCTCTGCCCTGTCGGGCATGGTTTTTTTGATCCAGTCGGTAAAAATACCTCCTATGGCACCATTAAGCCTTACCATGGTATAACCTACACCCAAAGCGCCTCTTTCTGCTACCGCTTTTACCAAAGGCAGGATCTCGTGACTGTTAATTGCGGGAATGATAGGTGCCATCATCACGTGTACAGGAATATTTTCAGCCGAGAGCTTCTCCAGGGTTTCCAGCCGTTTTTTTACTGAGGCAGTTCTGGGTTCAAGTAAACTTCTCATCTTTTCATCCAAAGAGGTGATGGATAGGTGCACGTGCACCAGGCCATCTGCAGCAAGATCTTTCAGAATGTCTATATCCCGCTGGATCAGAGCATTTTTAGTGATGATCCCAACCGGGTGTTTATATTTTAAAAATGTTTTGAGCAGTTGCCGGGTGATCTCCAGTTTCTTTTCAATGGGCTGGTAACAATCTGTATTTCCGGAAAGAACAATGGGTGCGGCTTCCCAGCGCTTGCTTTGCAATTTTTTCTCCAGCAGATCTACGGAATTCCTTTTGACCAGGATCTTTTGTTCAAAATCCAAACCCGCGCTGTAACCCCAATATTCGTGTGAATTCCTGGCGTAGCAATACACGCAGCCATGTTCACAACCCTGGTAAGGATTCAGGGAAAAACCCATACGTAAATCGGGACTGGTAACTTTGTTAACTATGGATTTAGGAAAAGTATCTATGAGAACGGTTTTGGAGTTACTTGCTTCGTCTCCTTCCATAGCACAGTAATTGAGTAAATCGTCCCGCATTTCATGATGCTGCGAATCAAACCTGTTCGCGACATTGAGTTGTGCGCCTCTTCCTTTTACAATATTCTCTCCATTTGACATAAAACAAAAATATGGAATAATTCCTAATTTAAGGAAAAATTCCATATTAATTCTGTTCTCCAGGATGAGAAGATTTTTATCTATTCTCCCGGAAAATCTGCTTTTCGTTTATTTAAAAAGGCGGTTGTTCCTTCCCGGAAATCGGCAGTACCAAAGCATCTTCCAAATTCTTCAATTTCGATTTCAAAACCATTTACCCCATCTTCATAATTTGCATTTACTGCTTTTATAGCAGACTTTATCGCAACCAAAGAATTTCCGGCAATTTTAGAAGCCATTTGGTGGGTGAATTCTAAAAGCTCGTCCTGAGTAGTCACATGATTTACCAAATTATACTGAAGCGCCTGACTTGCATCTATCATTCCAGCAGTCATGATCATTTCCATGGCCCGGCCTTTGCCAACAATTTGTGGTAATCTTTGGGTACCTCCATAACCCGGGATCACTCCCAGGGAAACTTCGGGTAACCCCATCTTTGCATTTTCACTGGCCACCCTAAAATGTGCTGCCAATGCTAATTCAAGTCCGCCACCCAGGGCAAATCCGTTAACCGCTGCAATTACAGGTTTAGGAAAATTATCTACATAATCAAATAAGATCTCCTGGCCTTTTGCTGCAAGTTCTTTGCCTTCTTCAGGAGAAAAATCTGAAAATTCACTGATGTCAGCCCCGGCTACAAATGCCTTTTCCCCGCTTCCGGTTAAAATAATGACCTTCACGTATTCATCACTTTCAGCATCTTGAAAAGCCTGATGCAATTCCTGAATAGTATCTCTGTTTAAAGCATTTAATTTGGAAGGGCGGTTAATGGTTATGGTTAATATCCCGTCCTGATTATCATTTAAAATATTCTCGAATTTCATCCTTATTACTTTTTATCTCAACAGGTTTTTTCTTTTCCTGTTAAGGGTGAATATTACGTTTTATAAGCTGGTACGTGCTCCTTCGGAAATCTTACCGTAAAAACAGTTCCCTTATTGACTTTCGAGGTGAAGTTAATACTTCCACCGTATGTTTCTACCAGGTTTTTAACCATAGCCAGGCCAAGCCCCATTCCACTTGATTTTGTGGTGAATTTAGGTTCAAAGACCTTTTCTTTATTCTCTTCCGGTATTCCCGCTCCATTATCAGCTACTGAAATACTTACCATGTCCTCAAGCTCTTCCACCTTTACCAGGATCCTGGGATCTTCACCGTCTTCTACAGCCTGTGTGGCGTTCTTTACAAGGTTTGTTACTACTCTTATGAGTTGCGTCCTGTCAAATTTGGCAAGGATCTCATCTTTTTCAGTATCAAAAACAATATAATCTTCATTAAAGATATCGAGTGCAAGTTTAACGATCTTTGGCACATTAAGCGTTTCATTTTGCTGAGCCGGCATTTTCGCAAAATTAGAGAAAGCCGATGCAATGGCACTCATGGTGTCTATCTGGTGAATCAGCGTATTCGAATATTCTTCAACCTTCTGGTGGATATTGGGATCGTTGGGATCAAATTTTCTTTGAAAACTCTGTACACTTAACCGCATAGGGGTAAGCGGATTTTTGATCTCATGAGCCACCTGCTTTGCCATTTCCCTCCACGCCTGTTCCCGTTCTCCTGTCGCCAGTTTTACTGCACTTTCCTCCAGTTCGTCGATCATACTGTTATAAGCAGCAACAAGGGCGTAAATCTCTTCTGAAGCATTTTCGAGCTCGATTTTTTGATTCCGTTTATCAAGCCTGGTTGCAATAATTTTTTCTGAAACGATCTTCAGGGACTTGGTAATGTATTTAGACAGGAAATAAGAAAGTAAAATGGCCAGGGCAAGCATGAGCAGATAAACTTCTCCCAGCTTCATCAAAAAATCATTCAGATCCTTTTGATGCATCCCGTCATCCTGAAGATAAGGAAGGTAAAGAATAGCCAGTGGTTTGAATTGATTGTCATTTAGAATGGTATATACCGACTGGAATTTTTGTCCGTTTACTTCAGACTTTTTTATATATCTTTTGCTTACTGAGGAATCCAGCTCCTTAAGGATATTGGAAGGTATTTGTGTATTGGTGGTATCCCTGAAGAAAGATTCATTGGATTGAATAAGTAATCTTCCCTGCAGGTCATAAATATTGATCTGCATATCGTGTACCTGGGCGATCTCAAAAATCTTATCCCGGTCTTTCAGGATCACCGGCATATTTGCGGTATTTACCACGTGGGTGGTACTTTCCAGAACATATTTAATATTTTCTCTAATTGCCTGTTCTTTTCTCTCCAGGCGATCGCGGTGGTATGCTTCAGATTCCTGCTTGTATTGATAAACAGTCACTCCGGCAATAAGAATAGAAGTTCCTAAAACCAACAGGATCATGGATATGAAAATTCGGTTCCTTAAAGAGAGTTTTAATAACTTCATTATGCTACCTATAGTTTTGCATCAGTAAACAATTATCACACCACACTAGGCATTAGAATTTTTGTTTCTTATACGCTGATACATTTTAAATCCCAACATTAAAATTACAGATAATAAAATTATTCCTATCACTCCATATATCCAGTTGACAGCATCTCTCACTATAACCAAAAAAATAATGGCAAACAAAATAAGGGTCGCACCTTCGTTCCAGATCCTCATCCCATTGGAACTCCACTTTATCACATCTTTTTGAAGCTCTTTGAAGATCAGGTGACATTTATAATGATAGGCAAACAACAGCAGTACGAAAGCTAATTTTACCAGCATCCAGCTTTGCTCAAGCCAGGAAGGCATTAAATAGATCAACCAGATTGCAAAAACACTTGCCAGAATTGCAGAAGGCCAGGTGATGATATACCACAGTCGCCTGGTCATCAATTTTAACTGACCTAATAAAATTGTCCTGTCCGGCTCCGGTTTTTGTGCCGCCTCAATGTGGTACACGAATAATCGGGGAATATAAAAAAGGCCTGCAAACCAGGTAATCACAAAAATTAAATGTAAAGCTTTGAGATAATTGTAGTACTCGAGCACAGATCAGGAATTTTTTGGAATGTATTGAAGAGTGTAAAATACTGCCATAATAGGATTAGAAAGCTATATCGTGAATTAGCTGTTTAAACAAATATAAACATTTCAAATATCTCCTTCAGAATAAACTTTTGGTATCGCCGGATTGAGTTTTAACCTGATCTCCCTGTTGAGGAAATATGCTGTGACTATAGTGGCAAGCACATCGGCTAATGGAAATGCTATCCACACCCCTATCTCTCCATAATACATTGGCAGGATCAATACCAGCGGAATAAAAAAGAATCCCTGCCTTGACAGGGTTAACAGCAATGCCGGAATGGCTTTTCCTATAGCCTGGAAATAAGCCGATCCAATAAGCTGAAGCGCCACAATAGGCGTAGCAGCAAAAACCCACCGCATGGCAGAGGGAGTTTCGGCAATAACTGTGGGATTGGAAGTAAAAATTGAAACAATATCTTCTGAAAAAAACATGATCCCGGCAAAGACAAGCAATCCTAATCCGCTGGCATAAAGAATGGCGGTATTGATGCTTTTTCTCACCCGTTGCCACTTTTCAGCTCCGTAATTATAACCGGCAATAGGCAAAAATCCCTGGGTTACCCCTAAAACAGGAAAAAGGGCGAACATCAGCATTCTGCCAATGATAGCATAAACGGTAACGGAGTCTTCCCCGCCCAGATCGAACAGGATATTATTCATCAATAAATAGGTAATACTTACAACTGCTTGTCGGGCAAGGGTAACAAATCCTAAAGAAGAAGTTTCCTTTAAAATAGCCATATCAAATCCCAGGTGGCCCCAATTGATCTTTAATTCAGAATTTTTGGAAAGGAAGAACCAAACTATATAGCCAAAACATAATAGATAGGAGGCTGTTGTTGCCCATGCTGCACCCAACATTCCCATATCCATTACGTTGATAAGAATGTAGTCCAAAACAAGGTTCCCAACAGAAGGAATGATCATGGCGATCATAGCAAATTTCGGTTTGCCTTCTGCCCTTATCACATTATTACCCATCATACAAAGCGCCAGAAACGGGATTCCATAGAGAACTACGGTATAGTAAACTTTGGCAGGTTCAAAAATATCACCCTTTCCGCCAAATGCAGGAATAAGAGAATTGACAAAAGTGAGGCCAACTACTACCATAAGGACAGTAAGCAGAACGGTTAACGTGATCTGATTTCCAAAAGTTTTACGCGCCTTTTCCTTTTCATTTGCGCCCAATGCACGGGAGATAATCGAAGAACCGCCAATTCCTATAGCCATACCCAGGGCGGCAATAAAAAAAGAAACGGGTAGAACCACATTTATGGCAGCTATGGCAATGGACCCAATCCAGTTACCCACAAAAATAGTATCCACTAAAATGTTGAGTGACATGACCAGGATCCCTATAGAAGCAGGTACTGCCTGTTTTATAAGTAGTTTACCTATAGGTTCATTTCCTAATGCCGCAGCATTGAGTTGTGCCATTATGCTTCAACAGGGTTTGAAAATGCCCACTCGTCAATCCATCTTGACAACACCTTCACCCAGTCATCCCTATCATTCAAACAAGGCACAACTTTAAATTTCTCGCCTCCTACTTCGTGGAAGATCTCTTCTCCTTCCATGGCTATTTCTTCCAAAGTTTCCAGGCAATCACTTACAAAAGCGGGGGTCACTATGGCTAAATTTTTCATGCCCTGTTTTCCAAACCGTTCAATAGTTCTGTCTGTGTAAGGTTGCAGCCATGGGTCAAATCCGAGCCTGGACTGGAAGGAAACACTATAGGAACTCTCTTTAAGCTCCAGATATTCTGCAACCAAACGGGTAGTTTCGAAGCATTGGTGCCTGTAACAGAATTGATGTGCGGCAGAAGCAGTTTTACAGCAGGAGCCATCGATCTGGCAATGGGATTTGGTGATATCGCTTTTTCTGATATGCCTTTCCGGAACCCCGTGATAAGAAAACAAGAGATGCTGGAATTCCACGCCTTTTAAATTTTCAGAAATGCTGTTAGCAAGGGTTCGGATATAATCGGGATGATTGTAAAATGCCGGAACCGAAGTAAATTTCATGTTCGGAAAATGTTCTTTTCTCAATTCCTCTGCCAAAACAAGAATAGTTTCAGTAGTAGCCATCGCAAATTGCGGATAAAGCGGAAAAATGAGAACCTCATCAATTCCCTGCTCGTGTAGTTTCTGAAGTCCCGATTTAATATTTGGAGTTCCATATCGCATAGCCAGAACTATAGGTATAGAAGTATTATCATCAATCTTATCTCTCAATCTTTCAGAAAGCACAATTAAAGGAGAGCCTTCATCCCACCATATTTTTTGATAGGCTGCTGCAGATTGTTTTGGGCGGGTATTTAATACAATTCCTTTAACAAGCAGGGTTCGTGCCCAAAGCGGCACATCAATCACCCGCTCATCCATTAAAAACTCCCCTAAATATTTTTTTACATCCTTAGGATCTGTGCTATCGGGTGATCCAAGGTTTACCAGAAGTACACCTTTACTCATAACTTTTCTTTTTCAATAACAAATTTAATATTTATAAACGGGGGAATTATGTTTGGGCATTATTCTTTCCTATGGTGAGATAGACCAAAAATTCATTCCGGCAAATCTCCTAAGGCAATTAAAATACACCTGCGAATATGTTCTACAGCCAGGGGTTCCCGGAAAGACTCCTTGGAATGACCCAATCCTGTATAAATAGATATGCCTCCCTCATCCAGGTATCTGTACCACGCTATAGGGTGAAAATCGCCGTGGGTTCCTCCTTCGTAAGATTTTTCATCCACACTTAGAAGTACAATATTGTCCGGATTTATATCTTCAAAATTATACCATTCTTCTGTTCTTTTCCATACCGATGGTAAATGTGAAACTGCGGGATGTTCTGGTTTTTCTACTATAATATTGGCCTCCTGAATTGCAGGATGGTCCGTAAAATATGCGCCTACTAGATTTCCATACCACGGCCAATCATATTCGGTATTTGTAGCCGAGTGAATTCCGAAGAAATTTCCGCCGTTTTCGATGTATTCCTTAAACACCTGCTGCTGTTCTTCATTGAATACATCTTCAGTAGTGCTTAGAAAAATAATAAGATCGTAAGCGTTGAGTTGATCCCTTTGAAATTTGGAAGCATCGGCAGTTTCAGTAATTTTAAATCCGTTTTCTTTTCCAATCTCTTCAATAGCCCGAACACCATCCGGAATTGATTCGTGGTGGAATCCTTCAGTCTTGTGAAAAATTAATACTTCTTTATTTTGCGCTGGCAATGCACAGGATTGAAAACACATCAACGCAAATATTAAAAGTGTAAAAAACCTGTTCATAGCATTTCGTTTAAGAAGTTGTAGAAGCGGACATGATATATTTCTTTGGAGTGGTACCGAATTTTTTTCTGAAGGAGGCAATGAAATGGCTTGCGGTGCTGTAACCAACTTTCAATCCCACTTCATTGACATTGTATTCTCCACTATCCAGAAGCTTACGCGCAAATTCCATTTTGTAGTCAAACAAAAAACTGTAAACCGAATCCCCGTAGATCTGTTTAAAACCCTCTTTTAATTTCTTCAGACTAAGCCCTATTTCATCAGAAAGTTCCTGAAGTGATGGTGGTTCTGCCATTCGGGAAATTACTATCTCCTTCGCTTTCCGGATTTTCATTATATTTTCTTCATCGCTTAAAAACGGGCACTGTTCTACGTTAGCATCTCCCGCCCGGTTGAATTGCAGACTTAACAGCTCATACGCCTTGGCTTTGAAATACAAAGACTTAATGCTGGGCATAAGATTAAAGTTCATTAATTGATTTAAAACAATTGCCATGGAAGGGGAAATTTTTCCATCCTGATAGTATTTTTTATCCTTGTTCTCAAGAGCAAGAAAAGGGATGTATTTTGCTTCCTGCGAAAATAGGGAATGGAATTTTTCAATAGAAACTACTAATGAAATAACCCAGGATTTTGGCTGCATTTCCAAATTAAGCGGCAGATCCTGTTTGGGGTTATACAATAAAAGGGAACGGTCCTCTTGCAGTGGCAACTGGTAATTTCCGTTATTGAATAAAAAAATACTTTTACCTTTCACGCAAAAATGAAACTGGATGTAACTGCTGCCAATTGCGCGGGTTATTCTCTTGATTTCCTCCTCTTCATTCTGGAATTTGAGAATGAAAAATCCATCCTCAATTTTGGTTTCATCAATAAACCTTCCAGCGATATTTTCTTCCTCAGCTTTCATGAAAATTAATTTTTATTATTTAGAATAAATCTAAACTAATGCGTTTTGACCTCCGTCTATACAACAAAAGTAGCCAAATTCTAAAAAACCAAGGTCGATTATATGATATTTATCAGGAAACGACACATTTAGTACTTTGAGCGTTATATTTTCTTTTAAGTATATATTACTTTTGCTGCAGAATACCTAAACAGGTTCATGGAAAACACTCATATCTCGAGAGGGAAACATTTTTATACAATTGGCCTAAGCTATAAAAAAGCTGATGCGGCCATACGCGGGCATTTTTCCTTAACAGCAGAAGCGAAAAAGAATCTTCTAAACCAGGCTAAAACTGAAGGTTTAGAAGGTCTTTTAGTGACTTCTACCTGCAACCGCACAGAAATATTCGGCTTTGCCCAACATCCCTTTCAGCTTATAAAATTACTATGTGAACATACTCACGGCACGGTAGAGGAGTTTGAGAAAGTGGCATATGTTTACAAAAACAAAGAAGCAGTATCTCATTTATTCCGTGTGGGCACAGGGCTTGACAGTCAAATCCTTGGTGATTTTGAAATCATTAGCCAGATCAAAACAGGCTTTGTAAATTCCAAAATGGCAGGAGTTGCCAATCCGTTTTTAGAACGTTTAGTCAATTCAGTGATCCAGGCAAGCAAAAGGATTAAAAACGAAACGCTTATCTCTTCAGGTGCAACATCGGTAAGTTTTGCTTCTGTACAGTATATTTTAAGGGAAGTGGCAGATGTGGCAAATAAAAATATCTTGCTCTTCGGAACAGGAAAAATTGGGCGTAACACCTGCGAAAATCTGGTAAAACATTCCAAGAACAATCATATCACCCTTATCAACAGAACAAAAGATAAGGCTGAAAAAATTGCCGGGAAATTTAATTTAAGAGTAAAAGATTATTCAGATCTTAAATCTGAAGTCCAGCAGGCCGATATTCTTATCGTTGCCACCGGGGCTCAAAATCCCACTATAACCAGGGATTTAATTTCTTCGGAAAAAAACCTGTTAATCCTGGACCTTTCTATTCCTAAGAATGTTGCTGATGATGTCACGCAACTGGAAAATGTAAAACTGCTGCATTTAGATCACCTGGCCCAAATGACAGATGAGACTTTGGAACGCAGAAAACAACATATTCCAAAGGCGATAGAAATCATAGCTGAAGTGGAGGGTGATTTTAACAAATGGCTGGAAAACAGAAAATTTGCCCCCACTATTAAAGCATTAAAGAAGAAGCTGAAAACTATGAAAGATGCCGAACTGGACTTTCAGCGAAGAAAGATTTCCGACTTTAATGATGAGCAGGCAGAAATTGTAAGCAACAGGATCATTCAAAAAATTATGAATCATTTTGCTAACCATCTTAAAGATGATTCCAATACTACAGATGAAAGCCTGGAGCTTATCCAGCGCGTTTTTCAACTGGAAGACACCTACAAATGAACAGATCAATAAGAATTGGGACGCGAGATAGCGAACTGGCTCTTTGGCAGGCGAATACTGTAAAAAGTGCTTTGGAAAAACTGGGGCATACTGCAGAACTTGTACCCGTAAAATCTGAAGGAGACCTCAACCTGGAGCAGCCTCTGTACGAAATGGGAATTACAGGTATCTTCACCAAAACCCTGGACATTTCTATGCTTACCGGGAACATTGATATCGCTGTGCATTCCATGAAAGATGTCCCTACTGCCCTTCCTAAGGGAATTGTAGAGGCGGCCGTTTTAAAACGAGCTAATTCAAATGATATATTACTTCATAAGGGACTGGATTTTTTGGATAGTGCAGGCACCATTGCAACAGGAAGCCTGCGAAGAAGATCTCAATGGCTTAACAGGTATCCACAGCATAAAGTGGTAGATTTAAGAGGAAATGTCAATACCCGGATGAAAAAGCTGGATGACAATGACTGGAACGGAGCCATTTTTGCCGCAGCCGGACTGGAGCGAATTAACCTCACCCCCGAAAATCATTTCGATTTAGACTGGATGCTTCCTGCAGCTGCCCAGGGCGCTATGCTTGTGGTGGCCATGGAAAAAGATGAATATTGTCGCAAAGCAATTTCTGCATTAAACCACACCGAATCTGAAATGTGTGTTCATATTGAACGTGAATTTCTAAGGCACCTGGAAGGAGGCTGTACCGCACCTATAGGGGCTTTAGCAACTATAATCGGGGATCAGATCAATTTCAAGGGAGCCTTGTTAAGTATAGACGGAAAAGAGAAAATTGAAATTGAAAAAAGTTGTGCTATT
>JAGXIL010000017.1 GCA_024635655.1 Gillisia sp. | reverse complement strand
ATCCCGGAAGTGGTGGAATAAGGACCAAACAAGATTTTGGGGATGTTCAAATTCACCTGGAATGGAGTGCTCCTACTGAAATTAAAGGCGAAGGACAGGGCCGGGGAAATAGTGGACTATATATTATGAACAAATATGAACTCCAGATCCTGGATTCGTACGAGAATGAAACCTACACCAATGGACAGGCGGCCAGCGTTTACAAACAATCTCCTCCCCTGGTTAACGCCACAAAACCACCGGGAGAATGGAACACTTATGATGTGTTCTTTACCGCTCCGCGATTTAATAAGGACGGGATGCTTATAAGCCCGGCTAAAATAACTGCTTTTCATAACGGAATTCTCGTTCAGAATAACTTTGAACTTAGGGGACCCACAGTATACACAGGAATTCCCCACTACACTGCCCACGAGGAAAAACTCCCTATCCACCTTCAGGATCACGGAGATCTGGTGAATTTCCGGAACATTTGGGTAAGAGAACTCGATGACTAAATTTCCTATTTCACAATACTATATACACCTGACCTTAAAACCCTATACCAATGAAAAATAATTCCAGAAGAAGATTTATACAACAAACAGCATTAGCTACAGCAGGCCTTAGTTTGCCGGGCTATTTATCTGCAAATCCGTTTTTGCGTAATTTAGCCGGGGTTTCCGCAAATGATAAGATCAACGTGGGGCTTATCGGTTGCAAAGGCATGGGCTGGTCTAATATGCAGGCACATCTCAAAATGCCCGAGGTAAATTGTATAGCCCTGGCAGATATCGATCAAAGGGTACTGGATGAGCGGACAGCCAATGTGAAAGAAATACGCGGGAATACCCCGACTCAGTACAAGGATTACCGCAAAATGCTGGAAAATAAAGATATTGATGTGGTCATAATAGGAACACCAGACCACTGGCATTGTTTAAATATGGTGCATGCTGTGGAGGCAGGAAAACATGTGTATGTTGAGAAACCTCTGGCCAACAGCATCGAGGAGTGTAATATTATGGTAAACGCGGCAAACCGGTACGGCAAACAAGTGCAGGTAGGTCAATGGCAACGCAGCGGGCAGCATTATGACGATGCTATAAATTATGTCAAATCTGGTGCGCTTGGAAAAATAAGACTGGTGAAATGCTGGGCCTACCAGGGCTGGATGCAGCCTGTCCCGGTAAAACCGGACAGCACTCCCCCACCCGGCGTGGATTATGCAATGTGGCTGGGACCTGCTCCCACGCGTCCATTTAACGAGAACCGTTTCCATTTTGATTTTAGGTGGTTCTGGGATTACGCCGGTGGATTAATGACAGACTGGGGTGTTCACGAAATTGATATTGCGCTGTATGCCATGGGTGCAAAAGCTCCTAAATCGGTACTGGCATCCGGGGGCAAATTTGCTTATCCCAACGATGCTTCTGAGACACCAGATACTTTACAGACCGTTTACGATTACGAAGATTTTAACCTGCTTTGGGAACATGCTACCGGAATAGATGGCGGGAATTACGGCAGAAATGAAGGCATAGCCTTTATAGGGAACAATGGCACCCTGGTTGTAAACAGGGGAGGATGGGAAGTCATTCCGGAAAAAGAACAACAGGATGGGGAATGGATTGAAAAAGTGGAACGGAAAGCCCTACAGGAACCTGCGGGTAATGCACTGGATAATCATGCCAAAAATTTCATAGCAGCTATTAAATCGGGTGATTCTTCTATGCTCAACTGCGGAATAGAAACAGGGAGTGTGGCCGCTATAAATGCCCATATGGGAAATATCGCCTATAAAACCGGGCGAAAAGTAAACTGGAATGAGGCCAGTGGCTTATTCACTAATGATGATGAAGCCAATGAGCTGCTAAAAGCTAATTATCATAATGGCTGGGAATTGCCTCGAATATGATCTATATTCTTTGGAATTTGAAATATTGATTTCTTACAACAACAAAAAAAAGCCTTTTCAAGTTTCAATTGAAAAGGCTTTTTTAATAATTTATAATAGATCACTTTAATGATTTAGTTCTTCTTCACCTTTTTGGAGAGGGATATGTTGTGGCACAAAATCCTGTCCCGGGATCACATATTCCCCATTTTCATTTGTCTTACTGTAGTCATAAGACCAGCGGTAAACGTGAGGTATTGCACCAGGCCAGTTGCCGTGGATATGCTCTACCGGAGTAGTCCATTCCAAAGTATTGGAGTTCCACGGGTTTTGAGTAGCTTTTTTTCCGTAGAAAATGGAGGCAAAAAAGTTATACAAGAACACCAGCTGGATAGCCGCAGTTATTATTGCAAATACAGTCATAAATACATTCAGATCCATAAGGTCATCAAAGTATGGGAAAGATGTATTGGTATAATACCTTCTTGGCAAACCTGCCATTCCTATAAAGTGCATTGGGAAGAAAATTCCGTATGCCCCTATGGAAGTTACCCAGAAATGAATATATCCTAAATTTTTGTTCATCATTCTTCCAAACATCTTTGGAAACCAGTGATACACTCCCGCCAGCAGGCCATAAAGTGCAGAAATACCCATTACAAGGTGGAAGTGAGCAACCACAAAATATGTGTCATGTACGTTTATATCCAGAGTACTGTCTCCTAGGATAATCCCTGTTAAACCTCCTGTAATAAAAGTAGAAACAAAGGCAATAGAGAATAACATTGCCGGGTTCATTTGAAGATTCCCTTTCCAAAGCGTCGTGATCCAGTTAAAGGCCTTCACCGCTGAAGGTATTGCGATCAATAAAGTTGTAAAAGTAAATACTGAACCAAGGAACGGATTCATACCTGACACGAACATGTGGTGTCCCCACACTATTGTCGAAAGGAATGCAATCGCTAGGATAGAAGCTACCATCGCGCGATATCCAAAAATCGGTTTTCGGGAATTGGTAGCCAAAATTTCTGAAACTATACCCATTGCAGGTAAGATTACGATATAAACTTCGGGGTGGCCAAGGAACCAGAACAGGTGTTCAAAAAGCACAGGAGATCCTCCCTGGTTTGCCAGAACTTCTCCCTTTAAGTATATATCACTCAAAAAGAATGAGGTGCCAAAACTTCTGTCCATGATAAGCATTAAAGCTGCTGAAAGTAATACGGGGAAAGACACTACCCCGATAATTGCAGTTACAAAAAATGCCCATATAGTTAAAGGAAGCCTTGTCATAGACATTCCCGCTGTTCTTAGATTAATAGTAGTTACAATATAATTAAGTGATCCCATTAAGGAAGAGGCTATAAAGATAGCCATGGAAACAAGCCAAAGCGTCATACCCATTCCCGAACCTCCAATTGCCTGCGGCAGGGCGCTCAATGGTGGATAAATAGTCCACCCTGCAGAGGCAGGACCTGCTTCCACAAATAATGAACTCACCATAATAACACTTGACAAAGCGAACAAATGATATGAAATCATGTTCAAAAAACCAGATGCCATATCCCTTGCCCCTATTTGCAGTGGGATTAGCAGGTTACTAAAGGTACCACTTAGCCCAGCTGTCAATACGAAGAATACCATGATGGTTCCGTGAATGGTAACAAGGGCGAGATAGATCTCCTGAGACATCACTCCTCCCGGAGCCCATTTTCCAAGGAGTGCTTCAAAGATCCAGAAAGATTCTCCCGGCCACGCCAATTGCATCCTAAAAAGTACAGACATCATAATTCCTATGATCCCCATTAACAAACCAGTGATAAGATATTGCTTGGCAATCATCTTGTGGTCTGTACTAAATATGTATTTTGTTATAAAGGTTTCTTTATGATGATGCCCATGATCGTCATGTGCGTGATCTATTGGTGTGTGTCCTACTGCTGACATATCTTTAAATCTTTATCTTTTAATTTAATTTTGAGCCTGAGCCATTTCATTCCCACTTTCAGCTTCAACAGCTTCCGGATCTTGCATTTCGGGAGCATCCTGCATAAGTTCTCCGAATCTTTGTTGTTCCGCGATCCAGGAGTTATATTCATCTTCTGTTTCAACCACAATTTTCATTTGCATATTATAATGTGCAACTCCACATATTTTGTTACACAATAAATAATATTCAAATTGCTCATAATCTGCCATATCTTCTTCTCCGGCAGTAGATCTATCAAGCCTTATTTGCTTTATTTTTTCAATTTTGTCCCTCATATATTCAGTCTCACGAATTTCTTCTGAAGTAACAGTAGGAGTAAAAGAAAACTGGGTGATCATTCCCGGAACAACATTCATTTGTGCCCGGAAATGCGGAAAGTAAGCCGAGTGTAATACGTCCTGAGATCTGAATTTAAATATGACCGGACGATCAACCGGAAGGTGAAGTTCTGAGGTGATCACATCATCCTGTGCATAAGGATCACTTTGGTCTACCCCAACAGAATTAACACCTTCTATAAACCTCACATTGGCCTTACCCAAAGTATTATCATCTCCGGCATATCTGGCTTCCCAGCCAAATTGCTTGGCATATAATTCAATAACAATTGCATCACCGTCTTCATCTATGTTCATGATACTGGACCAGGTAAATAATCCATATATGATCAGTCCGGCAAGTACAATCACAGGAATGATGGTCCAGATAAATTCAAGTTTATCATTATCTGCAAAAAATAAAGCTTTTTGGCCTTTTTTACCTCTGTATTGGTATGAAAAATAGTGCAGAAGTCCCTGGGTAATAATTTGTACAAACATAATGACCGCAAGGGAAATAAGTAATAAACTGTCATATTCAATTCCATGTTCTGATGAAGCAGCAGGTAATGCCCTATCACTAAATACCCAGAAGCAATACAACATAAATATGTAGAAGGCAATTCCAAAAGCCAGCATAAGTTTACCCTGGGTTTGATTGTCCTTATCATTAGCTACCTGAGTGCTGTCAATAGATCCAGTATCTTTGGATAACTCATATATCTTGGACAATTGCCAGATAGTTATCGCAAAAAGTGCTATTACTATAATAATTAAAAATGGAGTCATTGTATAATTTCTTTTTAAACAGTCTGTTTTTAATAATGAAAATGCTCACTCTCCTTGAGATACGGATTCCTCTTCACCAATAACGGAACTTTAGTCATTGAACTAAAGATTACAAAAATAAACAATCCGGCAAAGAAAAGTAAAGAACTTATCTCAGGAATTCCAATAAACCATGATTCTCCTACAGTCGCAGGCATTACCATTACGTAAATATCTATATAGTGGCCAAATAGGATAACAATACCCGTCATTACCACAAACCAGTTCACCCGCTTGAAGTCACTGTTCATAAGCAGTAACACCGGGAAAAGGAAGTTTAACACCACCATTCCGAAGAAAAGGATCCCGTAATCTTCTATTCTGGTCACAAAATAAGTCACTTCTTCAGGTATGTTTGAATACCAGATCAACATAAACTGGGAGAACCAGAGATATGTCCAAAATATACTAATTCCAAACATGAACTTTGCAAGATCATGTATGTGGCTGTTGTTCACGAACAATAAATATCCTCTTGATTTCAAATAAATGGTCACCAGGGCGATCATAGTAATTCCTGAGACAAACATACTTGCAAATACATACCATCCAAACAAAGTACTAAACCAGTGTGGGTCAAGACTCATGATCCAGTCCCAGGACATCATAGATTCAGTTACTATAAAGAATACCAGGAATCCTGCAGCTAATTTGAAGTTCTTTTTGAAGTAAAAAAGATCATTTGGCTCTGCTTCATCCAAACTATGCGAGTTTTTTACAAGGAAATGCCTGAAAAGCGCCCACCCCCCAATATAGATCGCAGCACGTATAAGGAAAAATGGTACGTTTAGAAAACTTGTTTTGTTTTGAATTATGGGATCATGCTCTACCACTTCAGGATCCATCCAGATAAACAAATGATTTAAATGAAGAGAGGATAGTACCAATAGAATAAATATTATTATTCCTCCCGGCAGTAAATAACCGGTAATTCCTTCCATTACTCTAAACAAAACCGGAGACCAACCTGCCTGTGCAGCATATTGAATGGCGTAAAATACCAACACGCCAAGGGGAATCATAAAAAAGAAGAATGCAGCTACATATAATGCAGCCCATGGCTTATTTTGAAGCTGATGAAAAAGATGTTCTATATGCTCATTATCATGGGCTTCCGCTTCATCACCATTTACATCGGCTCCTAAAACGGCTCTCTCATCATCTACTCGCTCGGTATGAATCTCATGTTCAGAGGGAACAACTTCCAAACCATTTGCATCTTCCCCGTCGTTTTCAGTTTTAGTCTCTCCCGGTAAGGCGTGGCTCTCCCCATGCGCTTCCTGGTTAGCCACCATTTCTTCAACCTCCTGAATATTGGCAGGAGCTAGTATAAAGCCCACGGCAACACCAATGAGACCAACAACCATTAGGATAATCGAAAATAATTTTAATTTATTGGATAGCGTGTACATATTTAATATATCTAAATGCTGTTAGTTTTCGTTTTGATCTTGTTGACCCTGGTTTTGATTCTCCTGACTTCCCCGGGTTACTGGTTGATCTTCAGGAACCTGATCTCCTTCTGCATTTACTGCCGGAACAAGATTTTCCATTGTCTGGTTGCCTGCATCCTCACTTGGATCTACCTCATCAAAGGCTCTTTCTTCACCTTCCTGGAGGTCATTCTTCAGTTTCATCACATAATGATCTATCAACCATCTATCATTGATAGAAGTTTGGGAAGCATATGAACCCATGGCATTAAGCCCGTAATACATGACGTGGTAAACACTACCTTCAGTAATATCCCTGCCTGCATCATCATAACTTGGGATACCAAGGATTTTCTCGCGCTGTACCAATATACCCTGGCCATCTCCCTCATCCCCGTGGCAAACTGCACAGTAAATAGTGTACAGTTGTCTTCCTGTAGCAAGATTTTCTTCAGTATATGGCAACGGATTTGTCAATTCTTCTTTAGCAGCCTGATAACCTTCCTGGGTATTTTCATATTCATAAGGTTTCCATCCCCGGGGAACAGATCCTTCTGCGGGAAGCTTAGCTTCCTGCCCATTCACAAAAACATCATACTCCCCGTAAGCTTCATAAGGTATAGGTTCGTACATATCTGGCATATACTGGTAATTAGGCCTGGAGTCGTCAAAACAAGACACTGCAGTCAAAGCCAAAAGAAACAGTAAGGATTTAGTAAATAAACTTTTCATCGTGTTTATTTGTTATCTATTAGTTTAATTTCAGAAGCTCCCGTATCATATAAAAATTTGGTAAGATCATCTGTATTGTGATTTGCTACTTCTACTTCCATTAAGAAATGGTCGTCTGTGGTTCTAATATCCGGATTTTCAGCAAGCTTAAACGGCCATAGTTTACTGCGCAGGTAAAAGGTTATAACCATTAAATGGGCTGCAAAAAAAACGGTGAGTTCAAACATAATAGGCACAAAAGACGGCATGTTCTGAATAAATGAGAAACTAGGCTTACCTCCAATATCCATTGGCCAGTCTTCGATCATCATATAATTCATCATAACCACTGCAACACAAAATCCAATTACCCCGTAAATAAAAGATGTAATTGCCAGCCTTGTAGGTTCAAGGCCCATTGCTTTATCCAATCCGTGAACAGGAAAAGGAGTATAAATTTCACCAATATGGTAACGGGCCTCTTTTACCTGCCTTACAGCTTGTAACAGCAAGTCGTCATCGGTATAAAGTGCATGTATAACTTTAGATGCCATTATTTCTTGTTTTTTAGTTGGGTAGCCTTTGTCGTCCATGACTCATACCTGCCCTCAAGGGAGAAAGTATCAATAACAGAGTCCAGCAATTCAAAATCTTCAGGGGTTAAATTACTCACTTGTTCATAGGTATAAATTCCTAATTGATGAAGGTTTTGTTCCAGTAAAGGACCAACACCCTCAAGCTTTTGAAGATCATCGGCAGTTTGGAAAGCAGGATCATAAGTTCCTATTCGCGACAGCATTTCATCAATTCTGTCTCTATAGATCTCGGAAACCAGCATTCCGTCAGCATTAACAGTAGGTTCATGACCAGGTCCTTCAGCAGGATCATCCCTTTTAACCAGTCCGTCTTCAGCATTCGCCACAGGCTCTCTTATTAAAGGACTATAATGATCTACGTGATCCCCGTGCTCAGCTCTAAGTCTTTTATATTTTTCTCCGGAAGATTTTAAAATTGTCTTCACCTCTGCCTGTGCAATTACAGGAAATGTACGTGCATATAACAAGAAGAGTACGAAGAAGAATCCAATGGTTCCTATAAATATTCCTATGTCTACAAATGTAGGAGAGAACATGGTCCATGAAGATGGAAGGTAATCCCGGTGCAGCGATGTTACAATAATAACAAATCGTTCAAACCACATCCCTATGTTTACAATTATAGAAATAAAGAAGGAGAACATGATACTTGTACGCAATCTCTTGAACCACATGAACTGCGGTGAGAACACATTACATATCATCATTGACCAATATGCCCACCAGTAAGGACCTGTTGCCCTGTTAAGGAACGCGTACTGCTCGTATTCCACCCCGGAATACCAGGCCACAAACAGCTCCGTAATATAGGCCACCCCCACAATAGATCCCGTGATCATAATAACGATGTTCATTAATTCAATATGCTGAATAGTAATATAATCTTCGAGATTAGACACTTTCCTCATAATGATCAATAGCGTATTCACCATGGCAAATCCGGAAAATACCGCCCCGGCAACGAAGTATGGAGGGAATATGGTAGTATGCCATCCCGGGATAACCGAGGTAGCAAAGTCAAAAGATACAATGGTATGTACTGAAAGTACAAGTGGAGTTGCAAGACCTGCAAGAACCAGGGAAACTTCCTCAAAACGCTGCCAGTCCTTGGCACGACCACTCCATCCAAAGCTCAATATCCCGTAAATTCTTTTCTGAAAAGGTTTTACCGCCCTGTCACGTATCATCGCAAAATCGGGAAGCAAACCTGTCCACCAGAACACCAGTGAAACTGAGAGATAAGTAGAGATCGCAAATACATCCCAAAGTAAAGGCGAGTTAAAGTTCACCCACAACGAACCAAACTGGTTTGGAATTGGCAATACCCAATAGGCCAGCCAGGGACGCCCCATGTGAATGATTGGAAAAAGTCCGGCCTGCATTACAGAGAATATGGTCATCGCTTCCGCGGAACGGTTTATCGCCATTCTCCACTTTTGACGGAAGAGCAGTAATACTGCTGAGATAAGAGTTCCTGCATGACCTATTCCTACCCACCAAACAAAGTTGGTAATATCCCAGGCCCAACCTACGGTCCTGTTCAATCCCCAGACTCCAATTCCGGTAGAGATGGTATATATGATACAACCCACTCCCCAAAGAAAAGCGATAAGCGCGATGGAAAAGACTATCCACCAGGCATTATTAGCCTTTCCTTCAACCGGTGCAGCCACATCAATGGTCACATCGTGATAGGATTTATTGCCGGTAACTAGAGGCTTTCGTATAGGTGCTTCGTAATGAGACATATCCTTTTATAAATTGATTCTTTAATAGTTTTTATTAAGCTTCTGTACTGTTTCTAACTTTAACTCTGTACATCACATTAGGTTTTGTTCCAATGTATTCCAGAGCACGATATGTTCTTCCATCTTCATTCAGCCTTTTTACCAGGCTTGTCTCATCATTTACATCTCCAAAAACAATAGCTCCTTTGTCACAGGCAAGGGAACAGGCAGTCTCAAATTCATCTCCCTGTATAGCCCTTCCGTCCCTTTTGGCATCAAGAATGGTTTTTTGTGTTTTTTGAATACAAAAAGAACATTTTTCCATTACTCCACGGGAACGAACGGTAACATCGGGGTTCAATACCATACGACCAAGGTCATTATTCATATGATAATCAAACTCTTCATTTTTGTTATATCTAAACCAGTTGAACCTACGAACTTTATAAGGGCAGTTGTTTGCACAATATCTTGTTCCCACACAACGGTTATACACCATCATGTTCTGGCCCTGGCGCCCGTGCATAGTAGCTGTCACAGGACATACTGTTTCACATGGTGCATGGTTACAATGCTGGCATAACATTGGCTGAAATACTGTTTGAGGATTTTCAGCGGGATCTTCAAGTTCTCCAAATTGAGATAATGAATCTCCCAGCCCAGACATGTTTTCTTTCTTGGCAATATCTTCAGAAAAAGTAGGTTCAGAAGAGAAATACCGGTCAATACGCAACCAGTGCATATCCCTGAACTTTCTAACCTCTCTCTTCCCTACTACCGGAACATTGTTCTCAATATGGCAGGCGATAACACAGGCACCACAACCGGTACAGGCGTTAAGGTCTATAGACATATTAAAATGATGTCCCTGCGTACGGTCAAAACCGTTCCATAGGTCAACATCAGGAGAGGTCACAGGAGTTTCCACATGGTTTAGGGAAACTTCGGGCATTTTATTCCAAACATGGGGATCCTGGGTATTAAAGACCTCAAGAGTGGTCTCTTTAATAATATCCCCTCTTCCCATTAAAGTCCGTTGCTGCTGTACAGCGGCAAATTCATGGACTCCGCCAACTTTTTCGATCTTTACATTCTGGAAAGAACTAAAGTTCTTATATAAGGGATAGGCATTTACTCCTACCTGCATTTCTTCCTGAATTCCTTCCTTTTTTCCATATCCCAGCGCAATGGCCACTGTGCCTTTTGCCTGGCCGGGTTGAATATAAACAGGTACGTTATCAACTACAGTATCACCCACTGTGATCCTTACATAACTTCCGTTGAGAGCACCATCTGAGGCATTTTCGTTTTCAAGGCCCAGTTCGGCAGCATCTGCCCGGGAAACCTTTAAATAGTTATCCCATGATGCCCTGGTTATTGGATCAGGAAATTCCTGTAACCAGGGGTTATTGGCATGTTGGCCATCACCTAATCCTACAGATGTATAAAGCTCCAGCTCATAGCCTTCAGCTTCCGGAGCCGCAGAAAGATTTCTCAATGCTGTAGCCTCATTATTTATTACGGGAGCAGCAGTATCATTACCTGACGCTGCAATACCTGAAGGCGCACTGGCCTGAAAAGCCCCGTCGTGTATAATATCACTCCAGGTTGCTGTTCCTATGGAAGGCTCCCAGGTCTCTCTGATGTAATCGTAATAGGAAATATTATTATCACTCCATCTCAACAAACAATCCTGAAACTGCCTGGTGTCAAAGAGAGGCCTGATAGTAGGTTGTATTATTGAAAAGGTGTTTTTTGTCAATTGAACGTCACCCCAGCTTTCAAGAAAATGCGGCGTGGCTGCAATGAAATTACACATTTTTGCCGTTTCATCTTCTTTCATTGAGAATGCTATAGACATTCCCACATTTTGCAAACCTTCTACAAATTCGTCGGCGTTCGGTAAACTGTACGCAGGATTAACCCCTGCAATTAAAAGAGCTCCAATTGTCCCGGCATTCATATCCTGAACAAGTTGTTGCACTGCCGCAGCATTTCCCTGTCTAATCATACGGGGATTTTCGGTATCCATTACCTGGCTACCTAATGCTTCATTAATTGACAGAACAAGAGATTGAGCATCTTCATCTGGTATTCCTGTCACAACCACTCCTCTGCTTCCTGATCTTCTAAGCTGAGAAACAGCTTTAACCACAGCATCATCAACCGCAGTGGGTAAATTACTGGTAGAGGCTCCCCCTGAAATGTAACTGCTCAAAGCAGCAAGTACTGCCCGTTGCTCTGAAAGCTTTACAGGTACCCGTTTATCGGCATTTGCTCCTGTAAGGGAATAGGTAGATTCAAATTGAATGTGACGTGACATTCTGCCATTTTGCGGAACTCTTCCGCGGGCATATTGGGCATCATAACCTCCTCCGGCCCAGTCACCAAGGAAATCGGCACCTACAGAAACAATGGTCTCCGCCTGTGAAAAATCATAATTTGGCAATGCGCGTTCGCCATAACGGGCCTGAAAAGCATTTAAAGCGGCATTTTCAGACACTGTATCATAAACCACATGCCTCACGTTGCCATACTGCTGGGAAAAATCGTTTATTAACCTTGTAGTAGAAGGACTCGCAAAGGTTTGGGTAAGGATCACAATTTCTCCTGATACTGCATTCAAACCCTGTCTTACATCACGATCTAATTGTTCCCAGGAAACCACCTCCCCGTTTGACTTTGGTCTTTTAATTCTTTTACTATCATATAAGCCAAGGACCGATGCCTGAACCCTGGCATTGGCACCTGTATTGGCAAGTGTGTTCTGTTCAATTTTAATAGGCCTTCCCTCACGGGTCTTCACCAATACTCCGGAGAAATCAAAACCATCAGCTACAGTAGTTGCATAATAATTTGCAACTCCCGGAACAATTCTATCAGGCTGAACTACATAAGGGATTGATCTGATCACCGGACCTTCACAGGCAGCCAAAGATGCTGCAGCCGTGCTAAACCCAACGTATTTTAAAAAGTCCCGACGCGAAGTAGTTGAACCTTCAAGAGTTTTCTTGTCTCCTAAAAATTCATCTGTAGGTATTTCTACCCCAAATTCGTTTTGCGGGAGCGTCTCAACAGCAGAGCTTTTTTCTTTAAGCTCTTCAACACTTTGCCAGTATTTCTTGTTTGATGACATATATTTAGGTATTTCTTCTTTAATTAATTAATAGTGGCATTTCATACACTCATTACCGCCCATTTGAGCAACGGTAAGGTTTTCTACACCGTACTTTTGAGATAATTCTTCGTGGACTTTCTCGTAGTACTCGTTGCCTTCTGCCATTACATTGGTTTCCCTGTGACAGTTAATACACCAGCCCATTGTTAAAGGAGCATTCTGGTACATGATCTCCATTTCCTCTACAGGACCATGACAGGTTTGACAGGCAATTCCGCCCACCTCTACGTGCTGTGAGTGATTAAAGTATGCGAAATCGGGAAGATTATGGATTCTGATCCATTTCACCGGTTCAGTTTCCCCGGTATAAGCCTGCGCAGCAGGATCCCATCCTACGGCTGTATATAATTTCTGAATTTCTTTGTCGTAGAAATCCTTGCTGTATTCATCAGTTCCAGTCTCTTCAGCAACTTCTCCAATTGATTTATGACAGTTCATACACACGTTAAGAGAAGGAATTCCCGAGTGTTTAGAAACCCTTGCGGAGGAGTGACAGAATTTACATTCCACCTGGTTGTCCCCTGCATGTATTTTGTGTGAAAAGTGAATTGGCTGAACCGGTTGATAGCCCTGGTCAATTCCAACCTGCATAAAATACCCATACATCATATACCCGGAAACCAGCAGCAATGCAACGGCAGTTACAAGTACCAGAAACTGGTTTTCGATAAATGATCTGTATATAGGTTTCCGCGTCACCTTTTTGGCAGGAAGCGGCACTCCACTGGCTGTGGCAAATCTTCGCAGTGTTTTATTTACCAAGTACAGGATAACCAGTAGCATTAAAAGCACAAAAGCAAGGATTCCCAATACTATATCTGTTGAAATTCCTCCTGCTCCGGGTGCTGCAGCGCCGTCACTACCGGCTTGTTTTGATTCAGGAACAGCCTTTGGCTCGCTTGTATATGCTAGAATATTCTCAATGTCTGTATCATCCAGCTGTGGAAAAGGGGGCATTGCCACCTGACCGTATTCATTGTATATTTCTACAGCCTGCTCATCTCCAGAGCTGATCAGGGCTTGACTATTTTTGATCCAGCTTTGAAGCCATGCAATATCTCTTCTTTCTGCAACCCCTCTTAGAGGTGGCCCAATAGAGTTCCCGTCAAGTTTATGACAGGCGGCACATAAAGAATTAAACAAAGCTTTCCCCGCTGCGGCATCTCCGCTCACATCAGATTCAACGTTAGATTCTTCCGGCCCCTGCACCGTTTCCTGAACATCTTCCTCCTGACTATCTGTAGGAGAAGTTTCTTCTTGAGCTAAAATCAGGGTATTAATTGACAGAAATAACGATATACTTAGAACCAGTACTCGCGCGGCTGAATGGCGGAATTTCACCTTTTTCATATTGTAATTTGAATTAGCATCTTTTTTTGGCACGATTATGGAAAAAATCCAGTAAAAATCACACCCTAAAATCAGGCACAAAAGTAACACATAAAGTCGATTTGAAAAATGTTACTGAAGTGTTAACCGATAATTTATATTAGTTCTAAATAATAAATCTTACCTAGTTTAAGTTATTGTTTCTACATTTACACAAAACCTATTTATAATGAGAATTTTAAATTTAAAAAGCGTAATTTTTATCGGGATCTTTGTTTTGGGAACCCAATTTTCTGCCTTTTCTCAAAGTGGCCAAGTAAATATACAGCAAAACGAAATTCTTCCCCAATTACTTGAGCTTAAATCTCAGATGACCAAAGATGGTAAACTGGGAGACCGCTACAAGATACAGTTATACTATGGGGATAATAATGCTGCCAGCGAGGTCATCAAAGAGTATCGATCCAAATACTCGGCCTGGCCTTCAGAGATAAAATATGAAACCCCCAATTATAAAGTCTGGATCGGAAATTTCAGAAACAGAAGAGAAGCAGATAAAGTGTTGCTGGAAATTAAAGATGATTTCCCTGCGGCTTTTATACCCAAACCTCAAAGAGGATAAAAAACAGAGCATCAAAAAAAACAGGCTGTTCCAAAAGGAGCAGCCTGTTTTTTTTATACCGTTTTTCCAGTGTAATACTTTGGTTTAATTTGCAAGGGTTTATTAATTATAAAAGAAATAAAGTAGAATCCCAATTATCAACGGCAGTGGCCGTAATTTCAGAAATTGCACTTCAGCGTTATCCGGATACTTATATTAATTCTTTTCCAGCCTGCGAGAGCGCATAAGATATAACTTGATAACATCTTTTCCCACCGAAAAAAAATTATAAAAACAAAATTCCCGGCAAACAAGTTACCGGGAATTATTTATTTATAATGATCTCATAAAACCTTTTGGATCTTTAAGACCGGAATATTTTATTACTTCATTTTCTTCTTCACAGCTACTTCCTGGTATCCTTCAACTACATCGCCTTCTTTGATATCGTTGTAATTCTTGATCTGCATACCACAGTCATATCCTTTGGAAACTTCCTTAACATCGTCTTTAAATCGTTTTAAAGAGGATAATTCTCCCGTAAAGACAACCACTCCGTCGCGTATTAACCTTATTCCGTTGTTTCTAATGATCTTCCCTGAAGTAACCATACATCCGGCAATTGTACCAATTTTAGATATCTTAAAGGTTTCTCTAATTTCTGCAGTACCGGTGATCTCTTCTTTCATTTCAGGAGATAACATTCCTTCCATGGCGTCTTTAAGATCGTTGATGGCATCATAGATAATAGAATAAAGACGTACGTCAATTTCCTCTCTGTCTGCTATTTGTCTTGCATTTCCTGCAGGACGAACATTAAATCCTATAATAACAGCATCTGAAGCCGAGGCCAGCAATACATCACTTTCTGTAATTGGACCTACACCTTTATGAATTATATTTACCTGGATCTCTTCAGTAGACAACTTCTGGAAACTATCTGTTAAGGCTTCTACAGATCCATCCACATCCCCCTTAAGAATGATGTTGATCTCCTTGAAATCTCCAAGAGCTATACGTCTTCCAATCTCATCAAGAGTAATGTGACGCTGTGTTCTTACAGACTGCTCTCTTTGTAATTGCGTTCGCCTTACAGCGATATCTTTAGCTTCCCGTTCATCCAACATCACCCGGAACTTATCACCGGCCTGTGGCGCACCATCAAGACCTAAAATAGATACCGGAGAAGCAGGACCTGCTACTTTCACATCTTTTCCACGCTCATCCTGCATAGCTTTAACTTTACCGCTATGTCTTCCTGCAAGAACGTAATCTCCTATTTTTAATGAACCTTCCTGAACCATAATCGTAGAGACATATCCACGACCCTTGTCCATAAATGCTTCCACCACGGTTCCTTTACCGGGCTTATTAGGATTGGCTTTTAATTCCAGAATTTCGGCTTCAAGCAAAACTTTTTCAAGTAATTCTTTTACACCTAAACCTGTTTTAGCTGAAATATCGTGGGATTGAATTGTACCACCCCAGTCTTCTACAAGCAGGTTCATACCTGCCAGTTTTTCTTTGATTTTTTCGGGATTCGCGGTTGGAAGATCTGCTTTGTTAATAGCAAAAATTATTGGAACTCCTGCAGCCTGGGCGTGGGAGATCGCTTCTTTTGTTTGCGGCATCACATCATCGTCTGCTGCAATTACAATAATTGCAATATCTGTAACCTGGGCACCCCTTGCCCGCATAGCGGTAAAGGCTTCGTGACCGGGAGTATCAAGGAATGCGATCTTTTGGCCTCCTTCCAGTTCCACTCCGTAGGCACCAATATGCTGTGTGATCCCACCACTTTCACCTGCAATAACATTTTCTTTTCGGATATAATCCAGAAGTGAGGTTTTCCCGTGATCTACGTGACCCATTACAGTTACGATTGGAGCTCTTGGCTCAAGATCTTCCGGACTTTCCTCTTCTATTTCTGATACTTCTTCAATATCTGCCGAAACAAATTCCACTTCATAATCAAATTCATCTGCAACTATAGAAAGTGTCTCAGCATCAAGACGCTGATTCATGGTCACCATCATCCCCAAAGACATACAGGCAGATATAATTTTTGTTACAGGAACATCCATCATCGTAGCAACTTCACTTACAGTTACAAATTCTGTAACCTTAAGGACCTTACTTTCAGCCTCCAATTGCGCAGAATCTTCTGTTCTCTGGCGGTGTTGATCTCTTTTGTCTCTTCTGTATTTAGCCCCTTTACCTTTACCAGATTTACCCTGGAGTTTTTCAAGGGTCTCTCTTACTTGTTTTTGTACTTCTTCTTCACTAGGCTCTTCTTTGGCTATAGCCGGTCTTGCCGGTCTCTTACCACCTGCAGCTCCCGCTTTACCTTTGTAACCTCCGCCTGCGCCGGGAGCCGTGGTTCCCGGTGCACCTTTAACATCCTTACTAATTCTTCTGCGACGCTTTTTGTTCTTATCCTTATCGGCAGCACTGCCACCTACAGGTTTCTTCTCGTCTTTCTTCTTAACCGGTTTTTTAAACTGGGAAAGATCTATTTTCTCACCTGTAAAATTAGGACCATTTAATTTCGTATAATTGGTTCTAAGTGTACTTTCTACAGGTTCTTTTTCTTCTGTTGTGTCTTCTGTTTTGGCTTCAGCAGGACTTTCACTTTCAGCTTTTGCTTCGGTTTTTACCTCGGCCTTAACTTCTGATTTGACTTCTTCGGGAGCTGCTGTTTCTTCTTCCTTAACTTCTGCTTTGACATCTGGCTTGGGAGCTTCTTCTTCCTTGGTTTCGGCTTGCTTTACTTCTTCGGCTTTTGGAGCTTCTGCTACCGGTTTTTCAACCTCGGTTGCAGGAGCCGCCTCTTCTTGTGCAGGCGGAGCAGGAGTTTCTTTCTCAACTTCAACCTTCTTTTCTTCAGGTTTCTTGTCAAGGTCGATCTTCCCTACTTTTTTAGGCCCGTCAAGTTTGGTTCGGGCACTTATCACTTCCTGTTGCTTAAGCTCAGCTTTCTTTTTATCATCAATCTCCTTCTCCCTGGCCATACGCAATTCTTCCTTCTCCTTACGCTTCTCCTCTCCCACTTCTTTGGAAGCCACCTTTTTACTTTTGTCGGTTTGAAATTCGTCAAAAAGCACCTGGTAAACTCCTTCAGAAATCTTTGTGGTAGGACGCGCCTCTATGTCGTGACCTTGGGAATTTAAAAATTCCACAGCACGATCTAGCGAAATGTTGAATTCACGTAGTACCTTGTTTAATCGCATTGTTTTTGCTTCAGCCATAAATTGCCCTCTAAATTACCTCTTATTTAATATTGAATGTTTACCTAGTAAACAAAATCTATTCCTCAAATTCATCCCGCAATACCTGGATCACTTCCCGTATTGTTTCTTCTTCAAGATCTGTACGACGTATCAGGTCATCTACATCCTGTTCTAATATACTCTTGGCGGTGTCAAGACCTATTTTCGCAAATTCGGCAATCACCCAATCTTCGATCTCATCGGCAAATTCCCGAAGTTCAACATCTTCTTCCCCTCCATCTCTAAACACATCGATCTCATAGCCTGTAAGCTGTCCTGCAAGTCTTATATTATGTCCTCCACGACCAATAGCTTTTGAAACTTCTTCAGGCTTAAGCATTACCTCGGCCCGCTTGTTCTCTTCATCCATTTTTATGGATGTTATTTTCGCAGGGCTTAATGCCCTTGTGATAAATAACTGATCATTGCTGGTGTAGTTGATCACATCAATATTCTCATTGCCCAATTCCCGGACGATACTGTGAATCCTTGACCCTTTCATACCCACACAAGCTCCAACAGGATCAATCCTGTCATCATAGGAATCTACCGCAACTTTTGCTTTTTCACCCGGAATTCTAACCACCTTCTTTACAGTAATTAATCCGTCAAAAACTTCAGGAATTTCCTGCTCAAACAATTTTTCTAAAAACACAGGAGCAGTTCGGGACATTATGATCTGCGGCTTACTTCCTTTTAACTCAACACTCTCTATAATACCTCTTACATTTTCCCCTTTTCTGAAAAAATCTGAAGGTATTTGCCTGTCTTTGGGTAAAATTATTTCATTACCGTCATCATCAAGCAATATAATGGCGCGATGACGAATGTGGTGAACCTCAGCAGTGTAAATTTCTCCTTCAAGATCTTTAAAGTGCTTATAAATGTTTGTATTATCGTGTTCGTGAATCTTAGCAATTAAATTTTGTCGCAATGCCAAAATTGACCGTCGGCCAAGATCGATTAATTTTACTTCTTCAGATACATCTTCCCCAACTTCAAAATCGGGTTCTATTTTTCGTGCTTCAGATAACGATATTTCCTGGTTTGGATCTTCTACTTCCCCATCTGCAACTACTACCCTGTTCCTCCAGATCTCTAAATCCCCTTTATCGGGGTTTACAATAATATCAAAGTTATCATCTTCTCCATATTTCTTCTTCAGTGCACTTCTAAAAACATCCTCTAAGATCGCCATTAAGGTTACCCGATCTATTAATTTGTCGTCTTTAAATTCTGAAAAAGACTCTATCAAGGCGATATTTTCCATATCCTTTTTAAATTAAAATGTTATCACAACTTTAGCTTCTTCAATTTCCTGAAAAGCTATATTGGTTTCTTTATTTACAGTGATCTTTCCTTTACCAACGGGTTTAGGTTCTCTCGCCTGCCAGGACAAAACTATTCCATCCTCGTTTACTGCGACTAAATTTCCTTCAAATTTATTGGAATTTGTTCGGACTTCAAGATTTCTGCCAATATTTTTCTTGTATTGCCTCGGCAATTTCAATGGCTCTGAAACTCCTGCCGAAGTTACCTCTAAAGAAAAATCAATTTCTTCCCTGTCTATATTGTGTTCGATCTTGCGGCTTACCGCGATACAATCATTTACAGACACTCCCTTATCCCCATCTATCACTATAAGAATATGATTTTGATCCTCTATTTTAAGGGAAATTAAAAATAAGGAATCATTTTCTTCAAACGCTTCCTTAAGCAATTCTTTTACTCGCTCCTTCAACATATGCTTTATAAAAAGAGGGGACTTTTCGTCCCCTCGCTGTATTTTTTTCGTTTCAACGCTGCAAAGATAACAAAATTTTCCCTAAAAATAAACAGCATTGCAAATGAAATTTTATTCGTAATTTTAATAAAACAATCATTTCTAAGCTTTTATCATGAAACGAATCCTGGTCCCCACCGATTTTTCGCTACAGGCGGAAAATGCCTTAAAAGTAGCTGCTCAGATGGCTAATCGTTTTAATGCTGAAATTTTCCTGCTCCATTTACTCGAACTTCCCATGAACGTCGTGGGTACCGCAGCAAGCGGAAGTGCAGTGGGAGGAAGCCTTAATCCTCCTGAGGCTCTTTATTTTATGAAGCTCGCCAGAAAGCGTTTCCAGGAGATCCTGCAGGAACCATACCTCAAAGATGTGAAGGTGCACGAAACCGTAGAATTTAACAAGGCTTTTGAAGGAATTATGGAGGTGAGCGAAAAGCACAACTGTGATATCATCATCATGGGCTCCCACGGAGCTACAGGATTTAAAGAGATGTTTGTGGGCTCCAATACCGAAAAAGTGGTGAGAAATTCAAACATTCCTGTGTTGGTGATCAAAAAAGAACACCCTATTTTTCGAGTAGAGGATTTCATATATGCCACCGACTGCAATATGGATAATAAGCACACCTTAAATCAGGCAAAAAGATTTGCTCAACAAATTGAGGCAAAACTTCATATAGTTTATATTAATACCTCAAATAATTTTATGACCAGTGCTGATGCAAAAAAATGTTTAAATGATTTCGTGGAAGGTGAGGATCTCACAAATTACACGCTGAATATCTTCAACGATGTTACTGTAGAAAATGGCATACTCAATTTCGCAAAGGACATTGATGCGGGTTTAATAGGTATAAGTACCCACGGCAGAAAAGGCCTGGCACATTTTTTTAACGGAAGCATTAGTGAAGACCTGGTAAATCACGCCCAGAAACCTGTGATAACATTTAAGATCTAAAGAAAAGTTTTTAATGTTCCTTCCTGAATAGAAAGCCATAAGAAATTCCAGAAGGATTTGGTCTGGTCCCGGTCAACTCTTATCTCCTCCTGCTCCACATCTTCGTCTATCCTGTCATTTTTAAGAAAAAAGTTGGCAATCCCAGATAGAAAGGATTTTTTCTTTTCCTCCCCATCTTTGAGAATATTTACTTTAAAATCCTGATAAGACAATTGCATGTTTCCGGTTGCTTCGCTGTTATTCCCGAAGAAATTAAAATACAGGGATTCTATATCTCCTTCCAATTCTACATTCATGGTTGGTTTTACAAAGGGGTTTACCGCATCTGCAGAAATACTTCCCAAACTTCCTTTAATATTAAATTCATCGCGGGTGTTGCGAACATCAAAATCCCAGTTTAAAGTGACTTTTGTTTCTTCCATAAATAAAGCCTCTGCACTCACTGTAGTTTCCTTAAAATCATCAGAATTCATATTTAAATTTGAGAGATGGTGTACCGTAATGTTTACATCATCAAATTTTAAAGTCCCGGGAGGCCGGGACTCCAGAACATTTTCCTCATACACAATTTGGGAATTTTGCACTTTTAATGTGTCCAAATGAATTATAATACCCATGTTCCTCAGCATTCTGCTATAAAGGGGCTTGAAACGGTTGTCATCTGGTAAAAGTTTATTCCGGTAGATCTTCAAATTAGCATCAGCAATAATGGCTTCAGTGCTTTTAACTTCAAGACTGTCCTTAAATTCCCAGGAAAAATTTCTTAGCATCACATCCGGCACCTCTAGCTGCACCCTGTCTTTCTCATAGGTAATTTTCCTGTCAAATTCTCCCCTGTCATATTTAGGAACTATCTTCAAATTTGTAAAGGATAGGGAATTGGAATTTTGCTTTACCTCTTTAATACTGAGATAATGCTCAGCATTAAGGTCAAAATACAGCGAATCTGTTTCTACAATTATATTTTCATATCCAAAAGGAAGTTTCCTTTCAGAAGTATTTTCATTAATGATCATTTCCTCAAGCAGCAGAGAATTTATTTTCAGAAAAAAAGAATTTTCTGCAGAATCATTTTTCACCATCCTGAAGTGACCACCTTTCAGGCTCAGCTTTTTTATTATTAGATCTTTTTCCCTGGTTTCTGCCTGCTTCTCTGCTTCAGAAGCAAGGGTAGAATCCGTATTTATTGTTATTAAAGGTTCTACCAATTCAATTTGGTCAATTACAATCTTACCGTTGAAAATGTAATTTGTATAACTAAATCCGGTTAAGCCTATTTCCCTGGCTTCAACCGTTATCCCATCTTGAATATAAACAGGATTGGTTACTGAAGTATTCCCTCCCCAAACATTTACATCAAGTTCATCATAATTTAACGCAGAGGAATCAAATTCTTTTTTCAGCTCATTTTCAATTTTACCCTTGACATATATGTTTAGAACAACACCAATTGCCAATAGACAAAGTATCACAATACCCAGTACAATAAATAATTTTCTGCCTTTCTTCAATACCCTTATTTTAGAATTAAAGTACAATTATAATTCAACCTGTTAACAGATTATGGATTTTTAACTTTAAAACCACAATGATTTAGGCCGGTTGGTTAAAATTAAGTCAAAATAAATTAAATCTTATTTATTAACCATAATTGGCAGTATATTTGCCATCTATTTCAACTCAACACCCTCCATCTATAAAATGATATTTAAATTAGCTTTAAAAATAGGAATTTTGGCCATAGAAATTTTTCTTGGCTTTTACAGTTTCATCCTTACAGACAGCCTGTTAGTGAAATTCCTCTTTTTTGCGTTTTCTGCTGTTATTGTTGCTTTTATAGTTACAAAAATTTCAACACAGCTTTTACCTTCAGATAAAGATTATGTCTCTTCAGAAGAAGAAATTAATGATAATTATTTGAAATAATATATTTGCAGAGTGCTATTATTGCTCTGTTGTAAATAGATCCGGTGAACTAGTTTCACCGGATTTTTAATTATTAGTATGAAGATCATTTGTATTTCTGATACGCACAACAAACATCGGGAAATGGATATTCCTAAAGGAGATGTAATTGTACATGCGGGAGACTTTACAGAAGCGGGTACTAAATCTGAAACTATAGATTTTTTAAGTTGGTTCTCTGCACTACCTCATAGTTACAAGATCCTTGTAGGCGGGAATCACGATTTTTACATGGAAAAGCATTCAGATAATCTGGACCAGATAATTCCCGGGAATATTATCTATTTAATAGATTCGGGAGTGGAGATTGAAAATTTTTCTTTCTGGGGTTCTCCGTATACCCCCGGTAATGGTGCCTGGGCTTTTAATGAAAAACCGGGAAAAGACATGTTAATACATTGGGATAAAATTCCCGAAAACACAGATTTTCTCATTACCCATTCTCCTCCCTACAGGATTTTAGATGAATTAGACGATAAGCGCCATATAGGCTGCCAAAAACTTGCAAAAAGGGTTCAGCAGTTAAAGCTGCCACATCATATCTTTGGTCATAATCACAACGATTATGGAATTGTTCGCACAAGGGAAACTATCTTCGTAAATGCAGCCTCCCTTGACAATAGGTACAGGTTAATCAATGCTCCTCTGGTTATTCATACTCCCCCCTCTTAACTTATTCATAATTTTTCATCAGGTTCGTTAATATACTATTAATCATGTGGTCCTTTGGTTTTTGTTAACAAGATGAATATTATCTTAGCAACATGAAAGAACGAAAATGAGTTATTAATTTAAAAATTATTGAATCATGAATAACTATACCCCCGACTTTATTATTGATGAAGTAAAAAATTTGATTTCCTACAGCATTACCAACAAAGAAACAGATTGTAAAAAGTATGAAAGTTTACATCGTGCTATTTTAAAAAAATATTTTGAGGCCAGGGATATTCAAATTAACTACTTAGCGCAAACCATTGATCTAAAACTTCCAATCTCTAACAGCAATTATACGGGTATAACTTTTGAATGTTTAGACCTTAATGGTTTCCTGCAGTCATGTGTAAAATGTGATGAACAAAGTATACATTTTTATCAAAACCTGCTCACGCATTATAACATAGTTATCGCTGCTTGATCTGCACAACGCAGAAGAAATTTACGAGCTTCCTTTGGGAAGCTTTTTTTATGGAATAAAATCAAAAAGACGTTAGATTTTATAATGTTGCCATCTCGGAAATGGGCAAAGATTTATTTAAAGCTAGTTTTGTAAATTAGCAGGAGTTAATAAATCAACCTGAGATAACAGCTACTATATATATATGTTCGAAAAAAACGAGAATTTATTTAATGTACTCTTTGAAGCGGCATCTGAAGGAATCATTGTGGTTGATGAATCTCAGACCATAGTAGCAAGTAATATTGCAGCCACTGTAATGTTTGGTTATGAGCAGGGAGAATTAGTAAATAAGCCATTAAACATCCTTATCCCTTCCACTTATCGCTCAGCTCACCCAAAACATTTTAAAAGCTTCCTTAATCACAGTGAAAAAAGGCAAATGGGCCATGGAAGGGATCTTTACGGCATCAAAAAAGATGGAAAAGAGTTCCCCGTTGAAGCAGGATTAAACCCTTTCGAGATTAATGGGAATAAATACGTTATGTCCCTTATCATCGATATTAGTGTGCGTAAGGAAACCCAACGCCAGATCAAGGAACTTAACAGTGAACTGGAGGGAAAAATAAAAGTACGTACCAGGGAGCTGGAAGAAAGCATCTCCAAATTACAAAACCTTAATCTTAATCTGGAGCTGGAAATCAAGAAAAGAAAAGAAGCAGAAGAAAGGATAAAAACTGCCTTGCAAAAGGAAAAAGAACTCAATGAGCTCAAGACAAAATTTTTATCCCTGGTTTCTCATGAATTTAAAACACCATTATGCGGGATCCTGACCTCTGTTGTCCTGGCGGGAAAATATAAGCTTGAAGAACAGCAGGAAAAAAGGGAGAAACACTTTAATACAATAAAGAATAAGGTACATTATCTGGATAACATTTTAAATGATTTTCTATCCATTGAGCGGCTGGAATCCGGAAAAGTAAACTATAAATTTACTTCCTTTGAACTTGGCAATCTCATTAATGAGGTAATTTACAACGCCAATGTTACCCTTAAAAGCGGTCAGGAAATTGAATATCCCCAAAATATCGAAAATATTATTCTGCGACAGGATGAAAAGATCCTTGAACTGGTATTGTCAAATCTTTTAAATAATTCTATTAAATATTCTTCAGAAGATTCAATCATAGTTTTTGAGGTCGAAGTAAAGGAAGAAAAGATAATATTTAAAATTACCGACCATGGAATTGGAATACCCGAAAAAGATCAAAAGCATATTTTTGAGCGTTACTTTAGGGCAGAAAATGCTTTGCTGGACCAGGGAACCGGGATAGGATTGAATATTGCAAAGGTGCATTTGGAGAATCTGGGTGGCACTATAGATTTCTTCAGCAAAGAAAATGAAGGCACAACATTTATTGTGGAATTACCCCTGATAAAAAATTAAATATGAAAAAGATCTTATTTATAGAAGACGATACGGTAGTAAGGGAAAATACTGCTGAGCTTTTGGAACTATCCAATTTTAATGTGGTAACAGCCGCTAATGGAAAATCCGGGGTTACCTTGGCAAAAAAAGAATTACCAGATATCGTTCTTTGTGATATCATGATGCCTGAACTGGATGGATATGGGGTATTAAAGGCCCTGGCAGAAGATCCGGAAACTCAGTTCATTCCCTTTATTTTTCTTTCGGCAAGAACCGAACATAAAGATATTAGGAAAGGAATGGATCTCGGGGCAGATGATTATCTCACCAAGCCCTTTGAAGAAGAGGAATTATTAAGCGCTATAGAGAGCAGACTCGCGAAAGTTGCTATTTTGAAGAAAATGAGGGATCAATCCCATGAAATTTCTCACCAAAATGAAGAAGCCATAAGCTCACTACAGGATCTAAGAGAGTTTGTAAAAAAATATGATCAACAGGATTATAAAAAAGGCGATATTATTTATGAGGAAGGAAAACAGGGGCTACACTTTTTTTTTATAGACAGAGGGGTGGTGAAGAGTCATAAAATGGACCAATTTGGTAAAGAATTAATTACTTCTGTATATAAGGAAGGGGATTTTTTTGGTAACACATCCTTCAATAAGTTAGCGACATACAAAGAGAATGCCACCGCGATGGAAGAAACCCGCATCTATGCGGTAACTAAAGATGAACTGAAGGAGATCCTGTCAAAAAACAATAAGATCACATTTGATCTTATTGATGCTATGGGTGATAGCATAAGCGGTATTAAAGAACAATTGATAGAGATGGCATATGGATCTGTGCGGAAAAAAACCGCGCGCACCATTCTTTTGTTTTCCCAGAACATTAGAAGACATCCTACCAAAAGTATTCGCATCTCCAGAAGTGACCTTGCCAGTGTCGCCGGAATGGCTTCAGAAACCCTTATAAGAACGTTATCTGATTTTAAAAAAGAGGGACTTCTGGAAATAGAGGGCAGAAATATTAAACTCCTGGATATTGAATCCTTGAAGAAAATAAGTTAACCGGTGCCTGTTATACAAGTATCCAATTCCTGACCAAAATCATTTTTTAACCTCATCCTTACCGGTATTTTTGCTGTGTAAAAGAGATAAAAATGAATATTTTACTCCCTACCGATTTTTCAGAAAATTCCAGAAATGCTGCAGCCTATGCCTTTAAGTATTTTGCAGGAGTTTCATGTACTTTTCATTTATTGCACGTGGCTCCGCCATCTATAGATAAAGCTGGAAAAAATCCGGCGGCTATTCCCTCTGAAATTCAAAAGAAATTTGATGAACTTTTTTTCTTTCCTGAATTTTCGACTAAAGACGCCTGTCACAGTTTTCATTTTTCATATAAAGAAGATTACTTTATAGAAGCTGTAAGATCCCTGGTAGCAGAAAAGAATATAGATCTAATTCTTATGGGAACCAAGGGCACTACTAATAAGGAGGGAATGATCATTGGGAAAAACACCTCTGATGTTATCACTAAAGTAAAATGCCCCGCCCTGGCTATTTCACAGCACGCTTTTTTTAAAGCAAATCCCCAAATGGTTTTTCCAACAGATTATAAAATTCAGTATAGCGCCAAAATGCTTAACACCTTGTTTACTCTTAGTAAGCTTTCTAATTCATCGATCAGGATCCTGGAATTTTTCAGTTCCGAAAAAGAACCTTCAGCAGAACAAATTATTAACAGAACCCTTCTATATAATTCCTTTACCTCCGGCATCCCTCCGGTTCAAACCTACTATTGCTTAAAAAATTCTGACCGAAAATCTCTGTTCAGCACTAACGAGAATGTGGATATGATCGTAATGGCAGCTAAGAATATTAATCTCTGCCAGCGGTTGTTGAAAAATAATTCCAAAAATCAAATTCCGTTCATCAATAAGCTACCCATGCTGGTCTTACATGGATAAAAAATTGTTGACATTGGCATATGCGTATTTCTTTATCAAATATTATCCTCCTATAATAGTTTTGCTACTCTTTGCACAAATTATGTTGGAAGTAAAATTTAATAAATCTTTTCTGGAAAGAGCACTTAAAATTTTTATTTATTCAATTTCTTACAGGTTTGCAATAGTGTTTCCTTAAGACCAAGGCTCACCAAAACCACTCTAAGAATTATATTCCCCTAAAAGATATAAAAATTCATTTTAATTTCCTTTTTGAAAAGCAGATTTTATAGCCCTGCTGAAAAACACCCTGAAGACAATCAACAATATTTGCAGCTGTTTTTAAATTTAAGATTTCAACTTATAACACAATTTTAAAACTATTTGGTTCTAAACTTCTTAATTTCCATAGTAGAATTCCGGAGAAAAGGTTTGAGTTTATTATTACAAATGTCGATTGAGCATTGTTCTCTTAACAAGGATTCAAAAAATGAAAAAATGAAAATAAACGTAAAAGCACTCCCAATTGAAGACATTATAAAAGACCTGGCTGAAGAATTAAAACTTCCCATTAAGAATGACAGTGGGGAACAGATCATTGAATTACCAGAGGATCTGGGGATTGGTTCTATAAGAGGAACCAGTTTTAATTCCGGTGTTGGCATTATTGAATATAATTTTACTTTTTACCAGGACCTTGAACTGGAATTTTCTGTAAATAAAACGCATCCCCTAAAATTTATTTTTTGTTCTGAAGGCAAGGTAGACCATACTTTTGCGGAAGACCAGGACATGCATACCATCCACACCTATCAAAATGTAATTGTTTCGAGTAGTGGTAATAACGGCCACGTTTTAAATTTTAAAGCAAACGAAAAGGTTTATATCTCTAGTATTGAGATAGTAAGAAAAGATTTCAGCAACAGAAAAAATTATAATTTTGAAGGATTAGAACCTACCTTAAAAGAACTGTTTGAAGATTCTGTAGCTGAAAAAAAGTTTTTTTACCAGGGAAATTATAGTCTAAAGGCTGCAGATATTGTAGAGGAGATCAACAATAAAAATTTAACCGGATTTTTACGATCTGCTTTTGTAGAGGGAAAGCTTTATGAGATGCTTGTAATACAGATCGCCCAGTATCAGGACGACCAGCGGGAAGATAAAACCCCCCAGATCATGCGCCGTTTTGATGTAGAGAATGTAAAGAACGCCATAGATATTATCAAAAAAAATCTGAACAAAAATTTGACCATAGATTATCTGGCAAAGGAAGTAGGAACTAATGTGAATAAGCTACAGGATAATTTCAAAGCTATGTATGGCCTTACTGTCAACAAATATATGCAACAGGAAAAACTGGAAGCTGCCAAAGAAATGTTAGCTACTTCAGATTATAACATCTCGCAGATCGTAAACGAGATAGGGTTAAATAACCGGAGCTATTTCTCTAAAATTTTTAAGGAGAAATATGGGGTAAGCCCCAAATATTTTCTAAAGCATAAAAAAACTGCAGGCTCAGATAATGATAATGATTATTATGAAGAAGATTGAGTTAGAGAATCTTCTGAAAGTGGTATTTCTACCACAAAAGCAGAACCTTTACCCGCCCCTTCGCTTTTTGCATAAACTTTTCCCCTATGTGCATTTACCAATTGTTTGACAATAGAAAGTCCTAATCCGGTGGAACTTTCCCCGCCTGTTGGCAGTGCGCTTAACGAGGTGAATTTTCTAAATAAATGTTTGATGTCATCTTTGCTAAGCCCCGGGCCTTCATCCCTAACCTCGAAAACTCCCATATTCCCTTCTTCTCTTAAGGATATATAGATTGATTTGCCTTTGGGAGAAAATTTAATTGCATTATTTATTAAATTATCTACAATTTCAGTCAACCGGCGGTGATCAGCAAAAACAGGTAAGCTTTTAGGAAGGTCTAATTTTAAGATCTGCTGCTTTTTCCTTGCCAGAGAGAGATTTGAAGCAGTCACTCCTTTGATGAGTCGGGAAAAATCCAAAGGTTTTAACCTCAACTGGATCCTACCCATATCTTCTCTTGCAGATTCTAAAAGGTTTTCAATGGTTTTATTCATTCTTCGCCCGGCACTTTTTATTTGTTTGGCAATATCTGCTATTGCTTTCGGGTTATTTTTATTATCAATAATCAAATCTGCCAGCAGAGGCATGATCGACAAAGGATTTTTAAGATCGTGGGCAGTAATATTAAGGATCTGATTTTGATGTTTTATGGCAGTCCTTGCTTCCATGCGCAATTCGATTTGCTGTACAACAAGCTGTGCGAGATTATGCAGGATCTTTTGTTTCCGCTGGCTAAAATCTCTGGGTTTTGTATCCAGAACACACAAGGTTCCCAAATTATAACCTTCTTTTGATTTTAACGGCACACCGGAGTAAAATCTAAGGTTGAAATCTCCCGTTACTAAAGGATTAGCACAGGTACGTTTATCAGTTTCGGCATTTTTGACCAGGTAAAGTTTATCTTGTTCAATAGCAGTTGAACATAAACTTATTTCTCGCTCCATTTCCTGCCTTTCAAGGCCATATTTACTTTTAAACCAGCACCTATCTGAATCTACGAGTGTAAGAATTGCTATTGGCATTTCAAGAAGTTCAGCCGCCATTTTAGTGAGGTGGTCAAAACTTGCATCGGGAGGGGTATCCAGTAATTCATAACTTTTTAAAACCTTGACTCGGTCATTTTCCAGGTGAAGGTCTACTTCTTTTGATTTTTGCATCTCCCCAAAATTTAGATAAAGTATTAAAGATAATCTTTTCTTAAAATTAACCAAACGTTAAGCCAAAATACATATTAACAATTTGATAATTAACACAATAGAATTAACAATATGCTATTATAAATTTTGCTACACTAACACAGAATTTAACTTTTTGATGCCGTTTCGGGGCAGATGCTTTTCCCAATAAATGATATGCAAACTATCATCCCTTATCCAATAGTTTCAGTTGAGCTAGGTCAATTTTTGGGGCTGCCAGGCTATTAGATAGCAGCAGCTATTACGGGTTATTCCCCTGCGGCCTGGTATATATTTAGAATTCTAGGAGGCCCTTGCATCCGGAAGCGCAATATCCGGGAACCTTTATATGCTAGTATTTGAATTGGGAACAATTCCTCTTATGACTTCCGCAGTATACTTTGGTAACATATTAAGTATGGAGACCCGGCACCGCATAAGAAAACTTATTCCTGTATTTGTTGTTTTAATTGGAATGCTGTTCATCCTTAGAGGGATGGGACTGGGAATTCCTTATGTATCTCCTGCACCTGCAACAGAACTGGTATCGGCCGATGCCTCCTGCCACTGATCTACTAGCCATTTTCTAGTAAACTCCAGCCTCTTTTTTATATATTAAAGAGGCTTTTTTTTTGTGCAGCCCTCTGCTGAAGCCTCTCAGGCTGCAAAATTCCAATAAATTTAAAATATGCTGAAAGCTGATACTCGTCATACTTTAACAGGCATTCCTTGTGCAACTTTGTATCAAATTAATAACGAAACCATGAAAACTTTAAAAACCTTAAAACTTGTATTCGGAAGCTTAATAATGATGGTTGTTACCACTCAAATTACCATAGCTCAAACTTATAACCTGAACAATTCAGCTTCTACTTTAAAAATCGAAGGAACCTCCAATCTTCACGATTGGGAAATCGAAGCTAAAGATCAGCAAGGAAAGTTGGTAGCTGAACTTGATAACGGACAACTGGTTAGGATTGACCAACTGGATTTTATTGTGAAAACCGAAAGTCTAAAAAGCGGAAAATCCGGAATGGATAAGAACACCTATAAAGCCCTGGACAGTGACAGGAACAAACAGATCATTTACAAAATGACCAAAGTGAACAACATTGATTGTACTACCACCGGAAATTGTAAAGTAACCACCTCAGGAACCCTCAACCTCGCCGGTAACACCAGACCAATTGATGTTACTTTTGACGCTAAAGTTAACGGAGACAAGATCACTTTATCAGGATCAAAAAGCTTAAAAATGACAGATTTTAAAGTAGATCCTCCAAAAGCGATGTTTGGAACAATTAACACCGGAGACCAGGTAACAGTAAAATTCAATTCCACTTTTCACAACAATCAGGCACAGTAATAATTAAAAAAAGAAATCAACCATTAATTATCACATAAAATTCACAACGATGAAAACAACAGCTAAATATTTCGGACTTGCCTTAATAGCACTGTTTGGATTACAGTCTCAGGCACAACAACGTGACCTTGACAATTTCAGGCCACTGGACCAACGGGGTATCAATATGTTTGAGGCACCTAAAGACACTATTTCAACCTTTGACGGGGTGAGAGTAAGAGTAGGAGGAGCATCAACTATCCAGTTCCAGGGTCTTAGCCATGAAACTCAGGGCGAATGGACAAACGCTGAAGGAGTACCCATGGGACTTATCGATATAGGATCCAACTTTAACCTTCCAACTGCCAACCTTGATTTGGACGTAGCATTGGCACCCGGTTTAAGAATGCACCTTAGAACCTATCTTTCTTCCCGTCACCACCCGGAACCTTATGTGAAAGACGGGTATATTCAGGTAGATGGTCTTGACTTCATCAGCCCGGGGCTTATGAGTGATGTTATGGACCACGTAAGGATCAAGATTGGTCATATGGAGAATAACTACGGAGATGCCCACTTTAGAAGAAGTGATAATGCGCAAACCATTTACAACCCATTCGTTGGAAACCTGATAATGGACGCTTTTACAACAGAAGTTGGTGCAGAAGTGTATTACTTCCATAGCGGATTCATGGGAATGGTTGGGGCTACCAACGGTAAACTTAACCAGAGCGTTGCCAACCCATCTGCAAACGGAGTATCCTGGTTAGGAAAAATTGGATATGACAACGAACAATTTGCCGCTCCGGACGATTTAAGGTTTAGATTAACAGGTTCTGTATATCACACCAGCCAGGTTCCTAACTCTTTCCTTTACGGTGCAGACCGTGCAGGATCAAGATACTACCTGGTGATGGAAGAAGTTGGAGCTTCTCCGGTAGGACAATTTACCTCCGGACGTTACAACCCAAATTTTGGGAATGAAGTGACTGCTGTAATGATCAACCCGTTTTTAAAATATGGCGGACTTGAATTCTTTGGAACATATGAAATGGCCAGCGGCCTACGTGGAGATGGTCCTGAGCGTGACTTTACACAATTAGCAGGAGAATTGATCTACCGCTTTGGCCCAACTGAGAACTTTTATGTAGGTGGAAGGTATAACACAGTATCCGGGGATGACGTAAGTGGTGTGGAGATCGACATTAACAGACTGCAAATTGCCGGTGGATGGTTCCTTACCAAAAACGTTCTTACAAAAATTGAATACGTGAATCAGGATTATAACGGTTTCAGATCTAATTCCAGATTCCACGAAGGTAACTTCAACGGACTGATGGTTGAAGCAGCAATTAGCTTCTAAGCAAAAATGTTTGTAAAACCAAAAGTGGGAGAACTAACCTTCTCCCACTTTTTAAATTTAGAGCCATGAAATATCTAATGTTGTTTTGTGTGATAATGGGATTTGCTGTTACAGGAATGGCACAGGATAAAGATGAAAAAACAACGGTGCAGATCCTTGCAGACAGTGAACTTACTATCACCGGGGATACCAATATCAATAAGTTTCGCTGCGAGTTCAATACCTCAATGCTCGAAAGGACTAAGAAAATTGAATTCCGGGTGACGAATTCTAATGTAACATTTAAAGATGCAGTGCTTAGCCTCAACAACATGGGTTTTGACTGCGGAAACAAAAAGATCAACAAAGATTTTCACGCCCTGCTCGAAACAGAAATATATCCTGAAATTGCCCTGGAACTCCTGGAAGTAAATATGAAAGACCGGAAATTGGCTATAGCAACGATCAAAATAAGTATAGCAGGAAAACAAAAACAATACACCCTGCCCGTTGAAGTCAGGAATGAACCGGTGAATTGTTTTATTGGGCATTTAAAACTTGACATTAATGACTTTGATCTAAAACCCCCAAAAAAGATGTTCGGATTAATTGTGATTAAGGAAGAAATAGAGATCAATTTTAATCTAACTGTAAAAAATCAATTTAATGAACTCTCAGCTAAATAGAGTAAGTGCATCCCGGGCAGTAGAACCGATAAAGTCGGGACAAAGAGTATTTATCCAGGGATCGGCTATGACTCCACACGTTTTAATTGATGCACTATGCCAACGTTACCGGGAATTGAAAAATGTAGAACTCTTCCAGATCCATACAGAAGGAGATGCCAGATACACCACTGCTCCATATAACGAAGCCTTTACAACCAATAGCTGCTTTGTTGGAGGTAATGTGCGAAGTGCTGTAAATTCCAACCTCGGTGCGTACATTCCCATCTTTCTAAGTGAGATCCACCTGCTTTTCAGGAATAATATTTTACCTCTGGATGTAGCTTTTATCCAGGTATCGCCACCAGATAAACACGGATATTGTTCCCTGGGTGTTTCTGTAGATATTACCCTGGCCGCAGTGCAAACAGCAAAAATGGTGATCGCCCAAATAAATCCAAACGTTCCGCGCTCGCATGGTGATGGAATTATTCATATTGATAAAATCCATGCAGCAATTGAAGTAAATGAACCTATACACACTTCTAAAATTTCCACACCTACTGAAATTGAAAAGCAAATTGGATACCACGTTGCCCAACTCATCGAGGACGGCGCTACCCTGCAAATGGGAATAGGCGGAATTCCAAACGTGGTCCTGAATAATTTAGGGAACCATAAAAGACTGGGTATACATACTGAAATGTTCTCTGATGGAATCCTGCCCCTGGTAGAAAAAGGAGTGATCACGGGAGAAGACAAAAAAGTGAAAACCGGAAAAATCGTAACCTGTTTTGCCTTAAACTCTCAAAAGCTATATGATTTTATAGATGATAATCCTTTAGTGCATTTTAAAGAAGCCGCATACACCAATGACACTGCCATTATTCGGAAAAACCCAAAAGTAACTGCCATTAACAGCGCTATTGAAATTGACCTCACCGGCCAGGTGTGTGCAGATACTATAGGAAAATACCAATATTCCGGGGTGGGAGGGCAAATGGATTTTATAAGAGGAGCATCTTTATCTGAAGGCGGAAAGGCTATAATAGCAATGCCATCGGTGACCAACAAAGGAATTTCTAAGATCGTTCCCTATTTAAAAGAAGGTGCAGGAGTAACTACTACCCGAGCCCATGTGCATTACATCGCAACAGAATATGGTGTGGTAGATCTT